>NZ_JBECOS010000008.1:0-523244 GCF_040104455.1 Pseudoalteromonas sp. BZB3 | reverse complement strand
TGACGTGATTATTTGAATGTAAGTCGATACCACAGTAAAGTGCCATAACAGTCTCCGGTCAGTCTTGGTTTCAGCACCTGTTAGCATAGCTAACGAAGGCCCCGGAGGCTGACTAGAGGATTATCAGGTCTTGCATTTTGCAACTGCTCTACTTACAAAACTTACAGGGTCAGGTCTTGCATTTTGCAACTGCTCTACTTACCGTTGAATAATGTACCCCAAACTCGGCTGCTATTTCAGCCATTGTATAATGACCATCTAAATAAGCACTTGCCATAGCTAACTTATCATCATCACGGTATTTATCCTTAAAAAAGCTGATTGGCTGTATGTTTATTTGCTTTTGCTTTTTAGGCACTTCGCTAAGCGTTATGTCAACGTCGTCTTCAAGCATAGCTTGGTGGCGTTCAACAAAGTCATCATCACCCATGAATACTTGGTTTTTAAGATTATGCCAAACAGCAACACCACGACCTTGAGCCACAAATTCCATATATTTTTTTATGGCTGTTTTTTTATTTTTTGTGAACATTAACAATAAAGCATCGGTCTCCAACCAATCAGGTGAAGCACGTTTACCTATAGTTTCATGATAACTACTCCACTGCCACTCCTCTGGAGAATCAACCATGCCCCTCGCCCGCACCGGGTTTAATACAATATAACGACTGAGTTCCAGTAAATAGTTGTCTTTATCAACCAAAATACTTTTATAACGACCTTGAAATAAGTGCCCTACACGACTGTGCTTGCGATTAAACTTTTGTGTATAAACACCATTTAGCTGCCGCATACCCTTTGATAAGTTGGCATCTGGTGTTTCGATTAATAGATGATAGTGATTATGCATCAAGCAATAGGCATGAATTACCCAATTAAATCTGTCGCATACCGACGCTAAAGTACCTATAAAGATTTCAAAGTCTTGCTCATCCCTGAAAATGGCTTTTCGCTCATTACCACGTGAAGTGACATGATAGAGTGCGCCTGAAAACTCCAAACGTAATGGTCTACTCATAACTTTTAAATAAACAAAAGAAAAGGTTAACTAAATATAGTTAACCTTTCTGAGATTGCACAATGCAAGACCTGACCCCGTTAGTTCATAATGCACAATGCAAGACCTGACCCCGTGGATTCCACCGACGCTAAAACATCCATAAAGATTGCAAAGTCTTGCTCATCTCTGAAAATGGCTTTTCGCTCATTACCACGTGAAGTGACATGATAAAGTGCACCTGAAAACTCCAAACGTAATGGTCTACTCATAACTTTTAAATAAACAAAAGAAAAGGTTAACCAAATATAGTTAACCTTTCTGAGATTGCACAATGCAAGACCTGACCCTGTTTTCCCTTTTTTACTGTTAATTTTCAAAGCCTTGCTCATCCCTGAAAACGGCTTTTCTCTCATTACCACGTGAAGTGACATGATAAAGAGCACCTGAAAACTCCAAACGTAATGGCCTACTCATAACTTTTAAATAAACAAAAAGAAAAGGTTAACTAAATATAGTTAACCTTTCTAATGTTGCACAATGCAAGACCTGACCCCGTTTACCTTGCTTAGTTAACCTTTCTAATGTTGCACAATGCAAGACCTGACCCCGTTTACCCGTTAGTTAATTTTAAGCTCTTTTATTTTTCCCATGCCAATTAATAATTTTCTAGCACTTGTAGACCCGCTTTTATAAGCTTTCATCAAATAAAAGTCCCTCTTTTCTTCATCATAAAGAGGTGATTTTTCAAAGCCATAATATGCAGAAAGCATATAATAATAATCACCTTCGTAACCACTGTAATCTATGGTCTCTAGCTCTTTAATAACTTCATTTGCTTCAATTTTGTTCTTTGCTTTTAAAACCTTATCAAGGGCTAGCTTGCCATACAAAATAGCTATTTGTGGTTTTCCTTGGTCTTTACCTAGTTTTAAATAATTTATTAATTTTACTTTATTATTATATTTCCCTTTTTTATATAAAACGAACAAGTTATTCATTGCAACAGTATCTCCACTTGAAGATGCAATCTCAAGGTAATGGATACCAAGCTTTACCTCTTCTTTATTTTCACTCTGCGATAAAAAGCTACCAAGTAAAAAGTGTATATCCCTATACTTTTCTTCCAATAGAGGTTGTAAAATAGCTATAGCTTTTTTTAAATCAATTTTGTTAGAGTAAAGTCCATAACCATAAATAACCCCCAACAAATATCTTGCTTGATTATCATCAATACTGTCATTCAATGTACCCAAAACATTTACTTTATCTAATCTTTGATAGCTATTTATATCATATTCAATATCATCTATTGTGATCGAGAAGGTTCTAAAAGATACGAAATAAAATAAAATAATTAAATACCTCATTGCATTTACCTATTTGACGGAAATTTAGACATATTATACATAGCTTCAGAAAAAGCTTTCATGCTTGTTTTGATATTTTGGTATAGAGAATATTCTATCTTAACTGCAACCTCGGCACCGTTAAGGACTATTCCAGCCTCGGCCCCTATAGCTCCACGGTCATTAACAAACCCTTTTGCACCTAAAGAATTCAATTGATTAAATTCGACTCCTAACCCCATTGCAACTTCGACTTCACCGGAGGTATCAACAGTTGCAGAAAGAGGTACTCTTTTTTGAAAAGATAGCTCATAGCCTACCTTATCCTCTTCAATTATATATTGTCTATACTTACCCTTTATCTCAAGAGACCTCTCAGCATTTTCATAATTATCTTCAAAGTATTTTTGAGGGCTCTTATTTTTTGTAAAAGAAAAGTTCTTAGCCTGATTAAACAAATATTGCATAGCTGCGGTATTCGCACCATTTGCAAATTTTCCGCCAGACAGTACTGAAGCAGTACCACCAATAACAGCTGAAATTACCGTGTTTTTCGCAAGCTCTGCTGCGCCATCAATATCAGCACCACCTGGTAAAAAAGCACCACCAGCAGCTTTAGTCACACCAGCACTAATAAAGCCATGCCCAAATTTACCACCCTGTACCGCTGCACTTACTCCTCCGACGAGAGCGTGCGCCGTTATTTGGCCAATAATCTGTGAGCTAGTTAGACGGAGGCCACCAAATTTAATTAGCGAATTGGGATCTATGATGCCATGCTTTAAGGCTAGCAAATTATCACTTCCAGCTGCGCTGTAATGCCCCCCTATTTGCTGAAACGCAAAAGTGGCTGCAGCTGATATATATGCTGACTTTAAAGCTCCAGAACTTGAAGCTCCCATAGATCTATTAAACTGATAAGTCCAGTATGCTGCACATGCCGGTGCAGCGCCTCCACATGCAAGTGAAGCAATATTACCTACAATACCAACAACCTCAGGGCCAAATACTTTAACTGCACCTCGAATTACATTTCGCTGCACTTTCTTAAGAATTGAAATACCTATATAACCACTCGGATCTGTATGGCTCAGAGGATTATTCCAAACATAAGAATACCGATTATATGACTGCGAGTTAGATGGAGACTGAATAAACGGATCTGCCTGTAAAAACCTCCCCAGCTTGGCATCATAAATACGGCCACCCATATGAATAATACCCAAGTCACTGAGCTCTTTGTGGCCTGTATAGCCTTTACTTTCGGCTGGGCTTTGTTGCTGAAGTAAAGTACTTAAGTTGCCTGAAGTATGGAATCGGTTTTGCTGACCCCAAGCATCATAGTTTATGTGTTGTACAACTACACCACTGGCATTGGTGATAGAGGTTGTTGAGCCTAAGTGGTCTTTATGCAAATACAAAGTATCATGTTTACCGTTTGAACGGTCTGTTACAACGGTATTACCCACATAATATTTATGCTCCGTAACTCCATCACTGCCTTTCACACGCTCATATAAGCCTTTAACGTAGAGTGTGTCGGTTATGCCATCACTACGATGGTCAACACGGCGATACAAATTACGGCCGTGGTCGTAACTCATATCAGTTGCAATGCTACCTTTTGTTATGCGACTTGGTTTGTCATAAGACGTGTAAGTAAAGGTACGGCTACCATCGTTAAGTACATTGCCGCGGTTATCATATTTCGAGAAGTTATAAACCGTTGTGCCTGTACCATTTGCGCCAGTTGTCACTTTTAACACACGATTTTTTATGCTGTTGTGGTAGGTGTAATAACCAGCCCCTGCTTTATATGTAAAATTACCTAACGCATCGTAATTGTAATTTTTATAAATGCCTGAAGTGGTGCTACAAGCCGTTGTGCCTGTTTTGGTACGACTCCAATCAAGACGGTTTAAGTTATCATAGCCAAACGTTTCACAATAATCGTGTGCGCTGCCTCCATAACCAAAATTATGCTTACGTTCTTCTAGATTGCCTAACGCATCAAACTTAAAGTTTTGATTATGTAAAACACTGCTGCCTTTGGTTAAAGACATGGCTTCTATATAACCTGTTTGCGCATTGTGACCTTTGGTTTGTTTTACACCATTAGCATATCGCACATCAGTTACATTACCACGCGCATCGGTTGCTTTAACCTCTTGATAGATTTTGCCGAAGTCACGGTGGCCTTGTGTCACATTTTTTAATGTCGTTGGCATACCTAAGCTGTTATAGCCATGCTCAACCGTAAAGCCATTCGCCGGATATTGAGTGTACTTAACACGGTTAAATTCGTCATACATGACATGTGTATGAAATGCTTCACCGTCTATCGTCGTTGTTGTGCTAGCTAGTTGATGGTTATGACCATACGTATATTGCTCTTGGTAGTTCGGGTTGCTTGGCCAATTCGAAGCACTACAGGTATTTTTGCTTTGTCCGCTGCCTTTTTTATAAGCAACACGACTTAATTTGCCTTGTAGCTCTGTGTCGTACTCCCAACATGTTAGTCCATCCACATCTAAACGAGCTATTTTACGACCTAATTCGTCGTAACGCAGTTCAACAATTTGGTTGCTGCTATTGGTCTGTGAAACTAGCTCGCCAAAACCATTGTAGGCATATGTCCAATCGCCTTTATCAAGGTCTGTCATGCTCTCTTTGCGACCATAATCATCATAGGTCAGCGTTGATTGGGTGTGACTATAAGTACTGCCTGTATAAACTTTCGAGTTCAGTAGATTATTATTAGCATCATAGACATAAGTTAATTTAGTGAGAACGGCATCGTTGCTAGCTAAATTTTCAACGGCTGTTTTGTGACCCGCAAAGTTATTGGTCACGCGAAGTTTATTACCTTTCGCGTCAGTGGTAATGGTTTGTAAACCATCGTACTCACGCGTTACGGTTGAACCGTCTGGCTTAGTTTCTTTTTTAACACGGCCAATACGGTCATACTCAAAACTTGTTTTATTACCTGAAACACTATTTTTGTTAGGTTCGCTCACCCACTCTGCTCGACCCTGAGCATCATAAAATTTGGCAACCACTTGCCAACTGCCATCCATCAGACGCTTTTTAGTTTGCAGCTCTCTGCCCCATGCATCTAGATATGTATGACTTTCTGGCACACCTGAAGCGGCTGAAATCACCCTTTGATAAGCCCCACTGACACCACAGGTTACTGAGCTACATGGGCTAGTAAACGTTTGAGAAACCAGCGTCGGCGACTGAGACCCTGTATTTGACACTGTTTTATAAGCAACGCCAAAGCCATTTAAGTATTTTTTAACGTTACTGCCAACCTCATTGTGAGTCTCGATTGCTAAAACGCGACCTGTTGGCGATGTAGTGAAGTTGCCGTTAGAGCCAGTTGTGAGGTATTTATTGGTAGTAACAAACTCTTTTGCGTTAGTTGTATAAATAACATAACGGCCACGAGTGTCATATTCCAAACTTGATTTACGTGTATCTCTCACTGTGCCAGAAGAGTCATTTACCACAAGTGTACTTTCGACTTTATTACCCCAGTCATCATAGGTGTGGGTAGTCTTACCTAAAGCGGTTGTTTCGCTTTCAAGCAACTTATTACCATTATAAGTAAAACTTGCTATTTGAGTGCTACTGTCAGTTACATCGGTTGTTTTATATGACTTTGTAACTGTTGCTAACGAGAGTCGGCCCATACGCTTGTCGATAGCAGTCGTGCCGTAGCTGTTACTTGTATTAACCTTAGAGTAGTGAAGTGAGCTTGTCGCCCCCTCCGATAAATTATCTACAACAACATTACTCTCAGTTACGTTGCCATAAGTATCCTGCTCTTGTGTTGTTATTGTTCTTGAGACTAATTTGCTAGATGATAAGTCTTTGTTTAGCGCGTAGCTAAAGTCGGTCGATTTTGATAGATAAACTTGCTGACCACCGTTAATTGTCTCTTTCGTATTGTATTCGTTTGTCGATTTACTTAATAAGATTGAATCACTACCCACACCCAGTGTTTTAATCGTCGACTTTGGCATACCTATAAAAGGCGCGGCCTGATTGTACATGGTTGTTGTTGTGACACAATTATCGAAATCAGTAAGCGTTAACTCGCCCCAATCAATATTACCTGTGTCATCATCATCTTCATCATTTAGAGAAGGTGCGAACTGAACTGTTTTGTCTTTACATGTCTGTAAATCAAGTGTTCTGAGTAATTCGAATCCTAAATTACCATAACCCTTTTTATGCATCAGTAGGCCACCATACTGATATATAACCGATGCATACTCGCTAGTCGTTATATTTGCACTGGTCTTTATGTTCGTCTTTGAAAGTACGCCAGAAACAACAAATAATCCAGTTTTGGCCGCAACGTAGTCATTGTTAGTTGTACCATCATCATTAAACCTTAAACTTGAATCACTTAGTATATTAACTGCAGCTCTATTTAGTGGAATGTTATCTTCAGTAACGTTAATACTGTCGTAGTTAATGTGATTAGTTACACCATGACCATTATCAGATTCATAAATAACGTGCATTAACTCATCTTTATGAGTGCTGTACCTAACTTCCCAACTTGTAAAACTGTCATTGCTTTGTAGCCAATCTAACTGCCCGTCAGCATTAATGTCTGCAAACTGTGTAGCTGTGTCTTTTGAAAAAGCAAAACTACCTCGGTTCTCAAATAATACTTTTTCTGGCGCGCCTAAAATAGGTCGAGAAAAATAAGTTGCTCTATGTGTGCCAGCATTATTACTGATCAGTAAGTCAGTTCTACCGTCAGCAGAGACATCCATAAAGTAGCTTGATTCTTCTTGCTCTTCTTTAAAAGTAATATCACTTATCGTGGAGTTTGAATTGACATATTGTGCAACTTGTGGTTCTAACAATTCTCGGCCACTACTCAAGCGATATTTAATTTTTTCACCACTTCGCCAAACAATATCGCTTAATCCATCTCCATTTAAGTCGACTACCTTAGGATTAGAAAAATCAATATAATTGAATTTTTGAGTATATTCGCTCCAATTCGCGCCTGAATATAAATACCACGCAAAATGTGGCCCCTCTGGCCAACAGTTCGGCTCTGAAGTTGTTTTGAGATCACCTGATTCTTGTATCGCAGCATCTCTATTCACATCATCATTAGAGTCTGTAGGATGGCATCGCTTGACAGTCGTTTTTCTGGCAATTAATAAGTCTGTAATACCATCGCCGTTAAAATCTAGTACAAGTGAATTAACTGCTCCAGCTGTGTTTTTGTATAAACTGTTACTACTAGTTAATGAAGTTGTTATTTCTATCGTTTCTTCATCATTATATCGCTCAACTTGATGCTCTGGTACTGTCACAAACTTTTTTGCTAACTCAAAATTACTCCCAGTATTTTCATAGACAAATAGTTCATTATTTAAGGTATATACAATGTCTTGCAGTGCATCGCCGTTGATATCCATTATCTGGGTGCGGGACTCAGCGCCAATGGCTTTTATCCCTAAGTCATTAACATTCATTGAAGTCGTGTATGTATAACAACTGTCAGGTCGACGTGCATACGCATTACCGCTGTTACAGTTTTGTACTTCTCGAGTGATTTTCTTGTGTGTGATAATGTGCCAATTCTGGCCCTCTTCCTTAGCGGCAAGTAAATCCAATTGACCATCGCCGTTATAGTCAATCACTTTGACTGTTTTTAACGCTTCCTCTGAAGTAAAAGGTCTGGAATTATCGATTGTTACAGCTGTTGATAAATTAGGTCCGTACTTAACCTTCCATTCTCCATCTGGATATAGAATGTCAGTATAACCATCGCCATTAAAGTCAATCAGTACGCTTGAACCTAAGTTTTCTGCGGAAATATACTTACTTGAGCTGGATTTGAAAGGCGTAAATGGATCATTTTCAACTTGTTCAAAACACTCATAAAACTCTGGATGAAAACTTTCGCCATCTGTAACTAAACCACCTTCATTTGGGCCTTTAGGGCAGACAGTCTTTATTTCAGATGTAATCGGATCTGGTTTTTGCCATTTAAATGAAAGCGGAGCATTACAAATTTCATCAGGAGATGAAATGCTTTTGGAGTAGTCTAGGGTACACTCTCTTAATTCTTCAAGGTATGTTTTTTCATCAAGAAAGTCACTTTCAAAGTAAGATGGAGTATATTGTCTATACATTTTACCATCTATCTCAACGGTAATATCTTTGATTAATTGTGTTCGTTGTATTGGAGAACCAGCACTCCAGCCAAGAAACTTCTTTCTATCATTTTTATAATTGAAAATTACACTGGCAAAGGGCCTTTGGTTATTAGAACCAGTATAATCAATACTGGTTAGGTATGACTCACCATTACTGACATCAAAAGTGCTGTAGTTATAAACGAAGTAGCTACCCATAACATCTTCAACGGCTTTTATTAACCAAGTATGAGCCAGGTTTGAAGATACGACGCTTGTTAAGTAAGCATCAGTATTTCCTGTAGTTTCGCCTTGTTTGTATTTTTTAAAGGTATTACGTAGCGTTGCTCGGCTTTTTGTCTTTAGTAATGGAGTCTTATTTGAAAGTATGCCAACATCACCAAAATAATGTATTTCTCCCGCTTTGTTTTCGACTGTAAAAGCCTTTAATTCTGAGTCAGAATAATAAGGGGTGATAACAGAAAAGCTATCTATTGCCGTATGATAAGTGGCAGTCTCACTCCAGTAGTCTGAGTTAGAAACACCGACATCTGTACCGACGCTTGAAGTTGAGCTATTAAGCAATAACCTTTGCCCATTAAAACATAACCTATCATTCTTTGTAAGCGATACACCTCCCTGTACTCCATCGTATACGGGCGTCTTGCCACATCTTGATATTGCAGACCCCGCATTTAAACTCCATCCATGGCCTAAATGACCGCTGCCAGCTTGAGAGCTATAAAACAAGCTTACTTGCGGCTGTACACCGCCTGAGCCATTAGGGATACTGATAGGCACAGTGTAAGTAGCAGCACCACTCTCTGATACCCTAAATTGAAGCTGGGTCGTACCAATATATTCATTAGTAGAGTCAGATACTGAAGGTGTTCTGATGCCGCTTACCGAGTTATAAGTAAATTGATTTGAACTACCAAACTCTGAACAGGCTAAATTTCCTTTTTCAAATGCAGCAACATCACAACCAACACCCGTCATGCAAGCTGAAACTCGAAATTTATACGAACCTTTTGTCACGCCAGGGCTAGCTACCAAGGTATTACCTTGTGCTTTGGCTGTTTCAGCTGTTGTACATTGCAATGGACCTAATGCGCCAGTTTGACTGTCTATAAGTTGGTAGTAATAAGCAGAGGTAGCACCTATATCTCCCAACAATATTTTCATATTATCGCCAGTTGTATAAACATTAGTGCCATTTACCTCCACTTTAGGTACTGGAATAATGCTCGTAATGTCACCATTTGAAATTGGCACCCATGCTGATGAAGCAAGGGCTTGCTGGCTAGCAAATAAATATGACAATAAAAGAAGCTTGTTATTTTTAGAAAAGCGCATTAGCAGGATAGTCCGTATCTTGTAATTAGAAGTTTACAGAAATTTTGATTATTTTATTGAAAAACATGGCGTTAGTACAAGTTATTTTTTATTGCAAAACTCAAACCTTGTAAACTTTAGTTAAAATAATTATCGCTGCAGACCGGGCGGGGGGAACTTCGTTAGAACGCGATAAAACCATTAAATTCATAGCCTTACGAGTAAAGTGTTTTGTTTGCGTAACTTGAAAACATTGAAAGAGGCTTAACTATGGAAGCCTCTTTGTTAATAAAAACAGGCTATTAACCTAACTTAAGCCTGAATTATATATTTATATTATTCCCTTTTAATTAATAAGTAACCTTTTCAAATTCAATAATGTTGCCAGTCGTCTTTAGAAATATGAATGTCTGTCTCAGACCAATATATTTCCCTGCATAAAAAGCGGTTAAAGCCTTAGGTTTATAATCTTAATCATTTGGGAGCTGTACCCTACAAGCTGTATTTTTCAACATGATCGTAATTTTTACCCCATTTTACTTGAACCGTTATATTTACCGTTCAAGTAGTATCAGTATTAACTAGCAGACAGTTAGAAAGTAAAACTACTACTAAATTGATTATTTCTGGAATAAATAAAGCTTCAACTGCTATAGCATCAAAAGGTACATTACAATTTAGTTTTAGCGAACAAAGTCATATTCAGGTAATATTGATGTCTAGCTTGCGTTATTGACTAACCAAACCAGCCTTCTTTTTTAAAGGCATGTTCTAAAGCTTTCGGCAATTTTAAAGAGCACGCAATCGTCAACAACTCTTATGTCAGTTATTTGACCAGTGAATGTATGCTCTTTTTGGTTTACATTGATAGAAGCTGAAAATAGCAGCCCTTATAGTATAAAAAAGCTTTTCATTTTATAATCCTACTTTTAGTTTGCTTGTCAGCTTTTTCCAGAAAATATCTGTCGATCTTAAATCCTCAAAATCGATGACACCCAGTTCTATATTAATAATTTCGGTTTGCTTATTCGTTTGCACTTCAATATATATAGTTGTATTAACAAAATTATCGTTTGTTTCAAGAGCTGTAAAATCTATCTTTTTAATACTGATATGCTTTGCACGAACAAATAACTGTTCTAGTAAACTGGCTGTTCGTTGAAAATACTTTCCTTGGTATTCAGTTATTTTACTATC
Organism: Pseudoalteromonas sp. BZB3; assembly: GCF_040104455.1. Taxonomy (NCBI): domain Bacteria; kingdom Pseudomonadati; phylum Pseudomonadota; class Gammaproteobacteria; order Alteromonadales; family Pseudoalteromonadaceae; genus Pseudoalteromonas; species Pseudoalteromonas sp. BZB3. The sequence continues at coordinate 512,190 of NZ_JBECOS010000008.1, read as the reverse complement.
AAATTCTTTACTTATACCCTTATCGATTGCAATACCCAAAGCTAAACCTGTAGCACCAAGTGCACCAACTAAAATAGGACCAGCGTTTGTTCCTCTTCCAATATATGATGACTTAGGTATGTTGTAGTTGATTACTGTCGCATTTTGTAAACTTGTACAACCTAGATTCATAAGCAGGATTAACGAGGTAAATATAGAGTACAATGAATACTTTTTTACTACTTTAAGTGAACTCATTTGAAAGTGTCTTTATGCTTAAAAAGCAATCTATAATAAACAACTAGATAAGAACTGAGTAACTAACTTTAGTCTCTAATCTAACTGAATATATTGATTAACAAGACCGTAGTTATTTGTGTCTTGGCAATAACTGATGGTTATTTGTTGCTGCGATGCTTTAGCTGTTAACAACATGGCGTAGACACTTTGAAGTGATTCACTGTGCCCTTTGAGCTCGCACCCTGCTTTCAAACCGCTACCTACACGAACATAAAACCATTTTGTTACACCTTCTGGCATAGAGTCTAACTTAAAGTAAATATTATCAGGAACTGCATATCTTAATTGCGTAACTTTTCCTGAAGCTTGATCAGCGAAAGACTGGTTAACAAAAAATATAGCGAATATTAGAACTAAAACTTTAAACATACTTTTCCTTAATTTGATGGTTATTAGCAAAAACAAAGATGTTTTTTAAAAGCCAACACCCTTGCAATATAGTCCACTGTAATATAACAGCTTTTTAAAAAAACCACACCCACATAACAACAATAGTGATAAACAAAAAACGAATTTTTTTATTCAGAACCTAAAATAAAATAAAACTAGACATACCTTACTTATTTCATTCATATCAGACCTTGGTAATAAGTCAGTTATTTAATGACAAAGCTAACTTAAATCAACTTTTCTGTGCCCTGTTACGTGTTAAAGTTATAAAAAATGTTTGGTAAGGAACAGTAGATGAGTGTTAAGCGGATCAGCCAATTTTTTAATCCTAAGTCAGTTGCAGTCATTGGTGCGTCAAATAATGCTGGTCGTGCAGGCTTTGTGGTTATGCGCAACTTACTTCAAGGTGGCTTTAAAGGGCCGATCATGCCGGTTTCTCCAAAGCATAAAGCGGTGCATGGTGTGCTTGCCTACAGCAACATTAAAGCGCTGCCGCAAACACCTGATCTTGCTGTTATCTGTACCAACAAAAATACCTTAGAGCAGATCATCATCGAACTCGGTGAACTAGGCTGTCAACATGCGATTATTATTGCCTCGGGTGCAAACCAAGCGCAAAAGACTTCCCTCAAACAAATCGCAAAAGAAGCGGGCGTCACCCTACTTGGACCCAACTGTTTAGGCCTACTCATTCCTCACTTAGGTTTAAATGCCAGCTTTTCTCATACCGTGGCAGAACCCGGTAAATTGGCGTTTATTTCACAATCGGCTGCAGTGTGCTCGACCATTTTAGATTGGGCGCAGAATAAGCGTATTGGCTTTTCATACTTTATTTCTGTCGGCGATTGTATTGATATCGACTTTGACGAGTTATTGGACTTTTTAGGCCGAGATGCCAAAACTCGTGCGATATTACTGTATATCGATAACATTGATGACGTTCGCCGTTTTATTTCAGCCGCGCGAGCCGCTGCATTTAGTAAACCTGTGTTGGTAATTAAAACAGGTCGCACCCGCGCTGGCGCAGAAGCAGCATATATTCATACTGGCGGTCAAAGCAGTGACGACGCGGTGTACGATGCCATGTTCCAACGTGCAGGTATGTTAAGGGTAAATGATTTACGTGAGCTCTTTGCTGCCACTCAGACCTTGGCGCTTCACCCTAAACTGTTACAAGTAGAACAGTTGACCATTCTCACCAATGGCGGCGGCCCGGGCATTATGGCCGTTGATACACTTTTACAAGGATCAGGAAAACTGGCGGAGCTGAGTGACCAAACTCGTGAAGCATTAAATAAAGTCATTCCTCAGGCTGAGAAAATCTATAACCCCGTCGATTTATTTGGTGACTCATCACCAAAACGCTACCAACAAGCGCTAGAAATATTGCTTAAAGCGCCTGAGGTGAAAAACTTACTGATTATCCACACGCCTTCAGCGCTTGCACCGAGTGAAGAATACGCAGAGATCATTGCCAACGCCTTAGAAAAAATTCCAAAAATGGCTCGCCCTTATGTCATGACCGTCTTTATGGGTGAATACGCGGCTTATGAAGCACGCTATGTGTGTGCCGAACATTCAATTCCGACCTACCGCACACCCGAAGGCGCTGTTGGCGCATTTATGCACTTAGTAAGCTATCGCCGTAACCAAAAGCATTTAACGCAAACGCCGGAGTCGATCAGTAGCGATCTATTAATCAATAGCCAAACGGCAAAGCATGAAATTGCAGAGTTTATAGCTGAAGGCCATACCCACTTATCAACTCACCTTGCCCGAAAAGTTTTATCACACTATTCAATAGAATGTATTCAAACTGAAATTGCGCTCACACCAAGCGAAGCAAAAGAACAAGCTGAACGACTTGGTTTTCCTGTGGCGTTAAAGCTTATCAGTCCGTCTATTCCTTCAAAGTCTGAAGTGGGTGGCGTGGTACTGAATTTAAATGATGGCAATGAAGTCGAGCAAAATGCCTTTGCTATCTTGCTACGTATTAAAGAAGCCTACCCGGATGCCATTATTGAAGGTTTTTCATTGCAGCGTATGGCGCCAAGAGCGGGCGCACAAGAGCTGCGTATTGCCATCAAAACCGAGCCTGGCTTTGGCCCTGTCATATTATTAGGTGAAGCAGGTACCGGTCTTGAGTTCTCTCAAGCAGCGGTGGCCCTCCCTCCACTTAATATGAACTTGGCAAAATATTTAATCGCTGCAGCGCAAGACAAAGGCGTGCTCAAAGAGCGCACCCTACCCGATAAAGTTGATAAATATCGTCTTTGCGCCCTGCTGACGCGTATTTCACAATTATTGGTTGATCAACCCGATATTTATAATTTAGAGCTAAACCCTGTGCTTGCCAGTGAAGGGCAATTTTTAGTGCTCGACGCCGCGATTCAGCTTCGCCCATATCAGGCCAAAGCCAATCGTAAACGCTTAGCCATTAAACCTTACCCGAAAGAGTGGGAGCAAAAGGTGACCTTAAAAGACGGCCAAGAAGCTACTTTAAGGCCAATTCGCCCTGAAGATGAGCGCGCCCATCAAGAGTTTGACCAGTCGCTAACTAAAGAAGACAGATACAAACGCTTCTTTGGTGAACTGCCTGAGTTCAATCATGAGCAATTAGCTAAAATGACACAGATTGATTACGACCGAGAAATGGCGTTTATTGTCTCTGCCCCGCACAAAAGCGCTTATCGCACGCTGGGAGTATCTCGGGTATTAATGGACCCAGATAATCTTTCTGCGGAATTTGCAGTTGTCGTTCGCTCAGGAAGCCAAGGCCTAGGACTTGGTAAACTGCTTATGAATGCAGCCATAGATTATTGCCGAAGCCAAGGTGTGGGTATTGTTGAGGGGATAACTTTACCTGAAAATACTGGCATGATTGAGCTTTCTAAGCGATTAGGCTTTAAAGTAACTCGTGACTTTGAAGAGGGAACCATTAATATGGTTTTGAAGTTAGATGAAGCACAACAATAAATTATGCTAACAACCAGACAAAAGGCCGCAAGCTTACTTGAAAGTAGTGGCCGACATCAAAAAGCAGGTCACATACTCGATGTATTTTTGATCTTCTTAATTATGGTCAATGTGATCGCCATTGTTTTAGAGTCTGTGGCCTCACTCGCCCAAACTTATCACACAGTTTTTCTTGTTATAGAGATTGGCTCTGTCGCCATATTTACTATAGAGTACTTAGCAAGGTTATGGTCTTGTGTCGATAAAATCGAATACAAACAAGTAAAAGATTCAAATCTTAAAAAGCGTTTTAAATATGCACTGACGCCGCTTGCGATAATTGATTTACTGGCCATCGCGCCAACCATTCTGATGATGTTCTTTAGCTTTGACCTGCGTTTCTTGCGTGTTGTTCGACTACTGAGAATATTCAAACTCACCCGTTACTCTAAAGCCATGCAGTTATTACTGGCGGCTTTTAAAGAAGAAGCCAGCAGTTTAATGGCGGCCTTTTTTATTATGTCTGTGGTGCTGATCATGGCGTCATGCGGTATTTATCTTATTGAGCACGATGTTCAACCCGATAAGTTTGGCTCTATACCTGATGCTATGTGGTGGGCAATGGCTACCCTAACCACAGTTGGTTACGGTGATGTGGTGCCAATTACACCAGTGGGACGCTTTTTTGGGGGGGTCATTACCATGTTAAGTATGGGCATGGTCGCCATACCAACCGGTTTATTGGCATCGAGTTTTGCAGAGCAATTACGCAAGCGCCGCGAAGTCTTTCATGAAGCGGTGTTACACAGTTTAATAGACGGTCATGTTGACGAAGAAGAACGCGCGCATCTTGAGGCTCTGAGAGTCGAATTAGGCTTAAGCGCAGCAGAAGCTAATCAAGCAATTAAAGTTATGACCAATAAACGCGTGCATAGCCAATATTGCAGACACTGTGGCCACAAGCTTTAAGGCCACAGCAATATACAATCAAAAGAATCTCTATTTTTAGATAAACTGCTTTCGGGCTTAAACCTTTACCTCTGAAGAAGCCTCTGGTGTAAACACATACCAGGCTTTATCTAGCATGTTTGCCACATAATCACCTGTAACGGCATCGCCATAAATTGGGCCTTGGAAAATATCACAGCCTATTTCTCTGAGTTTATTAATCTGCCCAGCGTTCAATACACCTTCTGCGATACAACGCTTTTCAAGTAAGTTTGCAACGCTAATAACGGCGTGAGCAATCACCGCTTGATCGCCATTCTTTTGATTGATAAGCGCAGGCGCTATCTTGAAAGCATCGACTGGCAGGCTTTGTATTGAGGCCAATGATGCAAACTCAGAACCAAAGCCATTAATGTGAATTTGGCAACCAATCGACTTGAGTTGGGTCATCAAATTTAGGGTTTGCTCTGAATTCACCACTGTCTGTGCTTCAGTGATCTCAATCACCACGTGTTCAGCGCCAATATTACAGCGCGAGATAACATTCGCAATGCGACTTAACAGGTCACTTTGCACCAAATCTGCAGCCGTTAAGTTAACTGCTAAATAAAGATTCGGGTGATGTAAGTGCCATTGTTTTAACTCGATAAGGCCAGCACTCAAGGCATGTAATAAAAGTCGATGACTGGCACCAATTTGCTTGGCCACATCATTCACATAGTCTTGAGAGTAATCATCTAATGATGGCCATTTTAATGAAACTTCGAGCCCCTCTACTTGCCGAGTTTGGTAATTCAAGATTGGCTGATACTGATTTATGAAGTTTCCTTCTTTCAGAGAAGCCATTAAGCTTTGCTCGATCGCAAAAATTCGCTCTGCACGGGTTTGCATGGCTCGCGTAAAGAATTGATAGTCTCTACTTTTCTCATCCATTGCATGATTAAGTGCCATACGCGCCTTTTGACATAGCTCTTCAGCGTTATCCGCATCTTCTGGGTAACTCGCGACACCAATGAACGGCATAAGCTGAATGTTATGACCATCAATTAATTGTGCATGCTCAAATTGATTCTTTATTTTTGTGATGCATTGGGTTGCCTCAGCAGGCTCAGTTAATCGCTCCAACAACACCATAAACTCACGACCATTCGCAAATGCGATATTCACTTGTTGTCCAAGACTGAGTGTCAATTGTTTCGCAATATGTTTGATAAGGCTTTCAAAGAACGACTTACCATAAATATCATAGAAATGCTTGAGCCTGTCGACTCGTATCGCCATCACAGCTAGGCTCTGATTAATCTCTTTTTGACTAATTGCATGCTCAACCCAATCAATAAAACGGGCTTTGCCTGCAAGTTGTGTAACTGTATTGATACTTTCAAGTTGCTGCAAAGAGCGTTCTGACTCCTTTTGGGCACTAATGTCTGTCAACCCAACCACATAATTGCTCAGCTCACCATTACCATCAGATACTGCAGTCACTTTAATAAGCACATGACACTGCTTACCATTGGCAAGACCAACTCGCTCTTCGCCAACAAAATATTCTGACACTTTTAACTGACTTATTTTACGCAGATAATGCATTCGCGTTGCAATTGGCAGACCTAAGTTTAACGCAGAACTAGATTTGGGTTCTTCAACGATATTAAATGCTTGCTGTAAGGCTGCATTACAGGCTTTGATACGCAACTGCTTGTCGAGAATAAACACCCAATCTCTGGCTTGCTCGAAGGCAGCACCAAACAACCTTGCCCGCTCAGCGAACATCTTTTCTCTGGTTAAGTTAGTATAGGTTCCCGTTACACGCTCTGGCACATCATTGGTCCAAGCCATTACTTTGCCCGAGTCTTTATACCAACGCCAATGCCCCTCTTTGTGCTGCAGACGGTAAGTACAATTAAAATAGCCTTTATTGGTGGTCACAAATTCTAGCCATTCAAGTCTGAAAAGATTACGCTCGAATGGGTGAATTTTTTGCAAATACTCGTCTAACGTCACTGCATCATTATTGTAACCAAGCTCAGCAGTGAGCCTAGGCTGATAGATTAAGTGGTGGTCTAATTGCCAATCCCAGACCCCTGAGTCACTACTTTCAAGTGCGAGCTTTAAACGCATTTCACTATTTTGCGTCTCTTTATGTGCCGCCAGTAAAATTTGCTCAATACGTTGCTTTCGGCGTAACCATAAAGCAAATAAAACGCTGATAATAAACACATAGCTTGCAATTGCCAAAGGCGAGCGCCAAATAGGATAATTCACTTTGATGCCGAGCGAAGCCGGCGGTGTATAATCTCCGTTAAGTGGATCTTTCGCCCACACTTTCAACTGGTAGCTACCCGGATTTAACTTTGGAAATACAACCCGGTTATTACCTCTAGTTAGAATTCTTTGTCCACCTGAAATTTGGTATTCATAGACGATGCGATCTTGGTATATAAAGCTCATTGCGGAGAAAGACACTTCAAGGCCAATGTCATCATGGGCTAATTCAATTTCCTCAAAGACTTTTAAGCCACTATGCGTCAACTTTCTAGACATGAGTTCTACTGAGGTAATATTCACTCTGTCTAACAAGTTTTTCTTGGGCCTATTGACCTTTGGATCAAACATGGTGAAACCTTTCACCGAGCCATAGGCTATATTGCCGTTTGCTAACTTTAACGCAGCACCACCATTAAATTCATTACTGAGTAAACCATCTCCTGTGGTAAATTGCTGCAAGTGAAGGTTATCAGGGTCTAAACGCCAAATCCCTTTGTGAGAAGACATCCAGATCATGCCTTCATCATCTTCTTGCATCCCGTACATCAAGGTGCCAAGGTTATTTTCTTCTAAATCTATTGTGTGCACTCTTTCAGAGCTTTGCGGGTCAAGGCCGATTAACCCGTAATTCGAAAGTGACAGCCACAGAATATTGTTTTTATCTATCATGTAAGACTGCACAATAATGGGGATATCTTGGTGTGCGTCAGGTACAGCATAAATAACATGTAACTTATTGAAAATAGGGTCAAAGCGGTACAAAGTCCCGCCAGTAAAAAACAGCGGATGCGTTGGGTGGCTTGGTAAAGGCTTTAAAAATGAAAAAGATAAAAACGGGTCAAACTGCTCAAATTCCCCTTCTAGTTTGTGCAGCTTTTTATCATTGATACTGTACTTAAAAAAGCCATGCTCTGCATGAATAAAGTACACAAATCCATCTTCAGATACATAAACGCCATAAAGCCTATCTTGCAAAATTTTGGTTTCTTCTTCGTCACGCCCTGTTAGTTGTGTTGCTTCGTCTTTTACCGGATCATAAACAAAGAAACCGCGATTCGTTTCTAGCCATAACTTATCTTCATACAAGTGAAGTGTATATATTGAAAACTCAGGATAAACATCTTCACCTAAATACCCTTTTAAAAATATCTGTGTTTCATTTTTTTTAGGGTCATAACGGGTGAGGCCGTCGTTTGTTGCAGCCCAAATATAGCCACCCAGCTCAACCATTCGCCATACAGTATTATGTGAAAACCCTGAGCCTTGGGTATTCAAACTGCTGACATTTTTAAAGCGGTCAACTTGCTCCGAAAGATAAAACGCGCCATCACTTTTCGTCGCTAGCCATAAGCCATCGTGATTATCTCGCACTATTTCCATAATGCTGCTATCTGCAAGGGTAAACTCACTGTTTAGCAGTCTTTGATCGCGAACTCTTTGCCCTGTTTCAGGCCAAAAATGTATTAACCCCTTATCTGTAGCTAGGAGCAAATGATCGTCTTGAGGCTCGATATCCCATACATTAATATCAGCAAACAATGTTTTGTATTGCCAATCAAATGACCCGCTTGCAAATTTTTGTTGAAGGTCGCTAATATCTATTTCATATAACCCTTTCACCGCCCCCAACAATAAGGTGTTGCTATCTTTCAGATAAAGTCGCTTAGTATTGGACTGATATTCATGTGTCACTTCGTCAATATATTTTATTTTCTGAAGTTGTTTTGAAGAGTGCTGGAATACAAACGCACCATCTGTGGTCGCAATAAAGAGAAAATCGCCATAATTAAGCAACGCCCTTACAAAAGTGCGCTGCTCTAGTACAGGCAACGGGATCTGATCAACAATTTCCCCCGTATCAACCTGCATTAAAGCCACATTATCAAAACGACCTAACCAAACATGGTTGTCATCTTTTTCTAAAATTTGGTTTATTGAAAAGTTGACATATTCTTCTTCCGTTTTTGGGGCTGGAAAGTAATTTCTATAACTGTCCGATTTCACATCGTAGCTGAAAAAGCCTGCATTTTGCGTCGCTATCCAAACCCTTTCTTGAGAGTCTTGATAGATTCGATTTAGAACAACTTCTTCAAGTACCCCTTCAGGCCCTGACACATTGAGTACTCGATAGCCATCGTATCGATTTAAGCCAGCTTCTGTCGAAAGCCATAAAAAGCCTTGGCTATCAAGTAACAAGGTATTCACGTAACTTTGTGATAACCCTTCTGCAGGAGATAAGCGGCTAACACTCGCATTTACGACAATGCTGAATATCAGTGATATCCAAAGAATGACAATGCTTATTAGCCTCATGTTATCTCCTTCCTTAATAGCCGCTAGGGCTGATACTTCATGGCGATGATATTGCGGCCCTGCTGTCGATAAGCGTTGAACATACACGCTAACTCGTCTGGTAAGGCTTCGACACAGGTAAATTGAACAGCGCGGTAAAACGCTTCTAAATGAGCGTAAGCAAAGGTAAATATAGGCTGAGTCTGCTGAGATAACACCTCAAGTATGATTTGTTTTGCAATACCTTGACCGCGATACGCCTCAGCCACAAACAAAGTCGAAAGAAACAACGCGCCCGCTCTATTTTGAATACGACAGGCCGCAATAATAACTGGGCTCTTAACTACCCATACTGCATCTTGCTTGTTTGCACGACCGCGCACATTATGAGCTTGATAAAACTTATTCACCAAAGGGGTGGCGATTTGCTCTAAGCGCTCAACCTTCATGGAGGTTAACCTGCCAGCATCATGCTGAGGTAGTATTCAAACTTTTGCTTTAAGATTTGCTGTTCCGAAAGTGGGCGATTATTGATAGTATCGTAAATCGTTTCACGAGAATTCTTGCCACGTTTGATTTGATAAGCCCAAAATGAGGCTTCGTAATCGAGTTGAATTTGGTATTTTTCTTGTCTAGGCAGGTTGCACAAGTTGTAACTCATAACGGTTTCACTAAGTTTAATACATAATAATCCAGACTGCGTACCATACTATTTTTAGCTATAGTTCGCTATATTTTACAAAACAGTGAATTAAGATATTTAAGAAATGAATTTGTTTTTGGTACAAAGAAGTATATTTTTGCTGTTACTCTTTTCATCATTTATTCAAGCTAGTACAAATAAACTTACTTTTAATCGCCCTGCTGATACTGCGCAATCAAGATATGTTGTGGAGCTGATATCACTCGCCTATAAAGAGATAGGGATTGAAGTAGAGCTAATAGACTTTAACCGAGACAGTGCGCTTGTAGCCGCTAATGAAGGGGTGTTAGACGGACAATTAGCTAAAATATCAGGCTTAAGTAACATCTATCAGAATCTATTACGTCTTGATACACCATTATTAGATTTTAAACTCAATTTAATCAGCTTTTGTGACGACTGTACTTTGTCTGATATGCCTTCATTGGTTATTCATTCGACTTATCCTGCAGCAGCCAAGTATCTTGAGTCTAACACATATAAGGGTCAGCTTTATAAAGTGAAAAGTGTTTCGACACTATTGAATTTATTGATGCAAAAACAAGTGTCTGCAGCGCTTGTCATCGGTTTTTATTTAGACCCTTATATGCAAAAACTGCAAAACTCTGGCATCAAGCTCACAACCCTAGACTCACAGTATGTATACCACTACATCCATAAGAAGCATCAGCACCTAGTATCTGCACTATCAGCAACGCTGCTACAGTTTGAACAATCAGGTAAAATGCGCGAATTAAAGGGTAAGCATAATTTATAAACAAAAATGAGCTTAGAAATCAAACGGAGTTTGCTGGTCGCTTTTATCATCAGATGATTTTTTCTTACTGGCTAGATAGCGTTTATAGCGTTGTTGGCACAAGGCTATCACTTTTCTTTTTTGTTGATCGGTCAATGTATTCCAAGCAAAACGCTCCTCTCTACTGCGATAACAACCTTTACAGTAGCCACGATTATTGACCTGGCAGATCCCCTTACATGGACTGGGGATCTCAAAAATCTCGATTTGTTCCATCAACAAAAGTTAAAAATGTATGGTATTTAATCTATTTTTAGATTTTTTAACCCTCTGTTGTCAACAATATAAATTGAAAAATCAGAGCTCGAGCTTTAAGCATGTAATAAAAAAGGGAGCTCAAATGCTCCCTTCCGTCAATCAAATAACGTTTAGACAAATTCGCCTTTGCGCTTTAAAGGCTCTGCGTACATAGCCAAAATCTGTTGGTGTAATTCGCTTGGAATAGTCTCAAGTCGAGTTTGAAACTCACTCTTAAGTTCTGCTGACACCGTTTCTTCTTGACCACCTGCAATGTAATTTGTTGAGTGTAAGTAATACTGGCTGATAATTTGTTTATCAATACTTGCTGCCAGGGCTTCCGGTGTATCACACTCTTCTGTAATTGGCGTACCAAACGAAACATGCACATGGCCTTTATCTGAACGCATACCTTCAATGATACTTTCTATGTCTTCACCTTCAGCTTTTACATACTCGCCATGGGCTTTTTTATGCACCAGCTCTTTGGCCTTAGCAACGGCACAAGGCTCGTATTGATAAGAGATCGACACAGGAACGATTTTTAACTGCTTTACATAGTCTTCAAAAGACAGCTTCAAACGACGACCTTGCAGTTGCAGCATTTTTAAAAGCGCAGGATCAGTTTGATCTACGCCATCTTTGGCTCGGCCTTCTTTTTGTGCAATCCAAATTGAATTACCCGTATCTAAAGAGTCGTAGATGTAAGCAGAAAGCTGGCTCAATGCTTTAAGCATTTCTTTTGGGGCTTTCACTGAGCGCTTAACGATAAAACTCTTGTTCAAGCGCATGAGCTCGTTGATATACGGTACTTGAAGTAAGTTATCACCAATCGCAATACGCACAGTTTGCATATTATGAGAATGTAAACCCCAGTTCATGATGGCTGGATCTAAAGCAATATCACGGTGGTTTGAGATAAATAAATACGGCGTTGACTTATCAAGCTTTTCTAAGCCAGAGAAAGTTACTTTACTGGTGGTACGCTTGATTAAGAGTTCTAGGTAACCCGCTACTTCTTGTTGAACTTGCTCAACGGTTGCGATATTGCCCCACTTCTTTCGTAGCTGACTACGCACTAAAGGTCTTGCAATGAAAGGCCATTTATTTAACCAACTCGGCGCATTATGCTTAGCAATTACATCAATAAAGTCATTGTCTTCTAGAAGACGAGACAGCGCGGCTGGGACTTCTTCATCATTGTAAGGTCTTATATCTGCGTATTTATCCACAAAACTACTCATTGTTACTGGGTAAAAAAAACGTCGTATTTTATCTTGCTAATCAGTCGGATGCTAAGGTTATCAACTCCGACCAGATAAGCCTATCATTTCATTCGCTGTTTTAACGATATCAAAACTAATCGCAACATTAAAATCAACAATATAATCCCCAAACCTTGGGTTAACCAACTCGGCATTAGCTCATGTTCCATGCCATGGGCTGGATTAACTTCAAAGCCAAACTGCTCGACTAAATAATCAGTTAAGAAACCAAAAGCAATCGCCACACCAATCACACCTGTTAAGTAGGCGCTCACGGCACGTTTACCAAGCTCTGTTGCAACCACACCCAAAGTAGCAATGTTGGTTGCGGGTCCTGCCAACATAAACACCAATACGGCTCCCGGTGATACTCCAGCCATCAATAATCCTGCAGCAATTGGCGTAGAGGCCGTTGCACAAATGTACATAGGTATACTCACTAAAATCACCACGACCATTGCCAATATGCCATCACCCCACTGACTCAAGAATGAGGTCGGTACATATGTTTGCACTAGCGCGGCGAAAAACAGTCCTATCATCAGCCACCCCATGGTGTCACTGAGTAGCTTATTACAACTAAAATACACAGCTTGCTTTAACTTGAAGAAGAAAGACGTTGCTTGATGGTCTTCTTTTTTGCTGTCGCAACACGATGATCCGTTGTTCGTAGGCTTTGCTGGGGGCTCTGTATCACAACAGCTTGTCGTTTTTTCAAGTAACGCTTCGCTGTTATTTACGATGACAGGCTCAGATGACGTTGCGCAACAAGCTGTTTTTGTATCAGCTACTGTTTCTGCTTTTTCACTACTACAGCTTGATTGCTCTTCTAGTTTCTTCGAACCACAACAGTTTGTTGTTGCGGGCTTCTCTTCTTTCTTTTGTATCACTTCATCAGATGACATTAAGCAGCATGATGCTTTTGGCTTTGTTACTATTTCTGCTTTTTTACTACTGCAACTTGTCTGCTTATCAGTGTCATCCTCGACATCCCCTAGCTTAGGAGCGCAACAGCTTGTACTCATAGATACTGAATTTTCAGATGCAGTGGCTTGATTGCCTTTATCTAAGTTTTTTGTTTCTGACGCTTCTTCTTTACCAACCAATAAACCTGCCACTATCGCGCTCGACACGGCGGCTATTGGCCTGATAATCGCCATAAATGGCCCAAGTAACACATAAGACACTGATACTGAATCTACACCAGTTTCTGGTGTAGACACTAAAAACGCCGTGGTGGCACTTTTCGATCCGCCAGCCCTTCTAAGTCCTACTGCGGCAGGAATAACACCACATGAACACAATGGCATTGGCGCGCCAATTAAGGCTGCTTTAATGGTCGTCCACACACCTTCTTTACCTAAGTGCTTTTGTAAAAAGTTTTTAGGTATGAAGATATTTAAAAGGCCTGCCAGTAATAACCCCAACATTAACCAAGGGGCTGAAACTAAAAATAAAGACCAGAAATTAGATAACAATGTCATCTGCTGCCTCCAAGGTGGTTAAAATTGAACAGCCGGTCGCAAGCTCAGGGCCGCCACAACAGGCATCTGCCAACAATGATAGAGATTTTTCGAAACGTTGTAATTCAGCTATCTTATCACGAACAATTTGTCTTTTTTGCAAAGTAAGTTGTTTCACTTCACCACAGCTATGTTGTTGCTTTTCTACCTTAATTGCTAACAATTCTTGAATTTCTTTAAGGCTAAACCCGACTGCTTTTGCTCTTAAAATAAACTGCATTTGTTTTTCATGTTTAGGACCATAAATACGATAACCTGACTCACTGCGTTCACTAAAACTCAGTAGGCCATGCTTTTCATAATACCTTAAAGTATCCGTACTAATATCTAAACGCTTTGCTAATTCGCCTATTTTCATCTTACACTCCCGACTTATTAAGCACATTATAAACCTTTGAGTAAACTCCAAGGTCAACAGAGCAGATTAAATTTATGAAGATTGCCTTACTTGATGCCGCCACACTCGCCAATACTGATCTAACACCTTTGTCAGCTCTTGGTGAATTGGCCACATATCAGCACACAAATAAAGAGCAGGTACTTACTCACTGCAAAGATGCAGACATTGTAATATCTAATAAAGTGGTGCTAGATGCTACAACCTTAGCTGAATTACCTCATCTAAAACTCATTTGTGTTGCTGCGACTGGCACGAATAACATTGATCTTGATGCGGCTAAAGAATTGGGCATTCGTGTTTGTAACGTCGCGGGTTATTCAACCTCATCAGTCGTGCAACATACTTTTACTCTACTTGGCAACTTAATGACTAATATTCACCGCTACCAGCAAGATTGTGCGAATGGTCTTTGGCAACAAAGTAATATGTTTTGTCGCCTTGATTATCCGATCACTGAATTGTCGGGTAAAAACTTTGTGATTTTTGGCCATGGTAGCTTAGGGCAAGCGGTTGGCAAAGTTGCTGAAGCATTTGGCGCACAGGTCATTATTGCTGAAAGACCGAACGCTAATGATATTCGTCCTGGCCGAACAGCGTTCATCGAAGCGTTAAAGATGGCCGATGTGTTATCTATTCATTGCCCGCTTAATGATGAGACCCGAAATTTATTCAATAGTAAGACCTTAGGTTTGCTTAAGCCTACCAGCTTTGTGATCAATACAGCCAGAGGCGGTATAGTTGATGAATCAGCTTTAGTTGAAATTCTGACAAATAACCGAATTGCAGGAGCTGGCTTTGATGTATTATCTGTTGAACCTGCACAAGCAAACAATCCCCTTGCCAATTATCAAGGTCACAATTTAATACTGACCCCACATACAGCTTGGGCGGCAAAAGAATCTATTGAACGACTAGTGAAAGAAATCGCAAATAATATTGTTAACTTTAACAATGGCAGAGCCCGTAATGTTGTTGTGTAATTCGCTAAAATTTGGTGAATAACCCTAAAATTTAGAAGGGTCAACACTTCAAAATCTGTATAAAAAACAACAGGCAATTGTAAAATAAAGACTTTTAAAGTTGGCAACAATATTGCTCTAATAAAAACAAATTATCTGAAACGAATTTTTTAAGGAAATCTACAATGAAAAAATTATTACTTGTTGCTGCGCTAAGTGCACCATTACTTTCAGGCTGTATTGTGGCTGTTTCTGATGATGGCGTTGAGCCAGGCTGGGCGTCAAATCACAATGGTAATCGCTGGCAATATCAGCAAGAAGAAAACCGTAAAACTATAGCGAGCCTAGACTTAGGTGCCGACTACAACCAAGTACTGGGTCAATTGCCAACTCCTGACTTTACAGAGTTAGTGAAAAAAGATGAAGGCGTTTTCAAAGTGATTTACATTGCAACAAACAGCAAACATTCTGATGGCAAAGTAACAAAAGACGAGTGCACGCCACTGGTGTTTAAGGATGAAAAGCTAATTGGTTTTGGTCAATCAGCTCTACTACAAATTCTATAAGCATTTCATTAAGCCGTTAAACTCTTCTAACGGCTTAATATTGTGACCCTTTCTTGTTGCATATGTGACTTCACAAGCGCGTCATCAGCAATCTTTAAAACATCTTGATCACTGCCATTAAAATCCTTATCTATGTGTACTATGCCAATACTAATACTGACATGAGCGCAAATTGGCGAGCTTTTATGAGGGATTTTCAACGCATCAATAACATCATGCATATGTTTTGCAAACAGTGAGATTTGCTCTTTATTTTTACCCTTTTGTAGCCCTGCAAATCGCACTCCATCATATCGAGCAACGAAACCATTATGTTTACGGCTGCTTTCGTTCAAAGCTTGTGCGACTTTTATTAAACACTCGTCACCCGCTGCATAACCATAGGTATCATTAAATTCTTTAAAATAATCTATATCAACTAAGAATAACGAAAAGGGCTCATGGCTTTGTGAACAATCCTGCCAATAACTCGCTAAGGTTTCGTCTAATAACCGACGATTGGGGATCTCTGTTAGGCCGTCAATTGCAGCCAACTTTTCGAGTAAATCATTCTTTTGCTTTATTGCTAAGTGATTCTTTACCCTTGCTTTTACAATGACTGGACTAAACGGCTTTGTGATGTAGTCCATAGCGCCCATTTCAAGCCCTTTAGCTTCATCGTTGTAACTGTTACTCGCAGAGATAATAATGAATGGGATAGAATAAGTGCTCTGTTTTTCTTTTAGCTTTTCAAGCAAGTCATAGCCACTCATACCTGGCATACGAATGTCTGAAATAATTAAATCTACCGTATTTGATTCTAGAAAACTGACCGCTTCTTCACCGCTTGCACACAGTGAGATACTGTACTCATCTGACAAGGTGTTCTCTAATACGACACGATTAAGCGGGTCGTCATCTACAATTAAAATATGCGCAATTTTTGCCATTTAACACCCACTTGCTCTATTTTTCAGAAACGCTTGTACTTTTAATAATTGTGTTTCAAGCTCAAAGACTAACTTAGGATTTACTATTTTTTTTTGTTGTTTTAACTCTGCTTCTAACTGCTTCGCTGCTTCTGCTAATTGTTCAAATCCTAATCCGGCTGATGCCCCTTTAATACTATGCGCTAATAAAATCATTTCTTTAGTCTCTAAACTTGATTTTAATTGCGTTATATATTTCTCGCACATCTCAAGAAATTTTACCATCATATTATCTAATAATGTGACTTCACCCATCATTTGCTGAAGCGCAAAGGCTTCGTCAAAAAACTTACGTTGTGGCTTTACATACTTAACCAATATTTTCTCTAACTCTTCAATGGTTACAGGTTTATTAATATATCCCTGCATCGAAGAATGCAAATATTCTTGTTGAGAAGATATTTCTGCATTTGCTGTCAGGGCAATAATGGGGATCTCATTTAAATACTGACAACCACTGAGTTGCTTAACTGCTTGAAAGCCATCAATTTCAGGCATATGGATATCCATAAAAATAATATCTGGCCTTAGGTTATCGACCGCATCACAAATATCTTTTGCCGTTTGACTGACGACAACACTGACGCCCAATTGCCGCAATAAATTTTTAGCGATGTCTAAGTTTATGTCATTGTCATCGACCACATAACATAATGAACCTTGATAACCGCTTTGAGGTTTAGGATTTTTAGCTTCATGTTCAAGAGACTCTGGTAAAACTGCCACTTCTTGAGATTTGAAAAATATATCTGATAAGCACGATTGAATAAATGCTCCTTCTTCACAGCGCAAAGATATGTCTGCCAAGTCTACGTCGTTTACTTTAGGCTCTGCTTGATTCACATAGATGCGCCTAAGACCTGCCATAGAGCTCAAAAGAGTAAGTGGTAACTTAGATAAACTTCCTTTTTCAACAATCAAGTAACGATACTTGTCTGGCAGTACATCCGCTTCTCGTATTGTGCATATACCAAACTCTTCAAGTAAATTAGGGGCAGCAGCACCAAAATATGCACACCTTTTAGCTACTTTTGCAGCTGAGGACAGCTTTTTATTCATAGTGAGTGAGAAGTAAAATTCACTGCCCTTACCAAACTGACTTTGTAAGGCGATTGCGCCCCCCAATAACTCAACTTCATGTTTTACTATGGCAAGCCCTAATCCTATTCCTTCGTGTTCTCTAGACAGGCTATCATCAACTTGAGTGAAAGCATCGAATAGTTTTACTTGGTCACTTTCTTTAATGCCTATGCCTGTGTCTTTAACTGAAAATTGAATGGTTTGTGTCTCAGCATCAGAGTAAGTGAGCTTCAGAGCAAATCTTACCGTGCCTTTTTGTGTGTACTTCACAGCATTATTCAATAAGTTCAACAGAATTTGCGTAAGCTTTTGTTTATCGCCATATAAACAAGGCCATACATTTTCATCAACTATATAGGAAACTGCTAGCCCTTTCTTGTTTGCCAGCGGTTCGATTAACTCTTGAAGATTTTCACAGAGTTCACTAACAATAATATCGTTATTTTTTATGCTCACTTCGTGACTTTCAACTTTGGCAAAATCCAAAATATCATTCAGCATCTCTAATAAGGTTTCAGCGGCATGCGTAACAGTTTCTAAGCGACTTTGCTGCTGCTTCTCAGTGACAGCGCGTTTTACCATGTCCACCAGCCCAATAATGACATTAAGGGGGGTTCTAATCTCATGGCTTAAATTGGCAATAAAGCGACTTTTGGCTAATGTGGCTCTTTCGGCTTCCATCCTTGACGTGGTAATTTCTGTGATATCTTGAATATGGATCACAAAATACTTGGGCATTTCTTCACTGTCACATACCAAAGACACACGCAAATCGAGAAACGGATAGCTTCCAGATTGTGTCAAACTCAGTTGGTCAACAGACTGTTTGTGCTTTGATAAATGCTCTAATACCTGAGAAATTTGCTGATAATTCTCATAACCAAACAGTGTGGATACGTGCTGCCCTTGTTTATTACAACAACCTAAGTAACGTTCAGCGGCTTTATTTAACATCATTACAGTGCCATCTACTTTTACAAGCGCTATACCGTTAGGTGCATACTCAATAGCAGATTTAAAGTTAGATTCAGACACTTGCAAAGATTGCAGTGCTTTTTGGTGCTCAGTAATATCACGTAAAACCCCGACACACCCCATTACACCTAGTTGTTCACTGAAAAAAGGCGCGACCGTAACAAAGTAAGTACTGTGCTCGACACTCATTTGCTGAGATAAGGGTTTATGTTGCTCTGAAACTTTTGCTTCAATATCCATTATTGCAAGGAAGTGTTCAGCAAAATCATTAAAGTCTTTGCCGAGCAAGTTTAGCTTACTTGTTTTGAGCAAGCGCTCGAAAGATCTATTACAGCCAATCAATACTCCGTCAGTATTTTTATAATAAATGGCATCTGGCACCGCATCTAACACCCCCTTAAGCACCGCACTTTGTCGCTCTTTATCTTGCCCTGCAAGCTCCAGAAAATGCTGCTTCTGTTGAAGTTGATCGGTGAGCGTTTGATGATCTTCTTTTACCCTTGAAAATAACTGAGCGCGACGTTGATGAATGGTTTTAATTTGTTTAAATTCAGAAAGCCAAAGCTTAGGCACAATATAAGTATTGGAGTGATTTTCGGGCTGCTGAATAAATGAGAAAAGCTCCTTCAATGGTCTTACAAATATTTGTTCACAAAGCCAGTGCAAGGGAAAGTAAGTTGCTAAAATAAATAATAAAATAAAACTAAATTCTAGCCCTAGACTATAAATAATAGACTCAGCAAAGCCTTGCTCAGACACGCTCATAACGATATCAAGCGGGCGCGATGCTTCACTTTTATAAAATATAACCCCGTCATGCCAAGGTGCAATTTCACCTTGGTCTGGATAAACAGGCTTACCCAATGACAAATCTGTAATTAAGTTCCGATGTAATTTATCACTTAAATAGACTTCAGCTTTTGGTTGTGATTTATCATAAAACAATGCTTGGAACTTACTCGCATCAAAGATCATCAGCGTATGAGCACGTGAACTTGAAATACGCTGATTAGAGAACGCAAAATAACTTTTACCTGCCACTTCCAATCGCTGGCTGACCATGAATTTAGAAGGGTCTGTATTTACTTTAAAGCTGCCTGAAACAATTTTGCTCAAAAGTTCACTGTTCTGAGTATGCCTGCTTTTGACAAAGACTAGGCCACTATCACTGACGTAGGCAATTGCTTCAAGTGGTTCAAGCAAAGCCAAAGAAGTATTAAACACCCCACCCAAAGCCATCACTTTTTGCCAATATGGATGCGATAAATCAACACCTGTTAAGTCACCATAGCCGACCAACTCACCAAAGTGCTTACCCAGAGATTGATAATAATAATTTGAATGGCGAACAATGGGGGAGGTTTTAGGTTGAGAAAGCTCATAACCAAGAGGTTGCTCTAAGCTCACATTAACGGCCAGAAAGATATTATCAACGGCTGTCAGCGTTTTATCTAACTGGCTATTTAGCCGTTCATAATGGGTTTCAAACTGAGTAAATGCTTGTTGCAGTTTAAGGTTATACAAATGCAATGTCAGTGTCGCAGCCAACATAATCGTAATCGCGAGCGCAACCCAAAATGCACGACGATAAAATTGCAGCGGTGATGTGGTTAGTTGTTCTTCCGTGTGCATCATCATGCACAAATTCCTTTGGGGTAATGATCTAAGTTAATACTAGCAAGCAATCTTAGTTAATGGTTACTTTTTATCATTAATATATTTACAATTTTATACATGCCAAACTTGGTTTAGACCTATTGAAGTGATAAGTTTAATGTATACAATATCCAGAGGTGACGTATGAATAAAATTGTCATTCCTATTGCGTTAATGGCGGTGTCTAGCATCATTATTTTCACGCATAATTCGCAACCAGAAGAAGTACCATTAAAGCCTCCTGTATTAACTAGTCAGCATACGGAAAATGCGCCACCCAGTTCACTACCAACGCAAGAAGCACAGTTAAAGCAGCCAATTACTGCGATGGCGCACAAAACAGCTGATGTACAGGCACCGGCGATGCAAGCTGCACCTGTAAGCCCCAATATTTCAGCTCCACCACTGCAGCCGAATCATCAAACCAGAAATCGTCATGGCCATAACGAAAAGCTTGAACACGGCCATGAACACCATCAAAGGCCTAAAACACATAATGGTAAAATACCGCCAACCGGCGCTAATTTTTAAATACAAACTAAGCAAAAAAAGAAAGCATATGCTTTCTTTTTTTATGCCTGTTTTTTTACTGCACTCTCTCACCGCTTTGCAAACTGAAATTAAAAGCGGCCTTGCCCCGCTAATATACTGAAAACAAAAAAGCCACTCTTGCGAGTGGCTTTAGGGACGTATCAAATAATGAAACTGATTTTTACTTCTGTTGTAGGGTTACTCTACAATCTCCACCGTCATCTTGGCGCCGCCAAATTGACCATCAAGAGAGAAGTAGTGCCAGTGTTCATTGGCATCGATTTGTAGGTCAATCGATTCTGTATTACCGTGACCACCCGATTTAGCTGTGTAGTCACTGCGTGTTGGCCAGTTACCGCCTTTGTATAGGATATCTAGATTACCCCAACCACCTTCAGTGGTAATACGCAGCGTCAGTGGCTCAGAGCCTGAATTAGAAAATACAAAGTTTGCACTCGATGAACTTGGAGAAATACATTCCACCACTGTCACACCTTTACTTAACTGGTTGTTACTTGGGTCAAATTCGTTTGCTGCATCCGTTGCCATACATGGCGTGAAATCGGTATCAATCGTTTCTGGCTCGCCTGCCCAGTTACCAGTATCACCTGAATTTACAGCCACCGAATCATCTGGGCCTCTTTCAACAATACCGCTTACACCTTCAGCCAATGACGCAACCCAATTTGCAAACTCGTTGTCATAACGTGTACCAATGTCATCAATGTATTGCTGATAAGCTTGATACTCGCCGCTACGTAAGTAAGTTAGGATCTGTGCCACATCACTTGAATGGCGCTCATGCATAAAGCGTACGGCTAAATAACCCCAGCGATAGATGCGTTCTTGGCCAGACTCATAGGTGTTTGTGAAAATAGTAGACAGTGCTACGTTACCCGCTTGGCCAACATTGATTGCATGGTTATAGCCGTCTTGATATGCAATGTACTCACCTAAACCTTCTGTCCACCAAGTTGTAGCAGCGGTTAAGCCCTGTGCAAAATCACCGTATAAATCAAAGCGACCATCTAAGTAGTGAACATACTCGTGTTGTAGGTTCCATACGTGGAAATAGTCATCACCATTTTGCTCATAAGCAATAAAACGCGCTTGGTTATTCGGATCATTCGGCGCACCTTCTAAATACATACCACCATTGTTGGTATCCATGTTAAAGAATGTGCCGGCATAGTCGCGATAATCTTCTGACGAGTTGAAAATAACCAGTTCAAGTGCATCGTTATAGTCATCTGCCACAGGGATGTTATACGTCTTTAATACATTGTGGAAATGCGCTTCCTGCTGACCTAATACTTCACAGATCCACTGAGCTTGATCGTTATACATCTGCTGAGCACGGATCTTTAATGTATCTGAACACTGATAGTTAAACTTTAAGGTTTCTTTTTCTAAGTAATATGCAAAGCCACAGATGTCGTAGTAACCACAATCTTGACGGTCAAATGTATCTGCCATACTGCCTGCTTTTACCCATAACGGCGCGGTTTCATCATACTGACTGGTTGATGCCAAAATGTTCTTAACCATTGGCTTAACCTGATCTTTTAATGACGGCACACTTAAGAAACGCGCAAGCTCATTCACCACATTTTTAATGAAGTAGTTATCGTCTGCTTGCAGTAAATAACGATTATCACGTTGGAAGCGATACATGGTATCTAGTAAACGGCCATCTTGCATACGCGCGATGAAATCTGGATCACCATTTGGCGCTGCTTGTGAAGCACGGAAAAACGCGGTCATCATGGCATTAGCAGCCGCCATTCGGCTTCGCTTAGCCGCCCATGTTTCATCAAACATCTCTAAAATATTGATGTAGTTATCGTAGAATGGCGCACGGTTCTCAGCTGAGTCAGTTAGCGTTAATAGCTCTTGTAATGCCAATGCTTGGTCGTTTGACTCACCGTAAATGCCAGCGCTTGCAAATAAGTCCTGCATTGCCGCTTTTAGGTTTACTTCAATAGATGAAGAGTATGCAGGCACAAGATCTGGATTAAAGAACTGTACAAATAACCCACCACGTAAGAAGTAAATTAAACCTTGTACTTTATAAGCATTGTACTCATCAATAATACGCGCTTGACGACGTAACTCACTGATCACCGACATCATATTAGATTCGCTGAATAAGTATCTCGCCTGACCCGATTTAATGTTGAATACGGCACCCACATGTTGCGGGTTAGACGCCATAATACGCTCAACCAAAGCCTGACCATCTAAGCCTAAGAAACGAGACTCATCTTCAGGTAAGCCATCATTTAACTCTGGGTGGTTATTTACAAATGGGTCATTTGGATCGGTTGGTGTTGGATCTGTGTTGCCACCACCTTGCTCATTACTTTGCACTAAGGCATGGAAAGTCACCCCAGTAAACTGGCCATCAAGCTGAAGCATGATCTGCTGGCCTGCATTGGCAGTAAACTGAACTGATTGAGATGTACCAGCATTGGTACTCGATAAATCAGCTGCAGCAGACGTCGGCCAAGCATTACTATCATTGTTCACATATAGGTTTACATTACCTTCACCGCCCATAAGACCGATAGTAACGGTTGAAGCATCCCAAGGTACTGTCATTGTGAAGTACTTAGGCGCTGAGCCCGTCATACAGATCTTTTCATTAATTGCGATGTCATAGGCACTGTTTGTTTCAGTATTTGGACAGTTCGCAATTGGCGTCCAAGGGTTTTCACCTTTACCAGAGCCAGTATCTATACCAGAGCCAGTATCTGTACCAGAACCAGTGTCTGTACCAGAACCAGTCTCTGTGCCAGAACCATTGTCTGTGCCAGAACCAGTGTCTGTGCCAGAGCCATTGTCTGTGCCAGAACCATTGTCTGTATCAGAACCATTGTCTTTACCAGAACCAGTGTCTGTACCAGAACCATTGTCTGTGCCAGAGCCATTATCTGTGCCAGAATCTGTCATTGGTAGCATAGCTTGCGTGATGACATAATCACTGTTTAGCTCAGTGAGCGCCGCCACACCTAAACAGGTATTTTGACTATCCATCACCGCCATACGGTCGCCTTGAGACCAAAAATCGGCGCTATATACTTCGCCATGACTCAAGGTTGCATATGGGTTAGCTAAATCCGCTGTTCCTGTTGCTGGGTTCACCCAATACAAAGTCACAGGCTCAGCATACGGGTTAGTAATTGAAACACTTGCTTTTGCTGTGCCGCGCTCATAAGTGGTTAATAACTCACAACCAGAGAATACACCTGCAACAGGGTCTGGTAGTAAGCCTGGTGCAACCGCATCGGTGTTTGCAACCATCCAATTGATAAAGTCATCATTATGGTCTGTCGCAATTTGGGCCAGTAGTGTTTCAAACTGCGTGCTGCCACTTAACTTCAATGCATTTGAAAGCGCCAAAACACTTTGTTTATGGTTTTCAGCCAAGTAGCGCATGGTTAAGTAGCTCCATGGATACAAATTATCAAACCCATATTCCATGAATAAAATACTGCGCAGTGACGGAATAGTCTTACCCGCAATGGCATCAAAGTTACGCTTGTTATATTGACCTTTGGTTAAGAACTCAGCCCACCCTTCGGCCCAAGAAACCGTATTATTATGGTGTGCGAACATGCCATATAAGTTGTAACGACCATCTAAATAGTGAACGTATTCATGCTCTAAGTTATAGACTTCTCCTGCTGTGTCACATGAAAAGCCAACCCAGCTTTGTGGACATTGCATTGCATGGAAACGCGGAATATTGCCCGCTACACTCGGATCACCTTCAAGGTAAATACCACCATTATTGGTATTATGACCAAAAAATTGATAACCATATGCTTCATAGTCTTCAGGTGTTGCATAAACAATCACTTCAAGTTTGGTGTTGTTATCATTGCTCACCGGCTGCATATTGGTATTAAAGAACTGGTGGAAATTCGTGCCTACATCAGCCATCTTGCTACATGCTGTTGTAAGTTGCTGGTTTGTCATTGTTTGTGCACGAATAGTAATAGCGTCATTACATTGGTAGGTAATGGTTAAGATATCTTCCACCTTTTTAGGCACAGAACAATAACCGTTCAGTGCATCGCTACTGTCACAGCTTCGATTCACGGTTTCAAGGTAGCTTTCTGTGATTTTCTTCTTCACTTCCTCTGCGTCAACTTGTGCCGATGTTACGTCGAAGATTTCCTTCACAATACCATCAATACGCGCCTGAACAGCAGGTTCCGCCAGGTTGGCAACATGACCTAACGCTAAAAACTCGTGCGGCATGATCCACATGCGATCTGCATCTGCATTCCAGCGCATATCTAAGCCTGTTTCGCCTAGTGCATAACTACGAAGCACAGACATCACGGCAAGCATATGCTCATTAAATGCCGCTTTAATTACCGCGTTTTGCTTACCAATGTAAGCTAAATCATAAAATGCTTTTAAGATTTGATTGGTGCTATAGCCAAAATTGTCGTTTACATATGGGTTAGATAAACCCGCATAAAACTGAGTCAGTGCCATTAAATGTGGTAATTGCTCAGTAATAAACTGTGCGCCTTCGGCTGTGGTTAAATTAATTAAAGCAGTTGCATAGCTTTCATGGATTAAGCCAGCCGGCGCACCTGTGGTATAAAACTCCGTCATCATAGCAACCGCATGAAGCGCATCACTGATTAACTTAGCATCAGCTTGGCTAAACTGAGTAAAGTCACCATTTGCCGCAAAGTTACGCAAAAAATACAGTAATGTATCTAGGTCTTTGTCTTTTATGTCATCTTGCTGAGCAAGGAAATGAATGGCTTTAGCAACATCCGCGACTACACCTGGAGAGTTTGCTGAAATCTCGCCCCACTGCGCCCAAGTAGAGGCAATGATCTGCTCAACATCTGAGCTAAATTCTGCTTTTGAATTAATCGCTGCAGCCGGTATAGACATCACAACTGGCTCTACAACCACAAAGTCTGCCGTTGCAGGATCTGTTGGGTTTACTGAATCTGGGGTGGTAGTACCTGTTTTAACAGAGAAGTTCACGCCATCATTTTGGCCCATTACACTGACGTAAAATAACCCTTTATTAGCCGTCACTTTTAATGTTTCATTGGTGCCAGTATTCGCAGATAAAGCAGTATAGCTACTACGTGTTGCCCAACCACTGTTGTTGACAAAAATATCCGCTTCGCCTTCACCGCCCTGAGTTTCAATTGTTAACTCAGTGTTGTCTTCTGGTACATCAACATAATAATAAAGGCCATTACCACCAATACATAACGCTTCATTCAAGGCTATTTCGCCACTTTGTTGTCTTGCTTCAAGGCATTTATCTGTAGCCGGTTGCTCATCTAACGTTGCTTTAGTCAAAGACAATTGTACTTGTTCATGAAGCCCAAACACGCTGATATATAAACGACCTTTGTTTGCTGTAATTTTTAAAGAGTCGTTTGTGCCCGCTTCTTGTGTTCGCGCAATGTGGGAGCTAGAAGTTGCCCAACTTCCTGTATTTACGAGAATATCGGCCTCGCCAATGCCACCAGAAGTGGAAATGTTAAGTGGTGTGCCATCCTGCTCAATATCTACATAGAAATAAAGTCCATTTCCTGAAATACACTCAGCTTGACCAAGTGTTAAAGCATTGCCTGTTGTTGTCGTTGCACCGCACATAGCGGCTGCAGAGGCGTAAGTTGGTAAGGTAGAAACAGCTAATAAGCTTGCTCCTACAAACAACTTTTTAGATTTATACATCATACTTCTACTTCCAGATAATCAATTACTACCATTGCGTTGGAAACGGATTAAGCCAATAACCAGCTGATCTGACGCAAAAAAAAAGACTGACTCAAGTTGCACGAAAGTCAGTCCCAAATACAATAAGGAATATTGTATGCAATAAATTCTATTTATATTTACAACTTTGTAAACTAAATGAACCTTTTATTACATAAACCATCATAAAAACCCACTTCACAAATAACGCTAATAATCTGTTTTAAATAGATTTAAATAGATTTAAATAGAAATGAACAAAGTGTGAAACTTTGTAAACAGAAAAAGACTTTTATCGAAAAAGTTATCTAAAAGAAACTGGTAAAACCAGATTAAAAGCATAACTTACTCTATAAGAAAAAGAGGGTGCATACTAAATGCAATTTATTTTTACTGCTTTATTAATAGATTAGGGTCAATAGACCATTTGTTGGCTAACGTAAGGTAGGCGTCGGAATGTAAATATTGCTGTAGAGCATGATCAAAACGGGTTTTAAAAGCATTTTCTTTAACAAGAAGCCCGTAGGGGGTAAGCGGGAAGATCCGATGAATATCAACCTCAAGTTCATGAAACTTATTGAAGTAATTAAATATATTGATATCCATTACTAAGACTTAGACCTTATTCTTTCTAAGCATGTGTAATTGCAGAGACTGGTCAGATAATTCGGTGTATTGGCTCGACTTTGAAACTGCTTGGTTAAAGGTGTCTCCTAAAATCGTTTTAGCATTTAAAAAGGTAGCGATAGAAAAGCGCCCTAGGTCATTGATTGATTCAAGCTTTAAATCTGCGCTTTTTAAGGTCACAGCGACATTCTGATACTGAATATAGGGTAAGCTAAGCTTTCCAGAATCGTGATAAATAGAAATACTTGCAGTTGTCATAGCATCTATGTTTTTTACATCTAGTATTTTTATCGACCTGCCGTAGGGCGCAATCACAAACTCATGATCCTCTACAAGTTTGTCTAGCACCGCATTTAGCAACTCTATTTCAAAGCCTAACCTTGCATTTTGTATAGAATATGGCGGTCTATCAATGCCTGTTACCACATTAAATGGCTTAGCCAATGAGCAGGTCGATATAACTAATGAAAAAACAAGACATGCTCGTCTCATCATTCCGTCTCTAAAAAAGTAGTTATTAACTAGTATAATCAACTCCCACAATTTCGAGAGGTTTTTATAACCTATCTACTCTCTCGATAAAGTTCATTGCTTTACCTCATTTCTCCGCGCTTGGCACTTTTCACAAAGCCGAGCATTACTCTGTTTTGGCTTAAATATCAGAGTACACTCTTCACACGTACGACGAGGTTTGACTAGATAAAACCAAAAGTGCTTTAACCATTTCATTGTCTTAGATTTCTTACTTGGCGTTAGGGCTAGCGTTATTGTTATGCTTTATAAGTATTTTGTATTACAAAAATCCTACAACACACTCTATGCCTTGCTTTTTTTATGTACAATGGAAAAATTGTCTCAGAGACAAAAAACTTAAAGTACTAAAAAGTCCCAAAAAGGAATAAGCATGACACCACTTAGACGCCAGGTAAAGCGTGTCTCGGAGACAAAAGGACTAACCATAAAACAAATCGTTAACCTGTGCGAATGCAGTCGCTCTCACTTTTATAAAGTTCTTGATGGCCAACGTACGCCAAGTGAAAGTTTGCAAACTAAACTAATGGCCGTTTTAGAGATAAGCGAAGAAGAATTCGCAGCGCTGTTGCAAGCAAATAAAGCTGATGAGCAAATAAAAGTATCGACTGAAAACAATAACCTTAATGCTGTTAGGCTGCCCGCTATAGTGAGAAAATTAAAGCCTAAGACTTTACTTAGCTATGTAATATGGCTAGTTAGTTTGATCTGTTTAACAGCGTCGCCATATTATTTTTATGCTTATATTTCAGATAGTAAGAATGAAAAGATTGAACTAAAAACAGGCTTTGCAACCAAGTTTATTAAAGACGTCACTATTCCAGATGGAACACCTATTCCTATTAACACGCGTTTTACTAAAACTTGGCGGGTGCAAAATATTGGCACCGTACCTTGGAAAGAAAAACATCTAAAACGTATCACGCCTCAGGACCCTAACTTATGCTACTCAAGAGATAGCATTCCCCTGCCTACAGTAGAATCTGGTGAAATCATAGATATTTCTATTGAGTTCACCACACCAAAGTACCCGGGTACTTGTCGGACCGATTGGAAGATGGTCGATGCACATGAAAATTTGATCTTTCCTGACAAACAAGGACTTTATAGTATTGTTCATGTGGTCGAAGAAAAGCTATAACTTCAACCACACATAGAACTGATTTGAGGATTATAATAATCCTTAATTAAGCACGGCCTAACATGCGCAGTAATGTCGTGTCTTTATCAAACGCATGATGCTTAATGGCACCCAGCATATGTAATGCAATCAGACCTGTTAACGCATAAGCAATATAAGAATGTGCAGCTTTAGCAACTACAAAAATAGTCTCATTGAAAGGTACTGCGCCATTCTCTGTATAGTTATTTGGCACTAAAGTCAGACCAAACACATCGATACCGTACCCGCCAAAGCCTGAGTAAAGCATACCGCTTATTGGCATTAACAAGGTACCTATTAGTAAACCCCAATGGGCGAAATGAATGGCTTTATTAAGTGCCTCTGATGCATTGTCATCAGCAGGTAAGAAGCCTTTTTTAATACGGTAAATTGCACGTGGTAATACTAACAATAGCGCGATAACACCTAGCGCTTTGTGAATAGGATACAAGGACCATACTTCCCAGTTCACCATGTAATAACCCACACTAATCAAACCTAGCATAGTGAGCGCAACCGACCAGTGTAGTAAGCGAGTCGTTAGAGTAAGTGACGGCTTATTCATATTGTTTTCTCCTCAGAATTTTGATGATGAAAACTATATAAAATTGATTCTACCCAACCCAGCTCTATGTGACGAACTCATAAGGTTTGGGACAAAAGGTTATTCATCCATTCGTCCCTAGCCTTTATTTTTAAAGGCCTAAGAGCATTTTGGTTGTTGAACGATTACTTTTACTGACTGGCACTTCAATGTCGTTATTGAGCACCAATAGACCATGACCCGAGCGCGCATTGACTAGCTTTGCACTATGAGAAAGATTGACAAGGTAAGAGCGATGGCAGCGATAGAAAGCCTGAGCAGGTAAGCTGTTTTCTAACTCTTTCATGGTTGTGCGAACCAGTGACATACCTTGCTTGGTATGTAACTCAACATAATTGCCCGCGGCTTTTGCAAAGTAAATATCGGCAAACGCAATATCAAACTCTTCTATTTGCAACCTTTGTAGCTCTGTTTTTTCTTCCGCTTTTTGATTAACAAATAATCGAGACGTTTGAGCAACTGAGTCGCTACTTTGAGCCCTATTTACATCGACAAACCGGCTTTTAAAATGCACTAAAGTGACGATGGCCAAATAAGCAATGGCATGTTTATGCCAATTATAGAAAAGGCTTTCTTGCCATGCAGTCTGCTCTATTAAAACATCAAGGCTCGTGTTTACAGTTAACACGCATGTAAGCGCGAAAAAACCCACTATGATTAATTGTTTTAATTTCATACTGCGCTGTAGAGCAAAACAAATAAACGGCGTGATCAGTAACCAAATACCGAACTCTTGCAATGACCAGAAAATAGAGGAAACAATATCAACCCGCTGTTTAGCAATAAATAAACTATGCACTGTACAGTTTAAACACACCATACATAGCATACCTAACCAACCTAATGTGAGTAATTGATAATCTTTAAGTTTTACAATTTTACTAAACATAGTTTGGCCCTGAAATTTGAAACGGCTAGAAAATAAAAGCACAAGGATAAAAAATCCTCAGCTAAAAGTAAAAGCGAACCCCCAAAACAAAAAAGCCTTGGCACATATACCAAGGCTTCGACATCTAAAAAGCAAATTCGTTCTATTAATTACATTGCAGCGCGGAAGATTTCTGAAATCTCCTCTGCAGTAGCCTGAATTGGATTAGTAAAGCCACACGCGTCTTTCAATGCATTTTCAGTTAAGGTCGGAATATCATCAGCTTTGGCACCTAGCTGATCAATACCAGAAGGAATAACCACATCAGATGCTAATTTAACGATGGCATCAATCGCCGCTTCTGCACCTTGCTCTGCTGTCAGAGCACTCACATCAACACCCATGGCTTTTGCAACATCTTTTAATCGCTCAGGACAAGCCTTAGCATTAAAGCGCTGAACGTGAGGCAATAAAATTGCATTGCATACACCGTGCGGTAAATCATAGAAACCACCTAATTGGTGTGCCATAGCATGTACATAGCCAAGCGATGCATTATTAAATGCCATCCCCGCCATAAACTGTGTATAAGCCATTTGCTCTCGCGCTTCAATATTTCCGCCGTTTTGCACGGCTTCACGTAGGTTGGCTTGGATTAATTCAATGGCTTTAATTGCAACCGCACCTGTAATTGGTGTAGCTGCTATTGATACATACGCTTCAATGGCATGTGTCAGTGCATCCATACCCGTTGCAGCTGTCAATGACGCTGGTTTTGCTAACATCAGCTCTGGGTCGTTGACTGAAATAAGCGGCGTAGTATGTTTATCAACAATCGCCATTTTTATGTGGCGCGCTTCATCGGTAATGATACAGAAGCGTGTCATTTCTGATGCGGTTCCTGCTGTGGTGTTAATTGCAATCAGCGGTAACATCGGTTTTGCAGATTGATCAACGCCTTCATAGTCAGCAATTTTTCCGCCATTAGCGGCAACTAATGCAATGCCTTTTGCACAATCATGCGCAGAGCCACCACCCAGTGATATAACAAAATCACATTGGTTGTCAGATAAGATTTTTAACCCTTGTTCAACATTGCCAATGGTTGGATTTGGTTGCGTGCCATCAAAAACAGCCGTTTGCACGTCACGTTCAGTTAATAAAGCTTGCACTGGAGCCACAACACCAATTTTATTTAATACTTGGTCGATAACGATAAGGCCCTTTTTGAAACCTTGTGCTTGAATGCTGTCGGCGGCATCCTTCAAACAACCTGCACCCATAAGATTTACTGTTGGAATATAAAACGCTGAAGTCATAATGTGAATTTCCCATTCAATTAGATTTTGATCTCTTAATACTGAACTCTTACTACATCAATGATGTGTGACAGCAGAACAAAATCAAAGAATTGATCCAGAGCAAATGTGTTTAATTAGGGACATACACTTTAGTCTTAGTGCTTAGTAGACAACCATAGATGGCTAATACATCAGCGAAGTAATCTCTTCACTGATGTAAGAAATAACAACAAATAGCGATTAATGTCTATGATGTGGCGCACTCAAACTTCTATAAAACAAAGTGGTCACTCGCTCTTCTGGTAACCAGTTTGAATAAGTTAAATTCAACACTGACAGCGGCTTTGCAACAAGCACCTCTTCAAGCAATTTGCCGCCGCTCATCGCTGATACCATGGCACTTTTAGCTTGTAACAGTAATGCTCGATACGCTTCAAGTGCCTGTTTATCAGTTACAGGGCCGTGACCTGGGATCACTTTAGTATCGTTATCTATTCTCGCTAAAGTTTGTTCTACCGCGTTTATCACGCCATCAAGCGAACCACCACTGTCGACATCAACAAAAGGTAAACTGCCTAGATTAAAGAAAATATCTCCCATGTGTACTGCATTGGCATTCTTGTAAAAAATGACCGCATCGCCATCAGTGTGAGCATGAGCATAGTGCCAAAGCTGCGCGTGTTCATCATTGAAATGAAGTGTCATATCTTGGCTGAAGCTTAAAACAGGCAAATATTTAGACCCTTCACCATGCTTTTCTTTCAAGCGGTCATACACATTATGATGCGCTATGACATGACTCCCTGCTTTGGCAAAGTTTTCATTTCCACCAGTGTGATCGCCATGGTGATGCGTATTAATCACAAACTCAGGCGCACCAGGCTTTAACTGGCTTATTTGTTTTTTAATGTCATCACTGAGCTTGGCAAATTGGTCGTCTACTAAGTAAATGCCATCATCGCCCGTGCTAATGGCAATATTGCCTCCTCGCCCATAAAGCACATGTAGGCTTTCAGACAATGCCTCTAACTTAAACTTAACGTTTGCGATGCTTGTGAATGACGCGCTGAGTAAAGACGCCCCGATTAAAATCGATATTGTTTTCATGATGACTCTCAATTTTCTTTATTATTAACTGCTTATATACCCAAACTTCCTAAAGATGCATGATTCAGAGCGCTGCCTTCTGTTCTAGTTCAAGGAAAAGGACGCAGCGTAATGACGAGTCCTTTCCAAGTTCTTTGACGATGAAATAGGACTGAAAGCACGCTCCCTTGGGTGAGTTTGATTGGCTTTCATACTGCGTTATCAGTTTTCGATTTAGAACCACTAGACCTTCAAATCAATGCCTTGTCTGACAGCCAATCAATTCTCGCTGAACCTCGTATCTTGAGGTGGTTTGGGTATACTAAAACAGCCTGTATCAAAATATAGCTACGAAATAAAAACATAAAAGGATTGTTTAAAACTGCTATAAAAAATGCCCACCAAGGTGAGCATTGATTTGAATGGAAAATATTTAATTAAACTATAAATTTTCTTCGGCAAATGACGCCAAACGGCTTCTCACCACACCGTTCAGATTGATGGTGGCGCTACCTTCAAAATGTTTGAAACGTTCAACTAAGTAGGTTAAACCCGAGGTCACTGGAGTTAAATAATTACTGTCTATTTGTGCCAAGTTACCCGTACAAATGAGTTTTGTGCCTTCACCACATCGGGTAATAATGGTTTTCAATTGAGAAGCGGTTAAGTTTTGACTTTCGTCTAAAATCACCACCGCATTTTGGATGCTTCGCCCACGCATAAAGTTTACTGACTTAAACTGAATGTTGGCCTTTTCCATAATATAGTTACGGCTTGAAATGGGGCTTTCATCATTTTTATGTAACACCTCAAGTGTATCGGTAATGGCTGCAAGCCAAGGTGCCATTTTCTCTTCTTCTGTGCCGGGAAGAAAACCTATACTCTCAGCGATTTCAGGCGTATTACGAGTAACAAGTACTTTGTCATAGACCTTTTTCTCAATCACCATCTCCAACGCACAGGCTAAAGCAAGGAGTGTCTTACCGCATCCAGCAGGACCTGTCAGAATGACCAACTCTATTTCTGGGTCTAACAAGGCATCAAATGCCATGCCTTGATAAATATTTTTCGGTGAAACGCCCCAAGCTTGTTGGTGCATAAGGCGCTCAACTCCGAGATCTTTGAGGGTGATGTGATTTTCGTCATATCCCACCACTCGCGCTGCAAAGTGATCGGTTTCATCAACGATGTACTCATTGCTGAAAACGTCTTCAATGCGCTCTTTAGGAATATGATGCAGCGTATAACGACCTTGCTGCTCTGAGCTACATTCGCCAACACTTTGCCAAAAATCGCCTTGGAACTTTTTAAATCCCGAGCTGAGCAATTTAATATCGTCAATGAGTTGGTCTGTTCGATAGTCTTCTACAAACTTCAGCCCGGCCCCTTTTGCTTTGAGGCGCATGTTAATGTCCTTAGTGACCAGTACAACCTTGGTCTTTTTATGTTGCTGTTGTAAATGAATGGCACAGTTAATGATCCTGTGGTCGTTTTCATTACCCGGCAAACCAGACACATTATCAGGAAATAAATGGTCGTTGATGATCACAAGGCGACCACAATTATCTGAGTTGTTCTCACCAGTTGTATTTGGGAGTTTCACCCCTTCTAACATTTGTTCTGGAGAAGCATCTCTTAAAATATCTTCAAGACCGCGTATAGCAACACGTGCATCACGGCTTACATCACGTTTTCTATCCTTAATATGATCAAGCTCTTCTAACACTGTCATGGGGACGACTACATCGTGTTCTTGGAAAGAGAGGTATGCGAGGGGTTCGTGGAGTAGTACGTTAGTGTCGAGCACGTACATTTTTTTATCGACATCTTGAGCTTTTACCATAGCATCTTCCTATCGTTGCATTGATACCGCGACAGCCATGGCTTTTGATGACGTTGCCATCAAAAACTCATGGCCACACTGTAAGTTTAGCCTATCTGTCATAAAAGTCTGTTTTATGACAGAAATAGAGTGTATTTACCTTTAAGGCGTGAATTTTGCTCAAACCAAAAGCTCAATACACCGATCAATTCCCTTCACTAAATCAGAAGATTTCGACTATCTTAAAAGGCAATGATTTATCTGCGCGCTAATGGATCCTCAAAAGCATAAAATTGCCTGAGAAACAAGATTGAATAGGCCCTTGCTTACGGTTAACATAGCCGCCTTTTTTCTGTTAAGTCGAGACAAACATGAATTTTTCCTTAGGTCAGCGCTGGATCAGTGATACTGAATCAGATTTAGGATTAGGTACCATCGTAGCTTTAGAGGGGCGACAGCTTACGATTTTATTCCCTGCCAGTGGAGAAAACCGCGTTTACTCAGTACAAGAAGCACCGGTTACCCGTGTAATTTTTAATCCCGGTGATGTTATTCGCAGTGTCGAAGAGTGGGAACTTGAGGTAGAAACCGTTGAAGAACAAAATGGCATTCTGAGCTATCACGGTATTCGCCTCGATACAGAAGAAAAAACCACGTTAAAAGAAACGTTTTTGGACCACTTTATTAAGTTTAATAAGCCACAAG
The DNA here is from genome assembly GCF_040104455.1 of Pseudoalteromonas sp. BZB3. NCBI lineage: Bacteria > Pseudomonadati > Pseudomonadota > Gammaproteobacteria > Alteromonadales > Pseudoalteromonadaceae > Pseudoalteromonas > Pseudoalteromonas sp. BZB3. The sequence goes on along the minus strand of NZ_JBECOS010000008.1, from coordinate 476,945 downwards.
ATCGCTTATTCGCTGGTCAAATTGACAGATTCGACCGTTACACGTTGCGCTATAACACATGGCAGCACCAGTTCACCCGTCAGCAATCGCATTTAAAAGGCCTAATTGGCCAACGTGCTAGCCTTATTCCGCACCAGTTATATATTGCAGATGAAGTGGGCCGGCGTCACGCACCACGCGTTTTGCTTTCAGATGAAGTTGGTTTGGGTAAAACCATCGAAGCAGGCATGATTTTACATCAGCAAATTTTAACTGGCCGTGCTAGCCGAGTACTAATTGTGGTACCTGAAAACCTTCAGCACCAATGGCTGGTTGAAATGATGCGTCGCTTCAACTTGTACTTCTCTATCTTCGATGAAGAACGTTGTGACGAAGCATTTGCCGACTCTCCAAATGTATTCGAGACTGAGCAACTGGTATTGGTGAGTCTTGAGTTCATTACTAAAAAACGCCGCTGGTTTGAACAAGCCACTTTGGCTGATTGGGATCTATTGATCATCGATGAAGCCCACCACTTAACGGTAACTAAAGAAAAGCCAAGTACAGAATACCTGCGTATTGCAGAGCTTAGCCAAGATATTCCGGGCTTAATTCTTCTAACAGCAACGCCAGACCAACTTGGCCACTACAGTCACTTTGCTCGTCTGCAACTGTTAGACCCAGATCGCTTCTACGATTACGATGCTTTTGTTGAAGAAGAAAGCCACTATAAAGAAGTGGCTGATGCCGCTAATCAGCTGTTACAGCAAGGCGAGTTAGATGAAAAGAATCAGACGACTTTACAGACTCTGTTAAAGGAAACTGACATCACTGAATTACTTGCCAAAGCGCAAAGTGGTGATGACTCAGCAAAGCAAGAAATCTTGTCGATGCTATTAGATCGCCACGGTACAGGTCGTATTTTATTCCGTAATAGCCGCAGTGGTATTGATGGTTACCCAAGCCGTAAATTACATAGCTACCCGGTTGAGTTACCTAAGCAATACAAAACAGCTATGTCTGTGATGGGCAATATGGGTGGCATTCAAACACCTGAAAAATCTGCATTACGCGCCCTGTTCCCTGAAAAAATCTTCCAAGAGTTTGAAGGTGCTGGTAGTAGCTGGGCGGGTTTTGATCCGCGAGTTGAGTGGTTAATTGCCAAACTCAAAGAACTTAAGCACGAAAAGGTGTTGTTGATCTGTGCCGAAGCACAAACTGCTATCAACCTTGAACAAATTTTACGTGAGCGCGAAGCCATTAAATCAGCCGTTTTCCACGAAGGCATGAGCATTGTTGAACGTGACCGTGCAGCAGCTTACTTCGCCGACGAATACGACAGTGCGCAAGTATTACTATGTTCTGAAATTGGTTCTGAAGGCCGTAACTTCCAATTCTCACATAACATTGTACTGTTCGATTTACCGCTCAACCCAGACTTGTTAGAGCAGCGTATTGGTCGTCTTGACCGCATTGGTCAGAAGTTCGACATCAATATTCATGTGCCTTACTTTGAAAATACCGCGCAAGAAGTGTTATTGCGCTGGTACCATGAAGGCCTAGATGCATTCGAAACCACCAGCACAACAGGTCAGCTTCTTTACAAAGAGTTCAGCGATGACTTATTAGAGTTTATCAGTGAGCATAACTGTGACGAAGAAGAGCTAGACCCACTTTTAGAGCAAGCTGCAAAACAGAATGCTCAACTGCGTAAGCAAATGGAGCAAGGTCGTGACCGTTTATTAGAGCTGCACTCGAGTGGTCAAGGTAAATCAGATGCGTTAGCCGCTGAAATTGAACAACTTGATGACGATGTTGTACTACCAGCTTACATGATCAATGTGTTTGATATGTTTGGTGTAAACCAAGAAGATAAAGGCGAAAATACCATTATCTTGAAGCCAACTGAGCATATGCTAAACCCATCTTTCCCGTGTTTACGTGATGATGGCATTACAGTGACATTTGATCGTGCAACCTCTCTTTCTCAAGAAGATGCCCAGTTTATCAGTTGGGATCACCCTATGGTACAAGGCACCATGGACATGATCTGTGACGATGACTTTGGTTGTGCGTCTGTAGCACTACTGAAAAACAAAAAGCTTCCAGCAGGGACCTTCTTTGTTGAGTTAATTTTTGTTGCTGAAGCCTCTGCACCAAAAGCGTTGCAAGTTGGTCGCTTCTTACCGCCAACACCAATTCGCGTTTTACTCGATAAAGCAGGCAATAACTTAGCTGAGAATGTTGCTTTTGATGCATTCAACAACCAACTTTCGGCAGTTGGTCGCCAAACGGGTAGTAAATTGGCAAATGCTTTACAAGCTGCGATCCACCCACTCATTAACAAAGCAAATGAATTAGCGGGTGCCGAGTTATTGATGCTAAAAGCGGCTGCACAAGAAAAAATGCAAACGTCGTTAAACGAAGAGCAAGGTCGCCTTGAGGCACTTAAAGCCATCAACCCGAATATTCGTGATGAAGAAATTCAGGTGTTTGATAAGCAAAAAGCGCAGCTTGATGAATTTATTGAAAAAGCGCAATTGAAACTCGATGCGATTCGCTTAATTGTGGTATCTCACTAAACTCCCTGTGAGGTCAGTCAATGGCTGGCCTCCATTTCCTCTCTATTTAAACTTCTTCCGAAACTTTTATTAGCGCTTACATAGCTCACCACTAAACCGTATTACCTGAAAGTTGATGTTTTCTCATCGTCAATTTATCTTTTTGCTATTTACCCCATTTAGATACAGCCTTATTATGCTTTTAACAATCCTATTAACTAAAATAGGGTTGACATTAAACTTCAAGGGTAGACGATGATTTTTAAAACAAAAAAAGCGCGGGCAAATATCATCAAAGTTTTATTTGAATCTGGGTTAATCGTATTCAGTGTACTATTGGCTTTATTTTTAAGTGAAATGCATTCGCAAGTTAAAAAAGATCAAGAAAAAGTCCGTGCCCTGCAACTCATAAAAGCCGAATTAACTGCAAACAAAGCTTTATTAGAGCAATGGCAACCATATCACCAGCAAGTGCTGAGTAAAGTTGAATCAGCCATAAATAATCCTCCCGAATTTTCGCAAAGTAATAAACAACGGGAGTTTATCCTAAACCAGATGCCAAACGGTTTAGTGCAAGATATGTTAAGAAATTCCGCCTGGGATGCACTTAAGCAATCGGGGATTTCTTCTAATATGCACATAGAAACAGTATCTTTGTTGTCGACTTTATATCGCTTACAAGCTCTGAGTATTGAAGCCACTTTAGCTCGATTAGGCGATATTTTTTACACAAGAGAATCTGTCAGGAAAGAGCATTTACTAGAAACGCTATATTTGATGAGAAACTTACTTTTAGAACTCATCGCGCAAGAATCGTTCATGATTATGCATTATCAAAACGCCATCAATGATATAGATAATCTACTCGCAGAATAGCAACCCGACGCATAGACAGAGCGGCATTAAAATAGCTCCACGTCCATTTGATAGCCGTCTTCATCGCCAATATCTACCTCGGCACCTTGCATAAAGCAGATGTCTTGCTGGGTTGCTGAAATCACGCCTTCCAAATCTCCAACTAGTGATTTCATCTCTTTTAAAATGTGCACAAACGTAATATTCACTTCGTTTGAGTTACTTAAGTGCTCAGAAACCTCATCATAGGCGTTAGTGATAGAGTCGAGGATAAACTCTTCTTGGTTTGGTTCGAGCGCAAGCTTGGGTAATTCAAATTGCATACTCGTGGCAAGGCGTTCGATACTGTCTCCCGCATCTACTTGGTGAACATGTAAGCTCTTGGCAAGATCTTGTAATGAATGGCGAATATTGGTGAAAGCAAAATGGGTTTTCTCGCCTTGTTTCAGCAAGAGTTCATTGGTTTCCATCAATCTAAGTTTGGCATCGGTGGCACCTAAAACAGTAGGCAAAACATCTTTGAATCGCCCATATTTTTCAGGGCTGTCTAAAGGCATGTTTTTTACAAGTAAGGTTACTTTTGGATAATTGATAATCGTACGGCAACCAAAACCAATAAACCGCTTATTAGTTCGACAGCTTTCTAGCAATTCTTGCTCTATGGGCGACAGTAAACCTGAGCTGCAATAGGTAAATGCCTTGCCATTAAAATCAAACAGCACTGAGCATTTCAAGTCTAGGCTAAACGTTATTTCGAGCAACTGTTTTGCCAATGAATCTAACTGGCGAATACCATAGGTCATTTCAACAAAGCGCATCACCAAGCCAAGCTCACTATTGCCAGTCATCACATCCATCGCGGTGTTATGCGCCGTTTTTATTTCTGTTTTTACTGAATCTCGCTCTGTTTTATATTTGGCTGACACCTTCAATTTAGCAATTAATTCAACGGTATCAAAAAGGCTTGAGTTGATAATCATCAGCACCGGCCTCGTAGCCTAGCATGCGCTCTCTTAAAGTTGTTTTTCCTGACAAAAATACAATTGGAATTTCTTTCGTTGCACTGTCAGACTTCAAGACCTCGCAGCATTCATAACCATTTTGGCCAGGCATTTCAACATCGAGCAAAATCACATCGGGTTGTTCAGCCTTAGTTATTTCAAAGCATTCAGGTCCGTTGTATGCGTGACAAACACTAAATACCCCATCCGCTGCTTTTCTCACCACTTTATGAATAAAGTTATCATCGTCAATGAGGAGTGCTTTGATATCCATGTTTTTCACCATTTTGACCTTGTATTATTTGAAGTATAGAAATAGAAGTTGAAAAGGCTAAAAAAACACCAATATATTTAATACTTAAAACGACTTAGATCAAACATTTTAATCGCCCTGTAAAAGCTCGGTAAAACCAGTGTTTTTCATCCGCTTTTTCGAATAAAACTGAAATAAGTATGATATAAAACGTTATTGCCTAGATTAGGACTTTAAAGGAAAACCATGCACTCTTTGCAGCAGTCAGAAAATTCTAATGATGCACCCGTTATTCTCGCACTCGTGACCGCAATGCTATTTTGGGGCGCGAGTTGGATTTCAGGAAAAATCATTGCCGATATGGCCCCAGCAAAGCTCACCGTTTTTTATCGCCTGGCTTTGGCAACCGTTAGTATGCTACCCATTCTTTTTTTGGTGAAAAGATTCAAACTAGTAGATTTGCGCTTTGCTAGGCCCGCTTTATTGTGGTCTTTACCCGCAGGGCTTTTGTTGGCCGGTTACAATCAGTTGTTCTTCTTAGGTTTACATGACGGTTTACCTGGTAAAGGCGGCATGCTGGTTACAACCATAAACCCCATTATGACATTTGCGCTTGCTGCTATTTTTAATCAGCAAACGTTTAGGCCTTTGCAGCTCGTGGGTATGTTATTAGGCCTTGCAGGTGGCATGATGATGATTGAGGTTTGGCATTTTGATACCGAGCAGATTTTTGCATCTGGTAACTTATTTTTTGTACTCGCAGCACTTTCATGGGCATTTCTAACACTTGCTAGCCAACGTGGTACACAGTTTGCTGACTTTATGACATTTAGCGCGTTAATGTACTTATGGGCCAGTATATTAAGTTATATATTTGCCTTTGATTTAAATCCACTTTCGTCAATGTCTCACTATCCTGAAGTTTATTGGAACCATATGCTATTTCTGTCTGTGATTGTGGTCAGTATTGCCACGAGTGTGTTTTTCTTGGCAAATCAAAAAATAGGGCCGAGTCGCTCTAGTTCATTTATCTTTGTGGTCCCCGTAACCGCAATGGGATTATCTGTTTGGTATTTTGGAGAAACCATTCCTTTGAGTGTTGCTATTGGCGGCGCGCTGGCTCTTTCAGCTGTCTATTTAATCAATACCAGCAAACAATAAAACTCTTTTAATTTTACTCTTTGAGTTAGGTTGTGTTTTATGCATTTAAACCCTAGACTTTAGTAGGGTTTAGCATTTAGCTAAGTGAGTGATTGCGCTGAGTTATCACTCACAAATCAACAGATACAAATCAAAACTTTAATAATAATAAATGACTGGCCTCAGGCCTTTGGAGTTATGTGTGAAGTTTAAACACAAAATCATCGTCATATCCTCACTGGTCTTACTGCTTGCACTGACTGTGCTGTCTATAAAACAATACTTCTCGCTGAAAAGTAACCTTGAAAAACAAGTTGAACAGAGCGTGGCCGAAATTATTCAAGGGATCAGCAACACAGTCACAGCTCAAATGCAAGGTAGTGCGAATTTGGCTAGCCTCACCACTGATTTAGTGGCGCAAACAGGCAGCTTAAAACAAGCGGCTCCTCTACTAAGTCAACAGAAGCTGCAACAAGAATTTATTTTGATAGGGTATGGTGAAGAGCGCACGGGCAAATATGTTGCCAGCAACCCAAGTTGGAACCCCGGCCCGACATGGGACCCAAGAAAACGTCCTTGGTATCAAGATGCAAAAAATGCAGGCAAACTCATTGTAACTGCTCCATATGCTGATTCTGTATCAAAAGAAATCCTCGTTTCAATTGGCACACCGGTTAAAAAGTCAGGTCAATTTCATGGTGCTATTTTCTTTGACGTGAGCTTGGCAAAGCTCAGTAATATGATTAACTCATTCAACTTATTTGACGCAGGTTTCGCCTTTATGGTCAGTAAAGACGGGACTATTATTTCTCACCCTGATAGCAAATTAAATGGTGAAAAAGCCTCAAAGTTCTTAGGAAACACACAATTCAAACAAACCATGCAAAGCATAAAACTCAATGGTAAAGAGCACATTCTGGTATTTCAACAAGTTGAAGGGTTTGATTGGCTAGTTGGCGTGGCACTAGAAAAAAACAAAGTATTTGCCGCGGTTGATAACTTAACCAGTGACTCAATCACTTTCACTATTCTATTTGTGATTATCGGTGTTGTATTGCTTTCTATTGTGATTAATATTCTGCTTAAACCGCTCGAAGACATAAATGACGCGATGGCGAATATTGCAAAAGGCAATGCTGATTTAACTGTACGTCTGAACACAGACAGCGACCCTGAATTTGCAGAGCTTGCAGAAAACTTCAACTTATTCACTACTCGTCTTCAAGGGATCATTGAGCAAATTCAGAGCCTAGGTCGTGAAATTCTTGCCGATGCGAAGCAAACGTCAAATGATGCAAACCAATCTAGACAAGAAATCTCGCGTCAGGTTAATGCGTTAGGTGCGTTAGTCGAAGCGACAGCCAGTATGTCAGATACTGAACAGCGTGTTGCCAACACAGCCCAAGAGGCCGCTTCTGCGATTCAAAATACAGATACAGCAGCACAAGACGGTCAAAAGGTTGTATCAGAAACCACCTCTTCAATCGCACAATTGTCAGAGCAAATAAGCGATGCTGTTAACGTCGTGAATGAGCTTGAAGTCTCAACAAGTGGTATTGAACAAATTCTGTCTGTGATCAATGGTATTGCCGAGCAAACTAACCTACTAGCACTAAACGCGGCGATTGAAGCAGCCCGTGCCGGAGAATCAGGTCGCGGCTTTGCTGTGGTGGCTGACGAAGTAAGAACACTTGCACAGCGTACACAAGAAGCGACTACAGAAATCAAGTCAATGATTGATCAACTCCAAGCTGGTGCCATGAGCGCCGTACAAGTGATGAAACAAAGTCAGCAAGTAGTACAAACAACGGTAGGTAAAGCCGATGAAACCAAGCATGCCCTTGATGCGATACGAGATTCAATTGCGCATATTGTTGATTTAAACATGCAAATTGCCAATATGCTGCACGAACAAAGGCAAGTAGTCACTGATGTTAATGACAATGCATCTGAAATTCGTATTATTTCAGACACTGTGCTCTCTCAAGCTGCCAATGTCGACCAGACCATGCAGTCACAGTTTGATAAAATTGCTCATCAAGAAGATATGCTAGAACAGTTTAAGGTATAGCGACACTCAAACCCCAAAGTTTTAAACAGACCCTTTTGGGTCTGTTTTTGTATGTGAAGTTAACTCGCTTATTGCTGCTTGCTTAGGGTAGAATATCGCCCTTGCTAAAAACGAGGTATTACTGTGCTACTTAACTATGCTCCCCCACTAGACCCATATTTAGATATTCTGTATCAAGATGACGATATGTTGGTCATCAATAAGCCTAGTGGGCTGTTAACAGTGCCCGGTAAAGACCCGAAACATGCTGATTGTGCAATTGCACGAGTAAACCGTGTTTTCCCGAGTGCACGTATCGTGCACCGTTTGGATATGGCAACCTCGGGCGTGCTGTGTCTAGCTATGCACAAAGAAGCCCATCGTTTTTTAAGCATTCAATTTCAAGATAGATTGACCAATAAGTATTATATTGCCCGTGTGCATGGCAAATTAGCGCAGTCTACAGGCTCAGTTGATTTACCCTTGACCTGTGACTGGCCAAATAGACCTAAGCAAATGGTGTGTCATGAAAGTGGTAAGCCATCACTCACCCATTTTGAGGTATTAGCGCATGAAGCGGCTGCAACTCGTGTAAAACTCACACCTATCACTGGCCGCTCTCATCAGCTGCGCGTACATATGCTATCACTGGGTCATGTCATTTTAGGTGACAGGTTATATGCAAAAGATGAAGCACTAGCAGCAGCGAACCGTTTACAGCTGCATGCCGAGATGTTGCAAATTGCGCACCCTCGCACTGAAGAGATGATGACTTTTACCACTCCTGCGCCTTTTTAATAAAATAGCCGCAGGTAATCTTGCGGCTATTTTATATTTTAACGAATTAAAAACTACTGCTTAAACAGGTCAATAGCACTCGCTGTCATGGCTCTTACACCAGTAAGTACTGCCAGTTCATAATCTGGTGCAAACTTGCTCGAATGTAATGACGGTAGGGGCTCACCACTTTGCATTGCGGCTTGATAGCTGCTTGGCTCAACCCCACCTAGCCAGAAAATGGTAATTGGAATGTTTTCTTCGGTGCGGCCAAATAAACCAAAGTCTTCGCCCGCCATTACAGGCTCAGCTTTGACAACCTGCGAGTCTCCTAACTCCTGTTTAATGCTCTTTGTCATACGAGTTGCAAGTTCAGGGTTATTATAAGTTGATGGAATAGACTCCGATTCATGTACCACCACTTCAGGATAAAGCGACTCTTCTAACCCAGCACTTTGCGCAATGCCAGCAGTTAATCGCTTGATCGCCGCAATTTGTTTTTCGCGAACCGCAGGATCATATGAGCGTAGCGTTAACTGCAATTTCACTTCATTTGAAATAATATTGTGCTTTGAGCCACCATGAATTGAACCGACAGTGATGACAGATGGTTTAAGCGGTGAAATTTCTCGGCTGGTTATGGTTTGCAGACCTAAAACAATGCGAGATGCTAACACCACAGGATCGATTGTGGTATCTGGGTAAGCACCATGTCCGCCTTTGCCTTTGACTGAAATATCCACCGAATCCACGTTTGCTAAAGCATAACCTGGTGCGATTGCTACCTGCCCTGCAGGAAGCGATGCACTGGTGTGTAAACCCAACACATAGTCAGGCTTTGCAAACTGCTTAAATAACCCCTCTTTGATCATGGCTTTGGCACCGCCTCCGACTTCTTCAGCAGGCTGAGCAACCATCATCAGCGTCCCTTGCCATTGGTCTTTGTGCTGCATTAACTGTTCAGCAGTACCGATCATACTGGTCATATGAATATCGTGAGCACAGCCATGCATAACACCGACCTGATTATTATGCTTATCTAACACTCTCACTTTTGACGCATACGGTTTACCTGTCTGCTCTATAACAGGAAGACCATCAGTATCCGCGCGGATCATCACTGTTGGGCCGTTGCCATTTTTATATAAACCAACAACGCCAAAACCACCCACATTGCTAGTCACGTCAAAGCCAAGCAGCTCTAGCTCTTTGGCTAAACGTTTGCCTGTTTGCTCTTCTTGATAGGACAACTCTGGATTCTGGTGCAAGTGTAAATAAAGCTGATTGAGTTTAGGTAAACTTTGTTGAACTGATTTATCTAAATCTAGGGCGTGAATATTAGCACTGAGTAATAAGGCTAAGCTGAGATTCAGTTTTTTCATTTTTTGTATTTATCTTGTGTAATAAGTGAGCATTAAACTTATCAGTTTCAGTCACTCTTCGCCAATAGCAACTGGTCTAATACTCACTTTAGAAACTGACAGCACATAATGAATTAAGTGTGCTCTACATCACTCCAGATACTGTACTTATTGCCTAGCCATAAACAAAAGTTAAAAAAGTATCCGACTCCTAACATAATGATGCCGCCCGCCAATGCTGGCTGACTTATTAAGCCTAGTAAACAGAATAAATAACCACTTATGTGGCAAGTAAACAACGCCCGAACTGTCACACGTTTTGACGGCGTTAAATTGAGATAATTTAAAGCAAACCAACATCTGACACACAGTGGCGCAGCTTGCCATAACTCTTCTTGTGTTTTCATATCTAACTTCGTTTGTTGCAGTGTATCTACATCTACTTCCAAAACAGAGGCAAGGCATTTTAATGATTCCAAACTGGCATTATGTCCGCTTTAAATTCGCTGAATTGTACGAACATTGAGACCTGACATTTCGGCTAACTGCTCTTGGGTTAAGTGTCGACTGACTCTTAATTGTTTTAAAACCATTATTTTTTGTTTCCTTGCTTCCAACGAGGTCACTATGAACAAACTACAGCAACTCAACCAAGACTTTTACCCGACACGAAATTTTATCTTTATAGTTCAGATGATTAGCTAATACGATTAGCCATTAAAAAAGCCCGCAATTGCGGGCTTACAAAACTTAAATGCTTACTCTGAGCTTTCTGACGGGGCCTCTTCAATAGGCTCCGCTTTGGTAAACTCAATTTCGTATTCATCAACACGTTGAAGCCCTCTTGGTAGTTTATTACCACGACGACCACGCTCACCATAATAATGTTCTAAATCACTAGGCTTAAGGGTTAGTTTGCGCTTACCTGCATGCAATGTAACCGATGCACCATCTGGCACACACGCGAGTACTTTTACAAATTCTTCACGCGCTTGTACTTTCGCACTTGGAATAGAAATGATCTTATTGCCTTTACCTTTAGCCAGTTTTGGTAGATCACGTAGTGGGAAAATGAGCATTCGACCTTCATTCGAAATTGCCATACAGCGATCGGTTGCAACATCATTCACAGAAATCGGTGCTATGAGCTCAGCTCCTTTCGGCACGGTTACTAGCGCTTTACCGTTTTTATTCTTACTGACTAAGTCATTGAAGCCTGTAATGAAGCCATAACCGCCATCGGTTGCCATGAGGTAAAGCTCTTCTTCTTCACCCATCACCACGTGTTCAAATGTCGCACCACCCGCTAAGCTAAAGCGACCTGTCATTGGTTCACCTTGGCTTCTGGCCGACGGTAAGCTATGCGCATCAGTCGCAAACGCGCGCCCAGTACTATCTAAGAATACGGCTGGTTGATTACTTTTGCCTCGTGCAGAGGCTTTATATTCATCACCTGAACGATAGTTCAAGCCTTCTGCATCAATATCATGGCCTTTGGCTACACGCGCCCAGCCTTTTTCAGATAGCACCACCGTCACGGCTTCTGAAGGAATTAAATCTTTTTCACTTAAGGCTTTTGACTCACCACGCTCAACCACAGGTGAGCGGCGTTCATCGCCATAAAGCTCTGCGGCTTCTTGAATTTCTTTTTTCATCAAAGTCGACATACGACGATCAGAGCCAAGCGTTAGCTCTAGCTTGTCACGCTCTGCCGCAAGTTCATCTTGCTCGCCTTTGATTTTCATCTCTTCTAGCTTCGCTAAATGACGAAGTTTTAGATCTAGAATGGCTTCAGCTTGCTTATCTGATAACCCAAAGCGCGACATCAACTCTGCTTTTGGATTATCTTCATTACGGATAATTTCGATGACTTCGTCGATGTTTAAGAAGGCAATCATTAAACCTTCTAAAATGTGCAGTCGAGCAAGCACTTTATCTAAACGATACTGCAAACGACGGCGTACTGTTTCACGGCGGAATACAAGCCATTCCGCTAAAATTGATCGTAAATCTTTAACTTGCGGTCTGCCATCTAAGCCAATCATGTTCAGGTTAACACGATAGCTCTTTTCTAAATCTGTGGTTGCAAATAAGTGCGCCATCAGAGGTTCGACTTTAACTCGATTTGAACGAGGGACAATCACAATGCGCGTTGGGTTTTCATGATCTGATTCATCGCGAAGATCTGCCACCATAGGCAGCTTTTTCGCTGTCATCTGCGCTGCAATTTGCTCTAATACTTTTGCGCCAGAACACTGATGCGGTAAAGCCGTGATCACCACTTCACCTTGCTCTTCAGTGTAAACCGCACGCATTTTTATTGAGCCTTTACCCGTGGTATAGATTTTCTGAATATCCGCTTTTGGCGTGATAATTTCAGCATCCGTAGGATAATCAGGTGCCTGAACGAGTTCTAACAACTCTTCAAGGGTTGTTTTTGGTTTATCAAGTAACGTACAACAGGCAGACGCTAATTCTCGAACATTATGTGGCGGTATATCTGTCGCCATACCTACCGCTATACCCGTTACGCCATTTAGTAAGATATGAGGCAAACGTGCTGGCAGTACTTGCGGTTCGTTCATGGTGCCATCGAAGTTCGGGGTCCAATCAACGGTGCCTTGGCCTAGTTCTTTTAACAGCACTTCTGAGAATTTAGATAATCGGGCTTCGGTATAACGCATTGCGGCAAAAGACTTAGGATCGTCCGCAGCACCCCAGTTACCTTGACCATCAACGAGCGGATAGCGATATGAGAACGGCTGCGCCATTAATACCATGGCTTCGTAACACGCACTGTCTCCGTGAGGATGGTATTTACCCAGCACATCACCGACTGTACGTGCTGATTTTTTATACTTAGCGGCAGCTGAAAGACCCAGCTCGCTCATCGCATACACAATACGACGTTGCACTGGTTTTAAACCATCGCCAATATGTGGCAGTGCACGGTCCATGATCACGTACATGGAATAGTTGAGGTAAGCGTCTTCAGTAAAACGCCCCATGGTTTGTTGTTCTATGCCCTGTAAGGACAAGGTTTGCGGATCTGTCATATCGCGCCCTATTGTTATTATCTTTATACGCTTTCATTAATTGAAATGAACAAAACGTACAAAGCCGCTAGCGATTATATCGTTTAGCGGCTACTCAATTTTAAAATCTATTCTTATACTTCGGCTCTGTCGCCATGCTCTTCAAGCCATGATTTACGGTCACCCGAGCGCTTTTTCGCAAGCAGCATATCCATCATTTCAATGGTGTGCTCTTCTTCATCTAACGTCAGTTGTACGAGACGGCGCGTATTAGGGTCCATAGTCGTTTCACGTAACTGCATGGGGTTCATTTCACCCAGACCTTTGAATCGTTGTACGTTCACTTTACCGCGTTTTTTCTCGGCTTCAATTCTATCTAAAATACCACGTTTTTCGTCTTCATCGAGCGCGTAATAAACTTCTTTACCAATGTCGATACGGAATAATGGCGGCATAGCCACATACACATGACCCGCTTTGACTAAGGTTGGGAAATGCTTAACAAATAGTGCACACAAGAGTGTTGCTATGTGTAATCCATCCGAGTCAGCATCAGCAAGAATACAAATTTTGCCATATCGCAGGCCCGATAGATCAGTTGAATCAGGATCGATACCTAAAGCGACTGAAATATCATGTACTTCTTGAGAAGCTAGAATTTGCCCTGATTCAACTTCCCAGGTATTTAGGATTTTACCGCGCAGCGGCATGATAGCTTGGAATTCACGGTCTCGGGCCTGCTTCGCAGAACCGCCCGCCGAGTCACCCTCTACTAGAAATAGCTCTGAACGCTCTGTTTCACTGCCCGAACAGTCGGTTAGCTTACCCGGTAATGCAGGACCTGATGTGACCTTTTTACGCACCACTTTTTTCGCTGCGCGCATCCGCTTTTGCGCATTGCTGATACACAATTCTGCCAGTAACTCAGCCGTTTCTGTGTGCTCATTTAACCATAAACTAAAGGCATCTTTTACAATGCCCGACACAAAGGTCGCACATGAACGAGAAGATAGCTTTTCTTTGGTTTGACCTGCAAATTGTGGGTCTTGCATCTTCACCGATAATACGTAGCTACATTTATCCCAGATATCGTCTGGAGTTAGCTTCACGCCTCGGGGTAATAAGTTACGGAATTCACAAAACTCACGCATGGCCTCTAATAAGCCTTGGCGAAGACCATTTACGTGTGTACCACCTTGTGCTGTTGGTATTAAGTTTACGTAGCTTTCTGCGATTGACTCGCCACCTTCAGGTAACCAGTGTAGCGCCCAATCAACACCTTCTGTTGAGCCGCTAAAGCTGCCTGTGAAAGGCGATTTTGGTAATACTTCAAAACCACTTGCTGCGTCTTTTAGGTAATCTTCAAGACCGGCTTCATAGTGCCATTCTTGCGTTTCTTTGGTTTGCTTATTGATAAAGCGAATACGTAAGCCTGGGCATAAAACCGCTTTGGCTTTTAGTAAGTGATTAAGTTTAGATAAAGAGAAGTTTGCTGAATCGAAGTAACTTGCATCAGGCCAAAAGTGGACTGAAGTACCCGTATTGCGCTTACCTACCGTGCCAGTCACTTCTAGGTCTTGTACTTTATCGCCGTTTTCAAATGCCATTTCATAGACTTGAGCATCACGACGCACGCTAATTTCAACACGCGTTGACAAGGCGTTTACGACTGAAATACCTACCCCGTGTAGACCACCTGAAAACTGATAGTTTTTGTTTGAGAATTTACCACCAGCATGCAGTTTAGTTAGGATCAGCTCTACCCCAGGAATGCCTTCTTCTGGGTGAATATCAATCGGCATACCTCGGCCATCATCGATAACCTCTAGTGAGTTATCTTCATGCAGGATGACATCAATCTTGGTTGCGTGGCCAGCTAATGCTTCATCAACACTGTTATCTATTACTTCTTGGCCTAAATGATTAGGTCGAGTGGTATCTGTGTACATTCCCGGGCGACGCTTTACAGGCTCTAACCCGTTTAAAACTTCTATCGCTTCGGCATTATAATTCTGCTGGCTCATGGCTTAATTCTTTATCTTTTTTATTCGTTTTGTTTTACGTGATTTTAAGAAATTTGGCAACGGTGTCAAAGTAACGCTCAAAACCCATAAAACTGTGATCACCGGCAAACTCTACATGTTGCGCGCATTGTTTAAAATAATCAACTGCTTGCTCAAATGGCAAAACTTCATCTCCCATTTGCTGAAGCAACATTACCCTACTTGGATGTGGAAGATGAGTCATAAATAGTGATTGTAAAGCAGCAACATGCTCTAAGGTCAGTTCGTAGTGCATGTCTTGGTAGGGATTATACTGCGGTCCCAAGTAATCTGCTAATAATTCAAAAGGCTTAACTGCCGGATTAATCACAACTGCTTTAATGTTATGCAGCTGCGACAAATAGGTCGCATAATATCCACCTAACGAGCTGCCCAACAACACCGTATGTTGGTCAATCAGCTGTGTTAGCTGAATAATTGCAACTCTGGGATCAAAGTGTAACCTCGGTGAGATATATTCAATATCAGGATAATGCCTTGATATCCATTGTCCAAACTGTTGCGCTTTAAATGACTTCTCTGAGCTATTAAACCCGTGAATGTAGATTACGCGTTTAACCATATCACCTCTGTTTTAAACACTGAACGCGAAAAATCAATTAGACGCACCGCTGGCCCTAAATTTTGCTGCTGCCAATCTAACGTTGCTTTTGAAAACTGAATCGAAGTTGCCGGTGTTGCTAACACTGGCAACTCTCTATAGCTTTGCGAGTAATCGTTATGCACATGGCCGTGAATAAGCGCTTTTACTTTTTCACTCTCAACCAAGGTGTTTAATAACTGCGGCCCATTTTCTAAAATGTGTTTATCTAAATAGCCGTTGATTGGCACTGGATGGTGATGACATAGCACGAGCACATGGTTTTCAGTTTCATCCAAATGCATGTTTAATTCTTCAAGGTGGCTTAGTGTACACCAACCTGCTGGCGTGTCGCCTTTTGAATTCAGCAGTAATACTTCAACGCCGTCTGCAATTAGTTTTTTATGTGGCAGTATTTGGGTATTTTCAATCGCCGCATACTCACAGGGCTCATCATGATTTCCAGGCAGCCAAAAGATCGGACAGGTTAAGTCACTTTGCTCTAAAAGCTCTGCAAATAACTGATAAGACTTAGCAGAATGGTCTTGGGTAATATCCCCTCCAAATATTGCCGCATCTAATTGCTGTGTAGCAAGGAACTCGAAGGTTGCCGCTAAGTTGCTTGCTGTATTTACAGAAAAGTATTCACCTTCTCTGTTAGCGAATAAGTGACAATCAGTAAAATGAGCAAGTTTTAAATGGCGGGTATCAAAAGTATAAACTTGTTCAAACCATGCCATTATTCACATCCCAGTTTAAAGGTACTCGACCACTTTCTAAACATGCCATCAGCCAATCTCCTAAAAAAGCATTCAGCTGATATTTTTCATCTTTATGATGCATGCTCGGATTAGGATAACCATAAGAGGGCTTAATACGCTGATGAAAATCATGATGCACCACTTCAGCCACTTTAGCATCATGGTATAGGCGCACAGCGATATCTAATTCGGGTAGATAGTCGCTAATTGTTGAGGTTTGTTTAATTGAGATATCTGTGGTGTATTTTGCACAGTCGTCAATATGTACTTCGTAACTGGCATTGGCTAATACGATTTTACGCTTCTCGCCAACCACTTCTTCAGGTAATACTTTTAATGCGCGTAAGTAGTTACGCTCACACAAAGTAATATACTTGGGGAGAGATTGAATATACGCTTGCCTAGTAACCACATTACTCAACTGTGCACCTCTTTACTCTGCTTGCCATTGTTCCAAAATACGTGCTTTATTTAACGCTAACCATTGTAGACTAATCACAGTCGCAGCGTTATCAATTTCTCCACTGTTTAGGCGGGCAATCGCTTTATCATAAGGCATAACATGCACTTTGATATCTTCGTCTTCATTATCCAAACCATAAATACCACCTGCATTGGATAAGTCTGTTTTCGCCAGATATAAATATAATCGTTCAGTGGTACCGCCAGGACTTGATAAATATGATGTCATAAACTCAAGCTCTTGCAGTTCTAAGCCGGCTTCTTCTTTGGCTTCTTTGCGAACCACTTCCTCATAGTCAGTCGACCCCTCGGCCATGCCAGCAATACATTCTAGTAACCAAGGTGAGTCTTTTGTTGCCAGCGCGCCTATGCGAATTTGCTCAATAAGTAGTACATTATCTGTACTCGGATCGTACGGTAAAACAGCCACAGCATGGCCGCGCTCTAGTATTTCTCTGCGCACAGTTTGACTCATGCCACCAGCAAAAAGCGCATGGTTAAATTTATACGCATGAATTTTAAAGAAGCCCTCAAAAACCGGCTCAATTGATGTGATTTTTACATCATTTTCATTAAATTGATTTATAGACTTCATAAATTTACCTTTAAAAATAGGGATCTAGACGCCAAAAACTAAGTATTTCAACTGTAATATATTCTGTTACACTTGAACGTAAACTTTTACGTATTTACCCCTTTGCTATTGATAAAAACACGGTAACATACTCTCAATTAAAAATTGTCTAAGGATCGAGCGACAAATGAAAAAAAGCTTATTATCACTACTTGTTGGTTTATCATGCGCTTTAACCAGCACGATTTCTCAAGCCGAAGATTTATTACAAGTTTACGACATTGCAACTGCCAATGATCCTACGGTATTAAAAGCAAAAGCCCAAGCAGACGCTCAAAAGTTTGCTAAAGACAGCGCATTAGGTGAATTACTACCAACATTAGGTTTAAGAATGAGCTATGGTGAAACCGATAACGATGGTTACGACGGAAACGACGCTCAAGGTTATGTATTTGGTAGTTCATCTTCAGACACTTTCAGTCGTACGCTTACTCTTTCACAAACCGTATTCAGTTTAGGTGTGTGGGAAAGTTTGGGCATAGCGGAAAAACAAGCACTGCAATCCGAGACTCAGTATGCCTTAGCTCAGCAAGACCTAATTGTTCGCATTGCCCAAGGTTACTTTGACGTTTTAAGTAAATTAGACAATCTTGAATTCGTACAAGCAGAAAAACGCGCAATCGAACGTCAGCTTGAACAAACAAAGCAACGCTATGAAGTGGGCTTAACAGCAATTACTGATGTGCATGAGGCACAAGCCCAGTTTGACCGTGCAGTTGCTGACGAAATTGTTGCTTCAAATGATGTTGAAACCGCGCGTGAAACATTAAGAACAATCACTGGCAAATACCACAGCAAACTTGATGCTTTAAACACTGATACTTTTTCAACTGTGAAGCCAACTAAAAAATCAACTGATTTTATTGATATTGCAAAAGAGCGTAATTTATCTTTACAAATCACTAAAGCGTCACTCGACATTGCATCAGATGAAATTGACAGAGCGCAAGCGGGTCATTACCCAACACTTGGTTTTGAAGCGTCATACTCAGATGGTTTAACTAATACAGCTGGTGCTGACGGAAAACCTCGTGGCGATACGACACAAATTGGATTAACTTTAAACGTACCAATTTACTCTGGTGGTAAAACACAAGCAGCGACAGACAGAGCAAGAGCTAATTATGTTGCAGCGAGCGAAGATCTAGAAAAGAGTATGCGTGACATCACGCGTTCGGTGATCACGTCTTATAACCAAGTGGTGTCTGATGTGGCTACATACCGCGCACTAGAGCAAGCCGTTGTTTCTGCTGAGAGTGCTTTACAAGCAACAGAAGCGGGTTTTGAAGTAGGTACTCGTACTATTGTTGACGTACTAGTCAGTACACGAAACTTATATGCAGCAAAACGTAACCTTGCTAACCTACGTTATCAATACGTGCTTTCTTCACTTAGACTTAAGCAAGCGACAGGTACGCTTTCAAGAGCTGACCTTGAAGCTATTAACAAAGGCCTTGTTGAAGGCTAAAATTAAGTCCAGTTAAACAGACACTTAAAATTCTTTTTTCAAAAGCCGGCACTCGCCGGCTTTTGTATTTTGAAAAGCTTATCGTTAAACTATCGACAATTCTGTTTACGAGAGAACTTTTGTGGTCACAAATCCATCTTTTAAACTCGCTTTTTTGGCACCAAAGTATTGGTTAACTTGGCTTGGTGTGCTTTTCCTTTACCTAATTTCTTGGCTTCCACAAAAAATACAAATATGGTTAGGTCAAGGTCTGGGAAAATTAGTCCATAAATATGTTAAGAAACGCCGTAAAATTGCCGAAGTAAATATCAAGCTTTGTTTTCCTGATATGAGCGAGGCTGATCAGGCTAAACTCGTAAAAGAGAACATGAAAAACACAGGCGTAGCAACGTTAGAAACAGGTATGGCATGGTGGTGGCCAAACTGGCGGGTTAAAAATGTCATCGGCTCTATTAAGGGCTTTGAGCATGTAGAGCGCGTCCAAGCTGAGGGTAAAGGTGTACTGTTACTTGTACCGCATATGTTACACCTTGAAATGCTAGGGCGAATTGTCGGCTCTATTCAGCCAGGAGTTGGATTTTACCGTCCACATAACAATGCCTTGATGGAGTATTTTATGACACGAGGTCGCCTTCGATCTAACGAGGCATTAATTGGCAAAAGAGATGTAAAGGGTTTATTGCAGTCATTAAAAAATAGAAAGATGTGCTACTACTTACCCGACCAAGACTATGGTCGAAACCGTTGCGAGTTCACTTCTTTCTATGCGGTAAAAGATGCTGCGACAACAACCGGAACTCTCCTTTTTGCAGCAAGCAAACATTGTGAAGCCCTAAGCTTTTCAGGGACTCGCGATAAAGATGGTAAATATCATATTGAGTTCTACCCACTTCTGGAAAATTTCCCTAGTGGTGATGAAAATAGTGACGTAAGGCGCGTAAATGAACTTATGGAGCTATCTATCGATAAAGCACCATCGCAATATATGTGGTTACACAGAAGGTTTAAAACACGACCTGATCAAAATGCGCCGTCGTACTATAAATAGATCATGAGTGCTATGTATGGCTAAAAAAAATAAGAGAAAAAAGTCGTCTTCAATGGGGTTTTGGGTAAAACACCTCGCCTTGAGCGCAATATTAATTGCAGCAGCCTATTATGTTCTCAATGGCGCTCTGCCTGAGAATATGGATATGACAAAAACCAGTAATGCCGCAGCAAAAGGTCTGTCGCAGTTTTACGAGAGCTTTAGAAACCGAGTTAGCGAGCGAGATACCGAACGTGATCAGTACGTCATAAATTTAGGAAAACCAACTTTTCCTCTAGATGATGCGCTGGCACAACGCGGCCTCGTTGTAAAGCCATCCTCACCCGGTTGGACTGGTGAATCAACACCACGACGTTTCGAATCAGGCGGCACCTTAAAAGAGGTATTAGCCAACTATGCGCGTGAAGAAGGCATTGAACTATTTTGGTATTTAGAAAGAGATTATGTCGTCAAACATAACTTCAGAGTCGATAGTAATTTTGTGTCGGCACTTTATCAGATTGGTCGCGCAATCAATGATGACTTCGAGTACGAAGTGTATACTTTCTTTTGTCCGAACCATCGCGCGGCGGTTATTACACAAAAACCTTCTCACTTTGTCAGAACGAATTGTAGAAGGCTAAATAAGTAAATCATCAACAAAAAATGGGGCTGAAATTAGCCCCATTTTTTATTCTAGAGACAGGCTTAGTTGAAAAGTTGCTGCCAAATATTTCTGACCAGTTCTACCTGAACGGCTACCAGCTCTCTTGGCACGCATCGACCGTGCTGATTTAAACTATTTAAGTGATAATGCTCACGAAGTGTGCAATAACATTCTGTCAAAATAGTTTGTTGCTCTGAGTTGATCACTCCCTGTTGCACAGCACTTTCTAGAATACGAATATTATCTGAAAAATGCGTGAGTTCATGACAATGCTTAGCATGATTTAACACCAAAAACTGAGCGATAAATTCAATGTCTGTCATGCCTCCATGACCTTGTTTCAAATCAAATGCTTGTTCACTGTCTTTAGAAAGGTGCGCGCGCATTTTTTCGCGCATTTTGACCACATCATCTTTTAGCTGAGCTTCATCCCTTGCTGTACATAAGATATCTTTACGGATCTCAGCAAAACGCTCGACTAACTCAGTCTCACCGTAAATCATTCTCGCTCGGGTCAAAGCTTGATGTTCCCATGTCCACGCTTGTGACTGCTGATAATGATTAAAGCTTTCAATATTAATCGCCAACAAGCCAGAGTTCCCCTCAGGGCGAAGCCTTGTATCAAGCTCATATAAAATACCTGACGCTGTACGAGTATTGAATAAGTGCATCAAACGCTGAGCAAGCTTTAAATAAAACTGACGCGAGGAGATTTGTTTATTACCAATCGTACTGCTATCACCTTGTTGATTATGGACAAATACTAAATCAAGATCTGAATCATAGCCTAGCTCTAAGCCTCCCGCTTTGCCATAAGCGATTACTGCAAAGCCCTTACTAAGCTCATTACAGCCCTGTGGCTCACCGTAGCGGCTTACCATTTGCTGCCAAGCTAGATTCACTGACTGAGATACGATTGCTTCAGCAAGCGCTGTAAGATGATCACTGACTTTCATGATGCTCAACACACCGGTCGCATCCGCGGCGGCAATACGTAATTGATGCGCTTGCTTAAATTGTCTTAGCGCTTCCATTTGTAACTCGAGGTCATCTTGCTCAATACGTAAGAAATACTGCCTAATTTCAGTCCGATACTCACTCAAGGGTAAAGGTTTATAAAGCGCTGCTGGATCAATGAGTTCATCAAGCAATATAGGGTATTTTGCAATATGTTCAGCGATCCACTTGCTATGGCCACACAACAGAACCAATTGCTTAAGTGCGCCCTGATTCTCAAACAGTAATTCTAAATAAGTAGTTCGAGTCGCAATCATTTCAACAATGTTTAAAACCCGCAGCAACAACTCAGCTGAGCTTTTTTGCTGTGCCAGAGCATGCAGTAGAGCAGGCATCAACTTATCTAGTATATCTCGCCCTCTTATGCCTACATGACGCTTATTCAGCTTGGCATCAAACTCAACCAGCACATTTTGCCATTGCGCTAATTTTTCAGCTTCGAGTACACCTTCTAATTGTAAGCAATCTCTTTGTAACCAGGCATAGCTATAGCTGTCATCAAAACTCGTTTGCTCTTGAGGTTCATCCCCCACCACTAAAGCAAATTCTTGTCGAACAGATTCCATCACTTGGTTAATCTGCGGCAAAGTTGACTGAAAATCTTGATGTTCGAGTAAGTAAGCCAGTCTCACTTTATCTAACTCCGAATCGGGCAAAGTTTGCGTTTGTTGATCATCAAATGCTTGCAGGTATTGCTCGACTCTGCGAAGAAATAAGTAGTGACGCTTTAAACTATGGCTGACTTCACTTGGTAAGATATCAAGCTCGGTTAATTCTGAAATGGCAGCCAATATAGAGGGGGTTTGCAAGCCGACATCTCGACCTCCGCGGATCATCTGAAGTGCTTGCACTATAAATTCGACTTCACGAATACCACCTGCACCGAGTTTGATATTATTTACCAACCCTTTCCTGCGTACCTCTTGCGAGATGAGATGCTTCATTTTCCTAAGCGACTCAATCACTGAGAAGTCGATATAACGGCGATATACAAAAGGTTTAAGTAGTTGCTTAAATTCATCCCAATAACAGGTTTCTTCCCCTAGCGGCCTTGCTTTGAGCATCGCATAACGCTCCCACTCACGGCCTTGGTCTTGGTAATAATCTTCCATTGCAGCAAAGCTCATCACCAAAGGTCCGCTTTCACCGAATGGTCGAAGGCGCATGTCCACTCTGAATACCTGCCCGTCTGCAGTCACTTGGTTTAACGCGCTAATCAGCTTTTGCGCAACCTTAGTATAAAACACTTGGGATTCGAAACTGCGCCTACCGCCTTGCGTCGATAAATTTCTTGGGTAAGTAAAAATTAAATCAATGTCTGATGAAAAGTTAAGCTCTCCGCCACCAAGCTTACCCATACCTAAAACCAACATTGGCAGAGAGTTTCCTTGTTCATCTAACGGGGCGCCACATTGCTTTGTTGTTTGAGCAAACGCCCATTGGTTCGCGGCCCCGATTAAAGCTTCTGACAACTTAGAAATATACTCAATACTGTCTTCGATGGGGTTTTGATGAACCAAGTCTAACCACATCACCTTTAGCCAGTACTGCTGACGATATAAACGCAGTTGTTTAAAACATACCAACTCACTCAGTTCGACTAGGTCGCCTGTCAGTGGCTCTGGAACGATACGACAGTCAACATTAAGTTGCTGTAACCAAGTCCCTAACTCCGGTCGTTTTTCTAAAATTCTAAATGCAAAATCACTGAGCCCTATTAACCGCCCAAGTTGCTCATCATAGGGCTGTGCGCCATATAATTGCTGCCAACGTTGCTCAGCTAATTGCAAAAGTGAAAGCGGAAAATCGACCTGATGCATAAAAAATCTCCAAAGCTAGGTA
Source organism: Pseudoalteromonas sp. BZB3 (assembly GCF_040104455.1). Lineage (NCBI taxonomy): Bacteria > Pseudomonadati > Pseudomonadota > Gammaproteobacteria > Alteromonadales > Pseudoalteromonadaceae > Pseudoalteromonas > Pseudoalteromonas sp. BZB3. The sequence goes on along the minus strand of NZ_JBECOS010000008.1, from coordinate 453,412 downwards.
GCTCAATGAGTTGGGAGTCGTTATAGTTAATCTATTAAAACCATAACATTACACGTTATATGTCATATTTGTCTTTACTCGATATCAATATTTTTGCCATTTTAGTTTGTTTTGTATTAGCAAGCCTGATTGTGATTGGTCATCGTCTCATCATGCAATACAAAGCCAAAAAAGCCCTCGAATCTGAAATTGCCAAACGCGATAACTTTGCCTTCGGCATTAACTACGCCTGTCAAATCGGTATCATCGCGATCACTGGGGCATATATCTTTCCTGATGTGTATGAACACTTAACTGCTGGCCATTTTACCTTAGCCATACTTACCGTTTTGATTTCTTTTAGTTTTATTTTGCTAGGTCAATATATTCATCGAAAATGGATTTTAAATCGATTCAATGAAGAAAAAGCCATCATGAAACAAAATATCTGTGCAGCCCTCGTCGATTCAGGCATGTTACTGGGTAATACCATACTTGTATTAGGTATTTTTCATTGGCTTCACCCACAGGGCGTCAGTGATTTATTAGTGGCAACGATGAGCTTTATTGTTTTACAGATCGTATTCGCTATTGATAGTAAGCTAAGAGAAATGCGATTTGCCAAGGCAAACCAAGGCGCTTCGTTACAACAAAACTTTAACCTTTCGAATACCTCAATTGGTATACGATATGCGGGTAAAACCATTGGGCTTTCATTAGCGCTCTTTGCAGGGTTACAGAGTGCACCTTATCACGGGGCCACCATAGTCGAGAATATCAACAGCGTATTGCTACACTGTGGGATAATGTGGGTATTGTTATACTCGATGAGCTTTTCTCTTATTCATTTTGCTCTGCCCAAAGTGAATGTAGGACTAGAAGTTGATCACCAAGATAATATTGGCGTTGCCTGTATAGAATTTGCGGTTTTCACCGCTATGGGCTATTTACTTATTAATGTCTTTTCAGTTTAGTGCGTTAACCACTGACTGAAGCAAGGTGAAGGTATGGCGACTTGTTTTGAAAATTTTTTACTTATAGACAGTAATGCTGAGTTCAGCAGAGATTTTGTGACCTATCAAAATCAACAATTTCCAAACAAGCCGCAACACCTTATTGTTGCCGGTGAAAATACGCGTCATTTAGTTAAAATGATGTTCGACAATCTGATCAAAGACTACTGCTATTGTGACTTCGCTAACGAAATAAGTGTGACTGAGCTTGCCGCTTATTTACTAGAACATCATCAAATTGCTGGAGTGGTCATCCATGATTTAGATTTTCATCTCGCGAATGAAGAACAAAGAGCTATATTCAACGCTCTCCACCCAATCCGATATTTAGTTGAAATCACACCTGAAGGTTATAACTACAGTCAAATTCAAGATGTGTTTCATGAAAATCACTTATCTTGTCACAGTGAACATCTTGATGAAGCCGATAGATCAATCGAAGCATCTTTATGTAAATTAGAGAATGACTAGACGCCGCTTTCGCTTAGCCTTACTATTGCCCCACCTTTGTTTTTAAGTCTAATCACTATGCGCGTTCCTCATATTTTTCAACCTTCTGAGTTAAGCCTTAACACCCCAGTTCTACTTTCTGATGATGCTGCAGGCCATATTGGTCGAGTGTTAAGAATGCAACAAGGCGATAATGTCTCTTTGTTTAATGGCGAAGGGGGAGAGTATTTTTGTGAACTGACCGAAGTAGGCAAAAAGTCGGTTACAGCAACACCTATCGAATTCAAAGACGTTGACGTTGAATCACCTCTTAAAATTCATCTGGGTCAGGGGATTTCTCGCGGTGATAAAATGGATTTCACCATTCAAAAATCAGTAGAGCTAGGTATCACCGAAATTACCCCTCTGTTCACAACCCGTTGTGGAGTAAAACTAACCGGTGATCGCCTCGCTAAGAAGCACCAGCAATGGCAAAAAATCGCAATCGCTGCTGCCGAGCAATCAGGTCGTAATTTTGTAACCAAGATCCACCCTCCAATTCAATTATCTCTGTGGCTGTCACAGCAAAGTGAAGAGTTAAAGTTAACCCTACACCCTCGTGCCGAGCACAGTATTAAAACTTTGCCAGTACCAACACAAGGTGTGCGTTTTGTTGTTGGGCCTGAGGGCGGCTTCACTGATGAAGAGATGGCTGCGACCTCAGAGCAAGGCTTTGTAGATGTTCGCTTAGGCCCAAGAGTCCTTCGCACAGAGACAGCAGCTTTAACCGTATTAAGTGCACTGCAATTGCAATTTGGTGATTTAGCACTTTAAAAGTGCTTTTCTACCCCCATATTGATTAAAACATTCAAATAACTAGGTAAACATTATGGCAATTAAACTCGGTATCATTAGCGATCCTATCAGTGGTTTCAATATTAAAAAAGACACTGGCTTTGCCATGATGCTCAGTGCACAACAACGTGGCTATGAACTTTACTACATGGAAATGGACGACTTGTTTTTATATCAAGGCCAAGCCCGTGCAACCGCAGCTAAAGCGACTGTGTTTGACGACGTTGACAACTGGTATGCATTAGAAGACAAACAAGATATTGCACTTAGTGACCTAGATGTGATCTTAATGCGAAAAGATCCACCATTTGATACTGAATACATCTACGCTACCTATATTCTTGAACGCGCTGAAGATGCCGGCACTCTAGTCGTTAATAAGCCACAGAGTCTTCGCGATGCTAACGAAAAACTATTTACTGCATGGTTTAGTGAACATACACCAGATACGCTGGTGACTCGCTCTCAAGCACAAATTCGCGAGTTTTTAACTAAGCATGGCGATATCATCTTAAAGCCACTCGATGGCATGGGTGGCGCATCAATTTTCAGAGTAAAACAAGATGATCCTAATATTGGTGTGATCTGCGAAACCTTGACTGAACATGGTAGCCGATTTGCAATGGCACAACAGTACATTCCAGAAATTAAGCAAGGCGATAAACGAGTTTTGGTTGTGAATGGGGAAGTCATCCCTTACTGCCTAGCGCGTATTCCTCAAGGTGGTGAAACCCGGGGTAACCTCGCAGCAGGAGGTCGTGGTGAAGCCCGTCCAATCAGTGAGGATGATTTAAAAGTCGCGCAAGCTGTTGCCCCAACTCTAAAAGAAAAAGGGCTCATTTTTGTTGGTTTAGACATTATTGGTAACAAGCTAACCGAAATCAATGTCACAGCGCCAACCTGTGTAAAAGAAATCGAAGCAGCTTTTGATATTTCAATTATGGATAAATTCTATGAGGCGATCGAAGAGAAACTAGCCCATAATAAATAAACAAAATGGGGCGATATGCGCCCCATCTTCTGATCTAAGGCCATCAATATGCAATCATCATTAGAAAATCATTTCTTAATCGCAATGCCGAGTTTGCAAGACCCCTACTTCAAGCAAAGTGTGACGTATATTTGTGAGCATAATGAAGAAGGTGCGATGGGGCTGGTGATTAATCACCCTGTCAATGTCACTGTCGGTGAACTACTCGATAAAATTGATATCGAAAATAACAAGATGAGTGAAGCCTCTAAACGCCATGTGTTTGCAGGTGGCCCTGTGCATACCGACAGAGGCTTTGTGCTTCATACGCCAAAATATGGCTATTCATCAAGCCAAGAGCTGAGCTCAGAGATCATGATAACCACGTCTAAAGATGTGCTAGCAAGTCTGACTTATGATGACAGCCCCAGTGAGTTTATAATTACCCTTGGCTATGCAGGTTGGGAGCAAGGCCAACTAGAACGTGAGCTGTCAGAAAATAGCTGGTTAGTAATCAAAGCTGACCCTGCAATCATTTTTAATACGCCAGTAGAGCTTCGCTGGCAAAAAGCAGTTGAAATGCTTGGCTTCGATGTGTCTAAACTTGCGACTATCGCTGGTCACGCCTAATAAAGAATAAAATTAATGACAGATAAAAAAGAAAAAACACCCATTGGTCAACGAACGGTAATGGGTTTTGATTTTGGTACTAAAAGTATTGGTATTGCTGTTGGTCAAGAGATCACTGGCACAGCCAATAGTGTTGGCGCCGTCAAAGCCCGAGATGGTATTCCTAATTGGGATGAAATTGCTGTACACATCGACGACTGGAAGCCTGATTTATTAGTGGTTGGACTGCCGTTAAATATGGATGGCACGAATCAACAAGTTACATTCCAAGCAAAAAAGTTTGCCAACCGCCTACACAATAACTTTAAGTTACAAGTTGAAACCCAAGATGAACGACTGACCACCACTGACGCAAAAGCACGTTTATTCGAGCAAGGTGGCTATCGTAATTTAGGCAAGAGCAACGTAGACGGTATGTCTGCGGTTATCATTTTAGAGAGCTTTTTTGAATCGCTTTGGGACTAATTCTTACCTAGTTGGTAACTGATTTAAAACCTTATATTTTGACAGATCAGGAATAAAGCCTGCTTGCGTGTAGGCTTTTATGATCATGCCACGCTCCCTTAATATCTTTAACCCTTTTTGCAACGCTTTAAAAGCTTCTTTACCATATGGATGTGCTTTCGATACAACCAAGTGTCGACTACCATCCAAAAGCATCACCAAATTTGGGTGAGCAACTAACTTTATGCCTTCTAAATTAAATTCATTTTTAAGACTCGGCATCAGTGGCATTAACATAAAGTCAGCCCACATCATGCTTACCATGCGCGCTTGAGACACCCACTCATGTTCAACAAATAGCTTATTTAATGGTAAGTTATGTAATGTTTCCCAATCGGTACGCCAGCGGGGAGTGCTGACTGAGGTGTAGTTTATCAGTTGCTGATAACTGTGAAGCTGCTGCATTTTTTCATTATTTGGTGAATAAAATACCCCTGCATAGTACTCACCTCGTTTAATGAGTGCTTTGCTAATATACACAGAATCAGACATTGCTTTGGCATCTTCCAACCAATAACTGTCCATGCTGAGTAGCAGTTTTCCTTGCACTAGCAGTTTGGTATTTCTAAAGTTGACGTTTCCAGTTTGATATTCAAACTCTTTTGTAAAACCACCTAACGCAAGTGCTTGTTGCGCTAAAATCATATCAACAACGTCTCGACGAATATACTCACCAGAAAAGTCAGTGATCTCTGAGACTTTACGGCCGTTTAGAAAGCGTTTGTAATCGATATACACATCATCCCTAACGTATATCTGTATTTTGTTTATACCTAACGCGTTGACTGTGTGACTAAACAACACAGCCAACATAGGCAGTAGAAAATATAAACTTCTTAAATACTTATTATTTTGAGTCCAACCCATCAACAGTCACACCTTGTAGGAAACCTGCGCCTTGCTGTTCATTATTCTGCAGCTTTATCATTAAGCGTAGATCATTCGGCGAGTCTGCGTAGTGAAGTGCATCGGCATAATTAATACGACGTTGTTTATAGAGCTCAAACAATGCCTGATCAAAGGTCTGCATACCCATCTCTTTTGACTTCGCCATGGTTTCTTTAATTGAACCTATGTCACCCTTTTTGACAAGCTCAGCCACCATTGGCGAGTTAAGTAAAATCTCGATGGCCGCTTCGCGCCCCTCGCCTTGCGCTGAAGGCACGAGTTGCTGGGCAACAATTGCACGTAAGTTCAATGCTAAGTCATACTTGAGTTTATCATGTTTCTCTTTTGGAACCAGATGCATAATACGGTCAATCGCTTGGTTAGCGTTATTTGCGTGCAATGTTGCTACACATAAATGGCCTGTTTCAGCAAAGCTAAGCGCGTATTCCATGGTTTCTTGCGAGCGGATTTCACCAATCAAAATGACATCAGGAGCTTGTCGCAACGAGCTCTTTAGCGCCGCTTCGAAACTCTCTGTATCAATCCCTACTTCACGTTGTGTAATGATGCTCTTTTTGTGTTCATGCACAAATTCAATTGGATCTTCGATTGTTAGAATATGACCACGCTGATTACGGTTACGATAACCTAGCAGTGCAGCTAGTGATGTTGACTTACCTGTGCCTGTACCACCGACAAATAACACCAGACCACGCTTTGACATGATCACATCAGTCAGTACAGAAGGTAAGCCCAAATCATTCACATCAGGTATTTGTGTCACAATACGACGCAGTACCATACCCGCACAATCTCTTTGCCAAAATGCAGATACACGGAAACGACCTTCATCGGTGGCAATCGCGAAATTACATTCCTTTTCGCGATAAAATTCTTCTTTTTGCCTGTCATTCATTGCAGACTCGACAATCTCAAGAGAAGCTTCCGGTGTTAAGCGCTCCTCACTTAGAGGCGTTAACTCACCATCAATTTTGGCACTCACAGCGAGACCCGCAGAAACAAATAGGTCTGATGCTTGTCGGTCTACCATGGCTTGTAAGAATTGATTCAATAACATGATGGCCTCCCCTTACATATTTGGACCAAATTGCGCTTTATCATGTGCTTTTGTTTGTGCATCTTGCGCTGTGATAAGACCGCGGTTAACCAAGTTCTTTAGACATTGATCCATAGTTTGCATGCCGTGCATAGCACCGGTTTGAATGGCCGAGTACATCTGCGCAATTTTATCTTCACGGATTAGATTACGGATTGCCGGAATGCCAAGCATGATTTCGTGTGCAGCCACACGACCTCCCCCTACCTTTTTAACCAGTGTTTGTGAAATAACCGCTTGCAGTGATTCTGACAGCATTGAGCGCACCATGTCTTTTTCTTCACCTGGGAAAACATCAATAATACGGTCAATGGTTTTTGGTGCTGATGTGGTATGTAAAGTACCAAACACTAAATGACCCGTTTCAGCTGCGGTCATAGCGAGACGAATAGTTTCTAAATCACGTAATTCACCGACTAAGATGACATCAGGATCTTCACGCAGCGCTGAACGAAGTGCCGCTTTAAAACTATGGGTATCTCGATGCACTTCACGTTGGTTAATTAGGCTTAATTTATTTTGGTGGACAAATTCAATGGGATCTTCGATGGTCAAGATATGGTGGTGTTTATTATTATTTATGTAATCAACCATAGCGGCTAAGGTGGTTGATTTACCAGAACCGGTAGGACCGGTAACCAGTACCAAGCCTCGCGGTTTATCCGAGATGTCTTTAAAAATATCTGGTGCACCTAACTCTTCAAGTGAAAGCACTGTTGACGGAATAGTACGGAACACAGCTGCTGGGCCACGGCTCGTATTGAATGCATTAACACGAAAACGCGCTAAATTAGGCACTTCGAATGAAAAGTCTACCTCTAAATTTTGCTCATAGTCCTTTCGCTGGTTATCATTCATAATATCGTAAACAAGGCTATTTACGTCTTTCGATTCTAACGCGGGAATATTTACACGACGCACATCGCCGTCAACCCGGATCATCGGCGAAACACCCGATGATAAATGTAAATCCGAGGCTTTATGTTGAACACTAAAGGCCAATAATTCAGTAATATCCATGTATGACTCCAAAACGAGCTGAAATATAATATGGTTACAATAGCAGAACGTCTGAGCTGCGCCTACGATCGCGTGATAAAAGCAGAACAAAACAGTCCATTTTCCGATACGGTACAATTACTGGCTGTATCTAAAACCAAACCAATCGACCTCATTGAAGAGGCCTATGACGCAGGGCAACGTCAATTTGGCGAGTCTTACGTACAAGAAGCCGTTGATAAAATTCAGCAATTAAAAGATAAAAAAGACATTGAATGGCACTTTATTGGCCCGATCCAATCAAATAAATCTCGCCATATTGCGGAGCACTTTAGTTGGGTGCAAAGTGTTGACCGTTTAAAAATCGCAAAACGCTTAAACGAGCAACGACCAAATAACCTGATGCCATTGAACATCCTGATCCAAGTAAATATCAGTGAAGATGAAAATAAGTCGGGTTGCCAGCTTTCAGAGCTAGATGAATTGGCTGCATTTATAGCTGATGCACGTCAATTAAACCTCCGTGGTTTAATGACCATCACCGAAAAAACCGATGATGAGCAGAAACAATTACAATATTTTCAGCAAATGCGGGCTTGCTTTGATAAACTAAAGCACCAATATCCTCAAGTAGATACCCTCTCTATGGGTATGAGCCAGGACTTAGAGCCTGCCATCATTGCTGGGGCAAACATGGTGCGTATTGGCACCGATATTTTTGGCAAAAGACAATAAGGTAAGCACAAACTATGTCAAATAAAACCATCGCGTTTATCGGAACAGGTAACATGAGCTATGCCATCATCGGTGGTATGGTAAAAAGTGGCTTCGATGCAAACAGCATTATTGCTACTAACCGCAATCCAGAAAAACTAGCAAAAGTTGAAACTGACTTAGGTGTGAACGCCACATCAGATAACCTTTCGGCAGTAAAGCAAGCCGATATTATCGTACTCTCTGTTAAACCACAGATGATGGCAGAACTTTGCCAAACATTCCAAGACGCAGGCATAGACATGAGTAGCAAACTATTCATCTCAGTTGCTGCAGGTATTACTGTAAAGCGCTTACGTGAAATGCTGGGGTTTGATGCAAAACTCGTACGCTGTATGCCAAATACACCGAGCTTATTAGGTAAAGGCGTCAGTGGCTTATTCAGCGATGCAATTAGCGATGAAGAAAAAGCCATTGTCACTGATATGTTCAGCGCAACAGGCATAGCACTATGGTTAGAGCAAGAGTCACAGATAAATGACATCATTGCTGTAACAGGCTCATCGCCTGCGTATTTCTTCCTATTTATGCAATCTATTGCTGAAAAAGCCGTAAACCTTGGCTTTAGCCATGAACAAGCTCGACTACTCGTGCAGCAAACTGCATTAGGCGCGGCTGAAATGGCGTTTGCCAATGATGACATTTCACTCGAACAACTGCGCGCCAATGTGACATCAAAAGGTGGAACAACACACGCGGCTGTTGAATACTTAAAATCACAAAACTTACAAACTACCGTTGCCGACGCTATGGACGCCTGTATCGCTCGCGCTGAAGAAATGGAACAACAGATCTAGGAGGCAGCCATGACTGCTATGCAATTTTTAATTGGTATCGTATTCGACCTATTTTTAATGGTCGTGTTACTGCGTTTTTGGCTACAGTTAGTTCGCGCTGACTTTTACAATCCTCTCAGTCAAACTGTTGTTAAAGCCACTTCTTTTGCGGTTAATCCACTGCGCAAAATCATTCCTGGTGTAGGTGGCTTAGATCTCGCCTCTTTGGTGCTTGCTTTCCTAGTTGGTTTTGCCAAAGTATCTTTGCTCATGGTGATGTTTTACGGTGGTTGGGAGCCTGTAGGCGCCGCAATCAATGGTGTTATCACTGTCTTAAAAGAAGCCTTTACGCTGGTATTTTGGATATTAATTATTCGTGCAATCATGAGCTGGGTAGCTCAAGGTTATAACCCGATTGCCGCGGTATTTGACCAACTTACTGAGCCAATGCTACGCCCAATTCGTAAAGTTATCCCACCTCTTGGCGGTTTAGATTTATCTATTTTGGTATTAATTATTGGCCTGCAGTTCGTGCAATTATTAATCATGGACTTGCTAGGTTAATTAGGAGTATTTATGCGAATTTTGATTGCTTTCATCCTAGCTTTAAGTAGCTTTATTGCCTCTGCTAATTCTGTACAAGGTGGACAGTATAAAGAACTCGGCCCGTGGCAAGTGCACTACATAGCTTTCCCCTCAACGTTTATTCAACCTAGTATCGCCAAAGCCTATGGGCTTGAGCGTAGTAACTATAAAGGCGTGATTAATATCTCAGTGCTTGCCAATAAAAAAGGCACACCTGCCCAAAAAGCTAAGCTCACAGGTGAAGCAAAGAACCTCCTTGGAACTAAACAAGTACTGGAATTCAAAGAAGTGGTTGATGGCGACGCCATTTATTACCTTGCCCAAGTTGATTTTCGCAATGAAGAGGTTTACCGCTTTAAAATCAACATTAATCAAGGTAACAACTTTCAAGTTTTAAACTTTCAACAAAAATTCTACGTGGACTAACTAACTGATGAGTCAACAAATCGTTCTTGCCACAGGCAACCAAGGTAAAGTGAAAGAGCTGGGTGCAATGCTTAATGAGTTAAACATTGAAGTATTACCACAAAGCCAGTTTGATGTGCCTGACGTGCCAGAAACAGGCACTACCTTCATCGAAAATGCCATTATTAAAGCGCGCCACGCAGCTAAAATTACCGGCCTGCCTGCCATCGCTGACGACTCAGGTCTTGAGGTCGATGCTTTAAACGGGGCACCAGGCGTGTATTCAGCACGTTTTGCAGGTGAAAACGCAAACGACCAAGACAATATCGACAAGCTACTGGTTGAGATGCAAGGTAAAACAGTACGTTCAGCGCGTTTTTGGTGTGTGTTAGTTTATATGCGTCATGCTGATGACCCGACACCACTCGTTTGCCAAGCAAGCTGGGAAGGGACCATCACAGAAGATCAACAAGGCCGTGAAGGCTTTGGTTATGATCCGGTGTTTTATGTAGCAAGTGAAGGATGCACGTCTGCACAATTAACGAAGGAGCAAAAAAATGCCCTGAGCCATCGTGGTCAGGCACTGCAGCAACTCGTTGCTAAATTAAAAGGCTAATTGTGCAACTTCCTCCTCTAAGCTTATATGTGCACGTACCTTGGTGCGTGCAAAAATGCCCTTACTGCGACTTTAACAGCCACGGTCAAAAGGGTGAAATTCCTGAACAAGAATATATTCAACACTTACTCCACGACTTACAAGCTGATTTGCACTTAGTGCAAGGCCGTAAATTACACAGTATTTTTGTCGGTGGCGGCACGCCAAGTTTGTTATCGGGTAAAGCCTATCAATGGTTATTAGCCGAAATAGAAAAGCTTATCCCCTTTGAAAATGATATTGAAGTTACCTTAGAAGCGAATCCGGGCACTGTAGAAAAAGACAAGTTTAAGCATTATGTTGAAGCAGGTATTAACCGTATCTCAATTGGTGTGCAAAGTTTACAAGCCGACAAGTTAAAATCCCTAGGTCGTATTCATGGTGAAAATGAAGCCATAAACGCAGCAAAAGAAGCACAAGCTGCAGGTTTAAATTCTTTTAATATGGATTTAATGCATGGACTTCCGGGTCAAAGTGTAGAAGATGCGTTGAGCGATTTACAAAAAGTCATTGCACTCAACCCGCCTCACCTGTCTTGGTATCAACTGACTATCGAGCCTAATACTCAGTTTGCCTCAAAACCACCGGTTCTCCCTGAAGATGAAACATTGTGGGACATCCAAGAACAAGGTCAAAAATTACTTGCAGAAGCAGGCTACGAGCACTATGAGATCTCAGGCTACGCAAAACCTGGTTATCAATGCAAACACAATTTAAATTATTGGCGCTTCGGTGATTACCTAGGTATAGGCTGTGGCGCCCACGGTAAGATAACTCAACCTAAACAAGGTAGTATTTTACGTACCGTAAAAGTGAAACACCCTCGTGGTTATATGGATCTTAGCAAGCCATATTTATATGAAAGCTGGCAAGTTGAAAATGAAGACCGACCATTTGAGTTCTTTATGAACCAATTTAGGCTGCGAGAGCCATGCAATAAACATCAGTTTATCGATTATTCTGGCTTACCAATAAGCAAAATTGATGCTGCAATTAACACTGCACTCGATAAAGGATTAATAGAAGATCTAGGTCATTCATGGTTGGTTACAAATAAAGGCCACCGTTTTTTAAATGACCTGCTAGAATTATTTGTTTAAACAGCATTGCTGTTTTAATAAAAATAAAAACGCGCTCGGATAATCCATAGCGTACAAAAAACTCAAAGGTAGATAACAATGCGTAAACTCACCATTATTGCTGCAGCAATCAGCGCAGCATTTTTGGCTGGTTGTCAGCAAACTGCTGAAAAACCTGCTTCTGCACCCCAAGTTCAAGTTGTTCAAAGTGAAGTAGAAAAAGCCAATGCGCTTTTCGAAGAAATCTTCATGGATGGCGTTATGCGCAGCCCGGTATACCAAACTTACATGGGCATCAAGAAAGACTATGATAAATGGGATGATGACAGTGAAGCTAGCGCACTTGAAGATCTTGAAATCACGAAAAAGAATCTTGCTCGTTTAACTGCAATTGACCGCAGCAAACTTGATGCTAATACTCAGGTTAGTTATGACCTAATGCAACAAAGCTTAGAAAATGACATTGCTGATTTCAAATGGCGCTACCATAACTATCCGGTTAACCAAATGTTTGGTACACACTCAATGGTGCCTGCATTTTTAATTAACCAACACCAAATCACTAGCGTAGAAGATGCGAAAGCCTATATCTCACGTTTAAATGGCGTCACTAAAGTATTCGACCAACTTATCGACTCTTTAGAGATCCGTGCACAAAAAGGCATTATTGCTCCGAAGTTTGTTTTCCCTCACGTAATTGAATCAAGCAAGAACATTATTAAAGGCGCACCGTTTGAAAAAGGTGACGACTCTACTCTACTTGCTGACTTCAAACGTAAGGTAAACAAACTAGAAATCGCTGATTCTGAAAAGGCAGCACTAATCAATGAAGCGACAGAAGCACTTAAAACTGCTATCAAGCCGTCTTACAACAAGCTAATTAACTACCTAGCTAAGCTCGAAAAGAAAGCAGATACCCGTGATGGTGCTTGGAAGTTCCCAGAAGGTGAAGCATTCTTTAACAATGCCCTTGCTCGAACAACAACGACTGATTTAACAGCAAAAGAGATCCACCAAATCGGTCTTGCTGAAGTAGCACGTATTCATGACGAAATGCGTGAAATCAAAGACAAGGTTGGCTTTAAAGGTGACTTAAAAGCATTCATGGAATTCATGAAAACTGATAAGCAGTTCTACTTACCTAATACTGATGAAGGTAAAGAGAAGTATCTTAAAGATGCCACTGCGATGATCGACAACATGAAATCTCGTCTTGATGAGTTATTCATTGTTAAACCAAAAGCTGACATGATCGTTAAACGTGTTGAAGCGTTCCGTGAAAAAGCGGCTGGTAAAGCGTTCTACCAGCAGCCTGCACCAGATGGTTCTCGCCCTGGTATTTACTACGCAAACCTGTATGACATGGAAGCAATGCCTACTTACCAAATGGAAGCACTTGCTTACCACGAAGGTATCCCAGGTCACCACATGCAAATTGCTATCGCGCAAGAGCTTGAAGGTGTGCCTAAATTCCGTAAATTCGGTGGCTACACAGCTTATATCGAAGGTTGGGGTTTATACTCTGAGCTAGTACCAAAAGAAATGGGCCTATATGAAGACCCATATTCAGATTTCGGTCGTCTAGCTATGGAACTGTGGCGTGCATGTCGCCTAGTAGTAGATACAGGTATTCACGCTATGAAGTGGACTCGCCAAGAAGGTATTGATTACTACGTTAATAACACCCCTAACGCTAAGTCTGACGGCGTTAAAATGGTTGAGCGTCACATTGTAATGCCTTCTCAAGCAACCGCTTATAAAGTCGGTATGCTTAAGATCTTAGAACTACGTGAAGATGCGAAAAAAGAGCTTGGTGACAAGTTTGATATTCGCCAGTTTCACGATGTAGTACTGAAAAATGGCCCAGTGCCGCTTAATGTACTTGAAAAGTTCGTGGACGAGTGGGTTGCCAGTAAAAAGGCTTAACCGCTAAAGTGACATAAAAAGCCATGATGAGAATCATGGCTTTTTTGTTTTTTAACTCGCTTTTGGAGGCGAATTTACTTTTCTATCTAAATAATACCACCCCTCTTGATTAAGAGCGCTATTTTGAGGGAAGGTATAACCCATTATGCACTAATCCATTTCCTCTGTGCCCACGTCAGATAATTGCTTTTGTGAAAATTCAGTCTCTGACAAAATAATATGAAGGCAAGCACCACCATGCGCAGGGCTTTGCATTTTCACTTCCCCTTTCAGCTTTTGCGTCACTAAATTATGTATGATGCTCATACCTAGACCAGTGCCACCACTATGACGTTTTGAAGTAATAAACGGCTCGAAGATCACCGGTAAAATTTCTTTGTCTATGCCCATGCCATCGTCTTTAAAATAGATATGCACAAAGTCATTTACAACCATTGCCGACACCACAATATGGAGTTTTTGATTGGCTATTTTGCCATGTTTAATACTGTTATGAATGCACAGGTTAATGATCTGATTGATTGCAGAGGGGTAGCTATTAATAAACAGCTCTTCTGAAATATCAAAGGTGATATCATATTCACCCGCAGGTAATAAACCGTCATTAATTCGAAAAGCATGTTCTACTTGATCAAGTAAGTTAAAATAGGTCAAGACATCCAAGTGTTGGTTTGCCGAGATCAATTTAAACTCTTCAACAAGCTGCTCACTCACCGTGAGGTTACTTTCAATAATATCTAGCGTACTTTCAAGGTGACTTATCATCTCAGTAATAGAGGCATTCTCATCTAGCCCATCTCTTAGGTTACTTTTCATGATGGCTATTAACTCAGCCATATCACCCTTACCACTTTTTACTTCTCCAAGTGGCGTATTGAGCTCTTGAGTAAAACGATGAATAATATTACTAAAACTCGCCACTTCAGCACCTTCTAATAAACGTTTTTGCGCCGAAGACAAACGCACGAGTAGACTATCAAGGTATTCAAGTAATTTATCGACATGCGTGCCTATTTGACCTAACTCATCGGTATTATTGAGGTTCGTCCTAAGCTTAAAGTTTTCATGTTCAACAACCTTATCTAAGACATCATTGATCACATTGATCTTTTTCGAGACTCTTGCATGCAATATCATCAATAGAACAAAGCATACAGAGCAAATCAAAATTATCGTGCCCAGTAAACTTAAAACCCAAGCTTGCTTGGTATCGTGATCCTGTAAAATAATGGAATTGCTCAATCCCAATATTTTGGTTGTCAGCGCATTTTTTTGCTCATCAAGTTGCTTTCTCAAACCCTGCTTAGAGTTAAAACCAATTTCTGTGAGCACAGCACTGTAAGATAAAAAACCTTGCCGATAAGCTTTGAGTAGCAGTGCCGCTTGAGGGTTTTCGGATTGTAACTTTTGATATAATTTTTCGTAAATTCCAGTATGACGTTCAATATAGGCATGATCGTGTCGCAGTAAAAAATCTTTCTCTGCACGCCGTAATTCAAGTACCTCAAGCTCTAACATGGGTTGTTCAGCTGTTTGCACATAGCTTTGTAGCTGATGAGCATGACTTCTAAACAAGCCATATACGCCCTCATCAGCCTCATGACCTAACTTAATTTGGAACTGCTCAAAACGCTTTAAAGTTTGCCTTAGTAGTGCGGTATTAGATTCTATTGCGGAAAGTTGCAGCATGACTTTTGGCTCATCTAAAAGAAGTTGAGCAAGCTCACCGTATTCTTTTTCGAACTGGAAATAATGCTTATCGAAAGACTCTATAAACTCTGGCTGCCTTTCTTGTATGTAGTCATTTTTTACGCCTACTAATCGAGCTGCAGCTAACTTTAGACGATTTAACTGTAGTTCAACTCGCTGAGTATGAGCTATGTGTGAATACATTAACCAACTTGCAAGCATGATTAAAAACACACATGTGCTCGAAGCAACTTTAAAAATAAGTAATGAAGACTGAACGCGCATAGTCTGACCTTAATTTTTCCTTACTTTAAGTTTAGTAAAGAAAACTAGATTTAGATCAAGTTATAAATTGTGCAAATTTCGAGCATAACGATAGACTATATGATAAACCGCGCTATGGGGTTTACGCTTAAAGTAAGCCGCAAGAGTGAGTTCTTAAAAAGGTCATGGTTTGGTTAAAAAACTGTCACTTTTTTCGCAAATAATGAAGTTACTTAATGATCACTCAAGTGAATTTCACTGGTGTTTGTTGCCTAAAGCAAACATGACAAATGCAGTTAAATTGTCATAAAAGATGTAGGGAAATCATCATGGATATACAAAAAACTGCCATTGTAACTGGCGCCTTTGGTGGCATTGGTACAGCCATCGTTCAATCTCTTGTAGAAAACCAATTCTTCGTTATCGCCGTTGCAAGCCAACGTCGCACCCAAGCTGACTTTGATCAATGGCTCAATGAAGCAAACATCAATCCAAAACATGTCCAAGCAGCGTTTTTAGATGTGACAGATACGCAAGCTTGTAAACTTGCCCTAGACGACCTCATCGAAGAGCATCAACACATTGATGTATTGGTTAATAACGCAGGTATCACTCGAGATACCACGTTCAAGAAAATGTCAATTGAACAATGGCGAGAAGTCATTGATACCAACTTGAACTCTCTTTTCAACATGACCCAACCTTTGTTTGCGCATATGTGTGCGCAAAAGCAAGGTCGTATCATCAATATCTCAAGTGTAAACGGCCAAAAAGGACAATTTGGACAAGCAAACTATGCCGCAGCAAAAGCGGGCATAATCGGCTTTTCTAAATCTCTTGCTTATGAAGGTGCGCGCGCTGGTGTCACAGTGAATGTAGTTGCTCCGGGTTATACAGAAACCCCAATGGTTGCAGCAATGAAACCTGAGGTACTAGATAACATTCGCGGCCAAGTACCTATGCAACGTTTAGCGACCCCAGAAGAAGTCGCCAAAGCAGTGCGCTTTTTAGCATCTGACGATGCAGCTTATATCACTGGTGAAACACTCGCTTTAAACGGTGGTTTATACATGAATTAAGTTAGTTGAGTAAGCAGTTAACACTCAACCCATTTTTTGAACAATTTCAACGACTCAAAAGGAAAACGTTATGTACACTGATTTACTAAACACGCTAACTGAACAAAACCAAAAGTTTTTCGGCCCAGCAATCAAGTTCAACCAACTTGTTGCAAAGAACATTGAACAGCTAGCAAGCATTCAAATTGATGCAGTACAAAACATTTCAAATGCTTCTGTATCGCAATTAAAAGCAGCGACTGAAGTACAAGATGTTAAATCTGCAATCGATTTTAACTTAAGCCAAGTGTCAGCAATGACGCAACTAAGCCAGCAAATGATCGAAGACGGTCAAAAGCTAACAAAACTAGGTCAAGAGTTCAAAGACAACCTAGAAGCTTTAACTAAAGAGCAAATGCAAACAGCTCAAGCTTAAGACTTATTTAGGTAGCGGTATTTCTGCCGCTACCTGCTCTTCTTGCCTTCATGCTGCGACACCCAAGCAGCGTCTAGTTGTGTCATTAGGACAATCATGATGAAGATGGATAACGACGCCTTAAATGCTACGATGCAATCTTGGTGGCAACAAAACCAAGAAATTTTTAACTCCTTTACCCAAAGCCTGAGCCAACAAAGCCCTGTTCAACAAGCTTTAAACGAACAAAACAGCAAAGACTTTACCACCTGGTTGCAAGCCCTAAGCCAGCAGCCAGAGACCTTAATAAAGAATCAAACGAACTGGTGGCAACAGCAATTGCAGATAATGCAAAACGCGATGCAAACCGGTGACGAAAAAGTTGCGCCTGTTATCAGTGAAGAGCGTGGCGACCGCCGTTTTAAAGACGAACAATGGCAACAAAACCCATGGTTTAACTACATCAAGCAAAGCTATTTATTATTTGGTGAATCACTGCTACAAAATATTCGTGATACTCAAGGGTTAGACGAAAAACAAAAAGAACGCCTTGAGTTTTTTGCCAGACAAACCATTAACTCGCTTGCGCCCAGTAATTTTATCAGCACTAACCCAGAATTACTGAAACTCACCCTAGAGTCAAAAGGTGAAAACCTGGTGAAAGGTTTTGAGCTGCTTAAAAAAGACTTAGACAAAAGCCAAGACATGCTGCGTATTAGCATGACTGAAGAGCAAGCTTATAAACTCGGGGAAGACCTAGCCACTACCCCTGGTCGTGTGGTCTATCAAAACCATTTATTTGAATTAATCCAATACAGTGCAACCACAGAGCAAGTGCTCGAGACGCCTTTATTAATCATTCCACCTTATGTGAACAAGTACTATATCTTAGATCTGCAACAGCAAAACTCGATGGTGAAATGGGCTGTAGATCAGGGCCATACCGTATTCATGATGTCGTGGAAAAACCCGGATCCAAGTATGGCACACATCAGCTTTGAAGATTATGTGGTTGATGGCGTGATAGCCGCCGTCGATGCCATCGAGAAACATATAGGCACAACCTATGTCAATGCCATGGGCTATTGTATTGGCGGTACTCTGCTGACCACAACATTGGCTTATTTCACAGCGAAACGTATGAAGCAACGCATTAAAAGTGCGACCTTATTAACCACATTACTCGATTTTGCGCAACCTGGAGAGATTGGTGTCTTTATTAATGAGCCAACAATTGCAGCGCTTGAGGCTTATAATACTGAAAATGGTGTCATGCATGGTCACTCACTCGGCACCGCATTCAGTATGCTCAGAGAGAACAGCCTGTACTGGAATTATTATGTGAATAATTACCTCAAAGGCAAAGCGCCTATGAATATGGACCTGCTTTACTGGAATGGTGACAGTACCAACCTTACTGCAGCATGTCATAATTTTATGCTGCGTAACCTCTATCTAGAAAACAAGCTGGTAGAGCCAAAAGCGATCAGTATTCGTGGTACTAAAATTGATTTGAGCAAGGTAAAAACACCAATTTATATGCTCTCTACGCGTGATGATCATATTGCGCTTTGGCAAGCCACATTTAAAGGTGTGCAAAATACCGCAAGCCCTGTGACTTTTGTGCTGGGTGAGAGTGGCCACATTGCCGGTGTAATTAATTCGCCTGAAGCAAATAAGTACGGTTACTTCTATGGCCCTGAGGCCAAGGGTGAAGCTCAAGAATGGTTTGATAAAGCTAAGCATCAAACGGGGTCTTGGTGGCCTCACTGGCACCAGTGGCTTAACAACCTAAATGACATCAAAGTAGACGCCAGAGCAACGCATACTGATGAAAAGCCGGGTATCTATGATGCACCCGGAGAATATGTAAAGGTTACACTTTAATGTAGCAGATAACAAAAAACCCGCCGAAGCGGGTTTTTTTAAAGCTTTAAATCAAAGAATTACTTCTTCTTTTTAACTGCTTTTTTGTTTGGTAGGTCTGTGATTGAACCTTCAAAGATTTCAGCAGCTAGACCGATTGACTCGTTCAGAGTTGGGTGAGCGTGGATAGTAAGCGCTAGGTCTTCACCGTCTGCACCCATTTCTACCGCTAGGCCGATCTCACCAAGCATTTCACCTGCGTTGATACCAACCATTGCACCACCGATAACGCGACCTGAGTCTTTATCGAAGATAAGCTTAGTTGAACCTTCAGTACGTGCTGAAGCGATTGCACGGCCAGATGCAGCCCACGGGAATACCGCAGTTTCAATGTTAAGGCCTTGCTCTTTTGCTTCTTTCTCAGTTACACCAACCCAAGCGATTTCTGGATCTGTGTATGCGATTGAAGGAATACACTTAGGATCGAAGTAATGCTTCTGACCAGAGATAACTTCTGCAGCAACGTGTGCTTCGTGAACCGCTTTGTGTGCAAGCATTGGTTGACCAACGATGTCACCAATCGCGAAGATGTGGTTTACGTTTGTCTTCATTTGCTTATCAGTGTTGATGAAGCCACGCTCGTCAACAGCTACACCCGCTTTTTCAGCGTCAAGTAGTTTACCGTTAGGCGTACGACCTACAGCAACAAGTACTTTGTCGTAACGTACTGGCTCAGCCGGAGCGTTCTTGCCTTCAAATGATACGTATAGACCGTCTTCTTTCGCTTCAACAGCCACTACTTTTGTAGAAAGCATTACGTTGAACTTGTTCTTAACGTACTTTTGGTAAATCTTGATGATGTCTTTATCCGCTGCTGGTACTAGTTGATCAGCAAATTCAACAACGTCGATTTGTGAACCTAGCGCACGGTAAACAGTACCCATCTCAAGACCGATGATACCACCACCTAATACAAGTAGCTTCTCAGGTACGTCTTTAAGCTCAAGTGCACCTGTTGAATCAATTACACGCTCATCTTGTGGGATGAAAGGTAAGTTTACAGGCTGAGAACCTGCAGCAATGATTGCATTGTCGAAAGTAACAGTTGTAGTACCGTTTTCACCTTCAACAGCGATGGTGTTAGCACCTGTGAATTTGCCGTAACCGTTAACCACGTTAACTTTACGCATCTTCGCCATGCCGTCTAGGCCACCAGTTAATTGACCGATCACTGATTCTTTCCAAGAACGGATTTTATCTAGGTCGATTTGTGGAGCACCGAAAGTAACACCGTGAGATGCCATTTCGCTCGCGTCGTCGATTACTTTAGCAACGTGAAGTAATGCTTTTGAAGGGATACAACCTACGTTCAAGCAAACACCACCTAGAGTGTTACGTGATTCAATAAGTGTAACGTCTAAACCTAAATCAGCAGCACGGAAAGCTGCAGAGTAACCACCAGGACCACCGCCTAGTATAACAACTTGAGTTTTGATCTCGTTGCTCATGTTTTAACCTTAATATTTTGCGAACGGGTTATGCCAAATTGGCGTTGCCCTACTCGTTATACTCACTGCCATGTCATCCATTTGTCAGGAGGAACAAGGGGCAGACTAAAAAAGTGTGCGTCGATTGTATCAGAGGATACAAACAAAATCCCACTGAAAATCAGTGGGATTTTTGAGTTTTACATTACCAGCTGACGAATGTCGCTTAGGTAAGCTGCAAGTGTTGCAGTAAAGCGTGCTGCTAACGCACCGTCAATTACACGGTGGTCGTATGAACAGCTTAGCGGTACCATTAGGCGCGGCTCAAACTCTTTACCATTCCACTTCGGCTTCATGTCTGACTTTGACACACCTAAGATGGCAACTTCTGGTGCATTTACGATTGGTGTAAACGCAGTACCACCGATGCCACCTAGGCTAGAAATTGTGAAACAACCGCCCTGCATATCAGATGCAGTTAGTTTACCTTCACGTGCTTTCTTAGAAATTTCCATCAACTCGCGAGATAACTCAATGATGCCTTTTTTGTTCACATCACGAACAACAGGAACAACTAGACCATTTGGTGTATCAACTGCGATACCAATGTTTACATACTTCTTAAGAATTAAGCTTTCGCCATCTTCAGATAGTGATGAGTTAAACGTTGGGAACTCTTCAAGTGCTTTAGCCGCGGCTTTCATTACGAATACTAGTGGAGTGATCTTCACGCCCATTTTCTTCTTCTCAGCCATTACATTCTGTTCTTTACGGAATGCTTCTAGCGTGGTGATGTCAGCTTCGTCAAATTGCGTAACGTGTGGGATCTGTACCCAGTTACGATGAAGGTTTGCACCAGAAAGCTTTTGAATACGAGAAAGTTTCTTCTCTTCAACTTCACCAAACTTGCTAAAGTCTACTTTTGGCCAAGGAATTAGGTTTAGCTCGCCACCACCCGTGTTGCCACCTTTAGATAACTGACCTGATTCAACTTGCTTCACTAACTCTTTCACGTAGTTTTGTACGTCTTCTTTAAGTACACGGTTCTTGCGACCCGTGCCCTTCACACGTGCTAGGTTTACACCAAACTCACGCGCTAGACGACGAACTACAGGTGATGCATGTGCGTATTGGTCGTTCGCTACAAATTCATCTTTTTGTGCTGAAGCTGCAGGTGCCGCTGCTGGCGCTGGTTTTGCCGCAGGTGCTGCCGGAGCCGCTTTTGCAGGTGCTGTCGCAGCAGGCGCAGCTACAGGTGCGGAGCCTTGCGTTTCAAAAACAAACACAAGAGAGCCAGTCGACACTTTACCGCCAACTTCAACCTTCACTTCTTTAACAGTACCTGCAAATGGTGCTGGTACTTCCATAGAAGCCTTGTCGCCTTCTACGTTTAAGATTGATTGGTCAACTTCAACTACATCGCCTACCGCAACCATGACTTCAGTTACTTCAACTTCGTCACCGCCGATGTCTGGTACGTGAACTTCTTTAAGTTCTGCCGCCGCTGCTGGAGCAGGCGCTGCCGCAGGAGCCGCTTCAACAGCTACAGGCGCAGATGCACCAGTTTCAAATACGAATACTAACGAGCCCGTTGATACTTTGCCGCCAACTTCAACTTTGATTTCTTTAACTGTACCGCCAAATGGTGCTGGTACTTCCATAGAAGCCTTGTCGCCTTCTACGTTTAAGATTGATTGGTCAGCTTCAACCACGTCGCCTACGGCAACCATGATCTCAGTTACTTCAACCTCATCACCACCGATGTCAGGTACGTGAACTTCTTTTAATTCAGATGCCGCTGCTGGAGCAGGCGCAGCCGCAGGGGCTGCAGGTGCTTCAGGCTCGGCTGCTGCAGGTGCTTCACCCGCAGCATCAAAAATCATAATTAAAGAGCCAGTTGCAACAGTATCGCCTTCAGCTACTTTAATTTCTTTCACTGTACCCGCTTGCGCAGCTGGCACTTCCATTGAAGCTTTATCACCTTCAACAGTGATAAGAGATTGATCAACTTCAACTGTGTCACCTACGTTAACTAGGATCTCAGTTACTTCAACCTCATCTGCACCAATGTCTGGAACATGAATTTCGATTGCCATTCTATCTGCCTCTTATGCGTATAGTGGGTTAGTTTTCGTTGTGTCGATATCAAATTTCTTGATAGCGTCAGCAACAACTGATGCGTCAACTTTACCTTGCTTAACAAGCTCTGTAAGTGCAGCAACTACTACGTAACCTGCATTTACTTCGAAGTGACGACGTAAGTTTTCACGGCTGTCTGAACGACCGTAACCGTCAGTACCAAGTACTTTGAAAGAAGCGCTTGGCATATAAGCACGTACTTGCTCTGCATAGTTCTTCATGTAGTCAGTTGCAGCAATTGCTGGAGACTCACCTAGTACAGACGTAATGTAAGGTACTTTTTGATCTGCTGCTGGGTTAAGCATGTTGAAACGCTCAACATCTTGACCGTCACGAGCAAGCTCATTGAATGACGTTACAGAGAATACATCTGAACCGATACCATATTCTTCGCTTAGGATCTGACCTGCTTTACGTACTTCGTTTAAGATAGTACCTGAGCCCATTAGCTGAACGTGTGCTTTGTCACCAGTATTGTCTTCAAGCTTATAGATACCCTTACGAATACCTTCTTCCGCACCTTCTGGCATTGCAGGTTGTGCGTAGTTCTCATTCATTAGTGTTAGGTAGTAGAACACGTTTTCTTGCTCTGGACCGTACATGCGACGAATACCGTCTTGTAGGATTACCGCGACTTCAAATACGAATGTTGGGTCGTAAGAAATACAGTTAGGAATAGTACCCGCTTGAATGTGCGAGTGACCGTCTTCGTGCTGTAGGCCTTCACCGTTAAGCGTTGTACGACCAGCGGTTGCACCTAGTAAGAAACCACGCGCTTGTTGGTCACCTGCCATCCACGCCATATCGCCAACACGTTGGAAACCGAACATAGAGTAGTAGATGTAGAATGGGATCATCGGTAGATCATTTGTCGAGTATGACGTTGCAGCAGCAACCCATGAAGACATTGCACCTAACTCATTGATACCTTCTTGAAGTACCTGACCTGAAGTTGCTTCTTTGTAGTAAGAAACGATGTCACGGTCTTGAGGTGTGTAGTTCTGGCCATGCGGGTTATAAATACCGATCTGACGGAATAGACCTTCCATACCAAAGGTACGCGCTTCATCAGCAATAATAGGTACGATGTTTTTACCTACGCCTTTATCTTTTAGTAAGATATTCAGAGCACGTACATAGCCCATAGTTGTAGAGATATCACGCTTTTGTGCTTCTAGTAGCGGCTTGAACTGCTCTAGCGTTGGAATTTCTAGTGCTTGTGTGAAATTAGGTAAACGCTGCGGTGTATAACCGTGAAGCGCTTTACGACGTGAGTGAAGGTACTCATATTCAGCTGAACCTTCTTCAAGCTTCAGGTATGGTAGATCTTTGATTTGCTCATCAGATACCAAGTCTTCAAGACCAAGACGTGAACGAAGATGTTCAACGTGCGTCATGTCCATTTTCTTAACTTGGTGCGCAATGTTTTTACCTTCAGCTGCTTCACCCATACCGTAACCTTTAACCGTTTTAGCTAGGATTACAGTTGGACGACCTTTTGTCTCTTGCGCTGCTTTATAAGCTGCGAAAAGCTTAGATGTATCGTGACCACCACGCTTAAGCGCAAAGATCTCGTCATCAGTCATGTCTGCAACAAGTGCCGCTGTTTCTGGGTAACGACCGAAGAAATGCTCACGAACATATGCGCCATCTTTCGCTTTATATGTTTGGTAGTCACCGTCGATTGTCTCGTTCATAAGCTGTAATAGCTTACCAGTTGTGTCTTTAGCAAGAAGCGCATCCCAACCTGCACCCCAAACAACTTTAATAACGTTCCAGCCAGCACCTTTAAATAGACCTTCAAGCTCTTGAATGATCTTACCGTTACCCATTACTGGGCCGTCTAGACGCTGAAGGTTACAGTTAATTAGGTAACATAGGTTATCTAGTTTCTCACGCGCAGCGAAAGAAATTGCACCACGTGATTCTGGCTCATCCATCTCACCGTCACCTAAGAACGCATATACGCGCTGCTCGTTCGTCTCTTTCAAACCACGACCTTCTAAGTACTTAAGGAAACGTGCTTGGTAGATTGATGCAATTGGACCTAGACCCATAGATACAGTTGGGAACTGCCAGAATTCAGGCATCAACTTAGGGTGTGGGTATGAAGAGATACCTTTGCCGTCTACTTCTTGACGGAAGTTATCAAGTTGCTCTTCAGTTAAACGACCTTCTAAGAAAGCACGTGCGTAGATACCTGGTGAAATGTGACCTTGGTAATAAACTAAATCACCACCGTCTTTTTCGTTTGGTGCACGGAAGAAGTGGTTGAAACACATCTCATAGAATGCAGCCGAAGACTGGTAAGACGCCATGTGGCCGCCTAGCTCTAAGTCTTTCTTAGACGCACGTAAAACGATCATGATCGCATTCCAACGAACGATTGAACGAATACGACGTTCAATTGTTGTGTCACCTGGGTATGCAGGTTCTTGATCTGCTGGAATAGTATTTACATAGTTTGTAGTAATACCTGTTGGCATATCAACGCCATCAAGACGAGCTTGCTCTAATACTTGCTCTAATAGAAACTGAGCGCGTTCAACGCCCTCTTCTTTTACTACAGACTCAAGCGCTTGTAACCACTCTTGGGTTTCTAACGCGTCTACGTCAATTTTATTGACTTCAGACATATGGAGTGTTCCTTATGTTTAAAATACGAATTTAATTACTTCTGGTTAATCTTAACGAGCTCGATTGTTACTGGTACGTCTTAAACTACGTGCGATCCGCGAACGTTCTTTGTCCGCTTCAAGTAATGCTTCTTCAATAAAGGCCAAGTGCGCGTTACTAGCTAATCGTGCTTGCTCCGGATTGCCTTCTATAACAGCATCCATCAACAATTTACGGTGCTCAGCAAGCTGTTCACTAACGTCATTCTTTTGCACCAAAACTTGTAAGTTTTGTAATACGTTTTGCTCGAGTAAAGACTGCATACCTTTAACAAGGTGTAGTAGCACCACGTTATGAGACGCTTCAGCCACTGCAAAATGAAATGCATTAATTGCTTGTGCTTTTTGCTCTAGGTCCCCGTGCACATCGGCGATATTGTCAAAACTTTGCTGAACTTTCTCAAAGTCTGTGTCAGTACCGCGAAGCGCTGCATAATATGCCGCGATCCCTTCTAGTGCATGACGAAACTCCAGCAAATCAAATTGTGATTCTGGATGCTTACTGATCAAGTCAAACAGCGGATCAGTGAGCCCCTGTTCTAATTGATTCTTTACATACGTTCCGCCGCCTTGACGACGTGTCACGAGTCCTTTTGCCTCAAGCTTCTGAATTGCTTCTCGAAGAGAAGGTCTTGAAACCTCAAACTGCTTCGCAAGCTCCCTTTCTGGAGGCAACTTTTCACCTGGCATTAAAGAACCCTCGAGGATCATATTCTCAAGTTGCTCTAAAATAACATCGGATAATTTTGCTGCTTTTATCTTTAAAGACATTGATCAAACGCCGAATTTAAGCATGTTGAAAAGACCATCTAACATCATATTGTTAGGTAATCTTAACCAAAAGGTAAATTGGTAATACCAAATTTGCGCATTACACTATCAAAAACCCGTGATACTGTCAAAATTCTGCACGGTTTAACCACAGCTTTTCTACAACCAAAGTCTAAACTTTATACAAATTTAGGAAAAACCACAGTACAAATTAAAGTGGTCAGACCATTAAAGGTTGCTTTTAATGTTCCAGTACTTGGACAATCTAAAATTTGAGGGAGTAGGGGGATACATTCACAAGTTAAAAAATGTAACTAATCGATATTTTGGTTTTTTAGGGAAGAAATGAGATGTACAAATCCTATATATTATTCAATTGTCTGCCAGTAACAACTCTATTAGTTCTCATTTTTAGCTAAATTGCTTGCTCACTTACTTTTCTTGAAGTAACTGCCACTTATTCAATAGGGTTGTGTATTCTCCTGTCAGCTTAATTTTTTCCAGCCCTTGCTTAAGCTTCCGAGCTACCTCTTGATCGAGCTGCTTATTGGCAACAAAATGCAACTCGTTAGGGAAGCCTTTTAAACTTAGTTTTTCTTCTATCTGATCAGGGTCAAGTCCTATGCTTCTTAGCTCCTTATCAAGCGACAAGGTATTTGTTAACACAAGATCTGTTCTTCCTTTATAAAGCATATGGAGTAGGCTCTCAGGATCTGGCGCAAGCACTAAATCATGATCAGTAGAAAACCCCGACTTTTCTAGATAGTAATGACTAAAATATCCTCGTACTGTACTGACCCTTAACCCACGAGCACTCTTTAAATCAAATAATGGAAACGATTTTTTTTTAAGTCCAATTAGATAAGCATCTGCGAAATAAACACTGCCTAGAAAATTGAATTCATTGCTACGTTGTGGCGTTTTTAATAATGAGATCATCAAAGTATTTTTATCTGACTTAAACTCTTTGAACGCGCGAGCCTGTGGCATTATTTCAACACGCCCTTGGCATTGACACTCACTCAATACTTTATCGACTAACTCAACTAAAAACCCTTTTGGCTGCTTTTTGTCGTCATTGAAATGCAAGGGGTAGAGATCTTCAGCGACAAAGCGCAAGGTTTCTGAAGACCACACACTATTGGAAAATGTAGCTAATAACATACAAAAAATTGCTGAACAAAAACGGGCCATAGTGCTTTATACCTCCTAACATGCTAGCTCACAATGCCAAAACTGTATCAGATTTACTAGCCTCATAGCAGAGTAATAAGCCTTAGAGCGGCTTTATTAAACTCCTTTAGGCGATTTCTGATTACGATGAAATCTTTTACACCACTTACTTAGCGCCATAATGTTTAGTCTTCAAAAGCTCGCCCCAATGAAGATTAAACAATCATTTTATAGAGCTAAATAGTGCAGTCTTATCAATAGCACTTAATCGTTTGTACAAACGATTTTTATAATCTTTTACTCTGAGCCAAAGCTTGTCCCTGGCTTATTTACCACCTAACATAAATAAGCCTATTTCGGCTTTATTTAGAAGGAAACTGATCATGAAATTGAATAAAAAGAAGTTAAAGAACTTATCGAATGCAAAAACCATTGATAAAGTTGCGACTCCTAACATTGCAGGCGGGTTTGGTTTTTCAACGCCACAAGGTATTTGCCATATGAGTTATTTCCCTACCTGTGAAAATGTGGACGCATGTCGAAGGTAACCTCTTCATAGACACAAAAAAAGGAAGTAGCAGCGACTTCCTTTTTTCGAACAATTAATCACTGGCAAACTGATTACTTGGGTAGTGCAATAAAATATAACAACTGCAATAGTGAGCCATGACAAATAGCTGCATCGGCGTTTTCAATCACTTTTGGTTTGCCATGAATAGCCACCCCTGTTCCCGCTTCCACCATCATCACCAAATCATTAGCACCATCACCAATGGCAATGGTTTGTTGTTTCGCTAATCCAAGCTGAGTGCGCGTCTTTGCTAAAATATCAGCCTTTTTCTGAGCATCGACCACATCACCTAATACTTTACCCGTTAAACGCGCACCTTTTATTTCCAGCTCATTGGCATAAAAAGCATCTAGCGACAGTGGTGCTTGCAGTGCTTCTGCAAACCAAGTGAAGCCACCCGATGCGAGTATTAACTGCCAGTTATGGGCTTTTAATGTATGACAAAGATCTTGAATGCCCTCCATCAGCGGTAGGTTATCTTTTAACTGTTGGATCAAAGACAATTCAATACCTTCAAGTTTCGCCACGCGCTGATGCAAACTTTCGCTAAAACCCAATTGCCCAGCCATTGCCATGGCAGTCACGCTAGCAACCTCGTCATAAACGTCGGCTAAACGTGCTATTTCATCAATACACTCAATTTCTATCGCCGTAGAGTCCATATCCATGATGAGTAAACCCGGCTGGCTCAAACTGGCTGGCTTTGATAAATAGGCACCTTCAAAACCATGCTCGACAGCAAAACTGCGCAGCTGTTTTTTATATTCTTTCGAGTCATCAAACTGTGCTTTAACGTTAAACGCTAACGCTGGTGCTAATTGCGCTGCAGGCTGATATAGGCTTACTGCATTGATATTCGTCTTACCAATAAACTCAATGGCATATTGCAAAAAATGTGTGTTCGCTTGAGCACCAAAAAACACGATAAAATCTTCACCCAATGGCAATGATTCAGACGCTTGCTCGACTAAGTGATCATTTTCAATCTGATAACATTTTGCTAAGGTGCATAAATCAGTGAGTGAAAGTTGCGGTGTAAGGTTAAAGCGAATACCAGCCATTGTGAGCTCCAAATTTAGTAACAATGCATTTGTAACATCATTCCAAAAGGCTGTCAGCACTCAATATGGATACTATGAAAAATACACAAGCACTTGATTTGATAACGTCTTCAAAAAACCGACGCTTGATCCGTTTAATCATTGCTGCAGCTTGCTTTATCACACTGACTTGGATTGCCTTTAATACCAGTTTTCGCTCTCATCAACTGTTAAATAACCAAGCGCATCAAGCTGCCCGAAGTTTGGCACAGCAAACAGCATGGAACGCCAGCTATTCAATGCAAAGCCAAGAGCTCGATAAGTTAGAAAAACTGACCAAGAATTTGGCCAAAGATCCATACGTGTTAGGCGCTGCTATTTATGACCACCAAGGGCAACTCTTAACTAAAAGTGAAGGATTTCAAGCCGAGCCACTCAATCAAGGCATTGCAAAACAATTACCGGGGATCAGCAAATTAAAAGATGCCATCGTGCTACCCATTACCAATGCGGATGACAAACCCCTTGGCTTTGTAAATATGGTGTACTTAACTCAAGACGCTATGAGTGAAAGCCATCATCACTTTCACGAACTCGGTCGTATGGTGTTGCTGATGTTGATCATTACCTGTGTATTCACTTGGCAATTAGGGCGCGCGTTAAAACGTTGGGAAGTGAAGCGTCAAATATTAAAAAGCGAACAAGACGACGCATAAACTTGTTCGGCAATCTCAGACTCTGACTCACTGCGAATTGCTACTAGGCAATCAAATACTGCTTTAAGGCGTTCAGGTAAGTTTATCTGCCCTTGGTAACCCGCAAGCGGCATAGAAGGCGCGTCAGTCTCAAGCACTAAGCTATCGAGTGGCACTAGTGCCAAAGCTTGTTTGGTTTTGTTGGCACGTTCATAGGTTATCGTGCCCCCCACGCCAAGTTTAAAACCCAGTTTGATATACGCTTGCGCTTGTTGCAGTGAGCCACTAAAAGCATGGATCACCCCACCCCATTTTGGCTGTACTTGCTTAAATGCTTGCATAATCAAATGATGGCTTTGCCTATGATGCACGATTAGCGGCAGCGACAACTCATTCGCAAGTTTTATATGCTTTGCAAAAAGCGTTTGCTGCTTTTCAATATCTGCAATACTCGCATCAATACCACACTCACCAATCGCCACCAGCTGCTCTCGATGTTCAATCGCCAAACTTTTCAGTTGTTCAAAATCACCATCTTGATGCTCAGCCATAAAATACGGATGAAGACCGAAAGCAATATAAACTCCAGGGTTGTGCAGTTTAAAACTCAGTAATGCTCCACTTTGTTTTGATGTGACCCCAGGTACAACAAAACCATGAATACCAAGCTGATTTGCACGGTAAACATGGTTTTGCAAGTCACCTTTAAACTCCTCGAAGTCAAGGTGACAGTGGGTGTCTATGAATTGCATATTGAAGCGAAGCTTAAGGATTTAATCTTTCAATAGCCCAGCTGCCATCGGCTTGTTTCACATACATAAAGCGGTCATGTAAGCGGTGCTCGCCACCTTGCCAAAATTCAATTTTAGTTGGCTCAACACAATAGCCGCCCCAAAAGTCTGGCAGTGGAATATCGCCTTTAGCAAACTTTGCCTTCATGCTGTTAAAGGTTTGCATCAGCGCTTGGCGTGATGACACTGGGCGAGACTGCTGTGACGCCCAAGCTGCGAGTTGGCTCTCTTTTGGACGAGATAAGAAATATTTTGCTACAGCGCTGGTTGGAAGTGGCTTAGCTTCACCATAAACAATCACTTGGCGTTCAATTTCATGCCATGGGAAATGCAACGAAATTTTATTATTGCTTTGTAATTCTTGTGCTTTTCGTGAGCCCGTATTGGTAAAAAATACAAATCCGCTCTCATCTAAATGCTTCAGAAGCACAATGCGCTGTGAGGGCTGGCCGGTTTCATCAACCGTTGCTACAACCATGGCTGTCGGATCATTACTAAACTTGGCTTCAACCGCTTGTTTTAACCAAGCCTCAAATTGCACAATAGGGTCATCTGCTAGCGTGTCACGCTGCAAACCACCTTGGGTATACTCGCGGCGAATGTCTTCTAATTTCATATTCGTTCCTTACTCGTTAACCTGAGCTTAGGTTAATAACAATCTGCTCTTAATTGGGTATAAAAAAAGCCGCAACAACATGCTGTTGCGCGGCCTATCAAGTTCATTTAGTGAATGAAACAGATTACATCTGCTCCATCACTTCGATGCCCAGAAGGTCTAGACCGGTACGTAGCGATTTAGCCACTAAGTTACATAGTAGTAAACGGCTTTCACGTACATCAGCTGCCACATCATCTTTTAAGATTGGGCACGCTTCGTAGAAAGTCATATACAGGCTCGCAAGCTCATATAAGTAACCACATAATACGTGTGGAGTCGCTTCGCTGATCATCAGATCAAGCACTTCTTCAAGCTGAAGTAGTTTTAACGCCAATGCTTTTTCTTGCGACTCAACAATGTTGATGCTGCCAGCAAGATTTTCACTATCTACGCCCGCTTTACGGAAAATGCCACTTACACGCGTGTAGGCATATTGTAAGTAAGGTGCAGTTGCACCTTCAAAGCTCAACATTGTGTCCCAGTTGAAGATATAGTCACTGGTACGGTGCTTAGATAAGTCAGCGTATTTAACTGCGCCAATACCCACTTTACGCGCAATCTCACTGCGCTCTTCTTCGCTTAATTCAGCTGTACGGTCAGCAATTTTATCTGCTGCACGGCTTACTGCTTCTTCAAGTAGGTCTGCAAGTTTAACTGTTCCACCCGTACGAGTTTTGAATGGTTTACCATCATCACCCATCATAGTACCGAATAGGCTTGGCTCGTAGCTGGTTTTGTCTTTTAAAAGGCCCGCTTTACGTGCTGTGATCTCAACTTGGTTGAAGTGTAAGCCCTGACGTGCATCTACGAAAATTAAGATACGGTCTACGTCTAATTCGTTTGAACGGTAGTCACAGGCTGCAAGGTCAGTCGTTGAATATAAGAAACCGCCACCTGACTTTTGAACGATGAACACTGATGGCTCGCCATCTTTGTTAGCAAGCTCATCAAGGAATACTACTTGCGCACCTTGGTCTTCAACCGCAATGCCTTTTTCTTTAAGTAGGTCGATCACACCTTGTAGGCGGTCGTTATAAGCGCTTTCAGCTTTAATATCGTCACGGCCAAGGGTAACGTTTAATCTTGCGTATACTTCTTCAGAGTGTTTAACCGACGTGTCGATAAACATCTGCCAAAGCTTCTTACAGTGTGCGTCGCCACCTTGTAGCTTAACGACGTAGTCACGCGCTTTGTCAGCAAAACCTTCTTCGTCATCGAAACGTTTCTTCGCATCACGGTAAAAGCTTTCAAGGTCAGCAAGTGCTACTTTTTCAAGGTCAACGCCCTGCTCAAGTAAATCTTCAAGGTGTGCGATAAGCATACCGAACTGTGTACCCCAGTCACCCATATGGTTTTGACGAATAACCGTATCACCACGGAACTCAAGGGCACGTACAACCGCATCACCAATGATGGTAGAACGTAAATGACCTACGTGCATTTCTTTTGCAAGGTTTGGTGAAGAGTAATCAACCACAACTTTATGCGGGTTTGCATGCTCAGCAACACCAAGTTTTGCATCTTGGTTTGCCGCTTCTAGGCTTGCAGCTAAAAACTCAGGCTTTAGGTGAATGTTGATAAAACCCGGGCCTGCAATTTCAGTTTTTGCAGCAAGATCGGCAACGTCTAAATTGTCGATGATCTTTTGTGCAAGTTCACGCGGGTTAGTTTTTAATGCTTTTGCAGCGCCCATTGCACCATTGATTTGGTAATCACCAAATTGCGGACGAGTAGATTGTGTAACCGCTGGGTTTGTGCCTTCAGGAATACCCGCAGCGTGCATCGCCGCGTTAGCTTTTTCAATTAATAGAGTTTTGATATTCATTTTTTATCCTGTAAACCTTGCCAGCCATCAACGCCAGCAAGGTTAAATTCGATTCAATTTAAGCGTTTATTAGTGTTCACGTGTATGGTGGAACTGAACATCAGGATAGCGTTCCATCGATAAATTTAAGTTTACACGGCTTGGTGCAATGTAAGTTAAGTTATCACCACCATCAAGGGCTAAGTTAGCTTCACACTTACGTTTAAACTCAGCCATTTTCTTATCGTCGTCGCAGGTTACCCAACGCGCTGTTTGTACCGACACACTCTCGTAGATTGCATCCACGTTATATTCCGCTTTCAAACGGGCAACAACCACATCAAACTGCAGCACACCAACCGCACCTACGATTAGGCTGTTATTTTGTAATGGTCTAAATACCTGTACCGCACCTTCTTCTGAAAGCTGTACTAGGCCTTTTAATAACTGCTTTTGCTTGAGAGGATCTTTCAAGCGAATGCTACGGAATAACTCTGGCGCGAAGTTTGGAATACCACTGAACTTAAGCTTCTCACCTTGAGTAAAAGTATCACCGATTTGGATTGTACCGTGGTTATGCAAACCAATGATGTCACCTGCAAACGCTTCTTGCGCACGTTCACGGTCACCGGCCATGAAAGTAACCGCGTCAGAAATACTGACTTTTTTGCCGATACGTACGTGGTCCATTTTCATACCTTGGGTATATTTACCCGATACAATACGCATGAATGCGATACGGTCTCGGTGTTTCGGGTCCATGTTCGCTTGAATTTTAAATACGAAGCCTGAGAACTTTTCTTCTTCTGCTTTGACTTCACGCTCTTCTGTTTGACGTGGCATTGGCGTTGGCGCCCACTCAGTCAAACCGTCAAGCATGTGGTCAACACCGAAGTTACCTAATGCAGTACCAAAGTAAACTGGCGTTAGCTCACCTGATAAAAATAGGTCGTGATCAAATTCGTTTGATGCACCGATTACTAGCTCTAACTCTTCACGAAGTTGCTCTGCTAATTCATCCCCGATTTCTACATCTAAGTCTGGGTTATCTAAGCCCTTAATGATGCGCTTTTCTTGGATGGTATGACCTTGACCGGTTGCGTATAGAATCGTTTCATCACGGTGAATGTGATACACACCTTTAAACTCTTTACCACAGCCGATTGGCCAAGTAATCGGTGCGCACATGATGTTAAGTTCAGTTTCAACTTCATCCATCACTTCCATAGGGTCGCGGATGTCACGGTCAAGCTTGTTCATAAAAGTCACGATTGGCGTGTCACGTAAGCGTGTAACTTCCATCAGTTTACGTGTACGGTCTTCTACACCTTTTGCTGCATCGATCACCATCAGACATGAGTCAACGGCTGTCAGTGTACGATAAGTATCTTCAGAGAAATCTTCGTGTCCCGGAGTATCTAGTAGATTCACCAATGCATCGTTATACGGGAACTGCATCACAGAGGTTGTTACCGAGATACCACGCTCTTTTTCCATTTCCATCCAGTCAGACTTAGCGTGCTGGTTTGAACCACGGCCTTTTACCGTACCGGCTTTTTGTAAGGCCTTTCCGAATAAAAGTACTTTTTCTGTGATGGTGGTTTTACCCGCATCCGGGTGCGAGATAATCGCGAAAGTCCGTCTTTTCGAGACTTCCTGAGGAATTGAAGCGTTTGACATCGATTAAAATCTTCTCTTAAGTTGAGCACAGCACAAGTAAAATGAAATTACTTGTCCTGCTCAGGCTATGAATATCAGTTAATCGACTATTTTCGCTTATCTTGCCAAGATACTCAATCGTACAGCGGTTTTTATAACAACTTTTTCTTCTCAAACAGTTAAGTTTTTTCTGTTTGCAAATCTAATTGCATCATGTCGTTTTGTTCATCACTTGAACGGCTGTAAAAAACAGTGATCTGATAAAATACAAAACCACCCATAATGAAATGCGATACTGCTAAGCCAATAAACAACCCCATATTTCCCAATAGATTAAGCCCCAACACAGCCGAAATTGGGATAAGCAATAGACGGTGGAAAGCCAAAAACACCATGGCTTGTTTACTCTTGCCCATGGCATTCAAACAAGAGACATACACCATAGACATACCTAAACCGACATAACTAATGGGTAAGAATTGAATGAAGTATTTTAACAAGGTAATTTGCTGACAATCGGGGCAGATCCCAGCAAACAGCTGTGACTGAAATAAATAAAGTAAAGCGGCTATCACACATTGCATAGCAATAATGAGATAAAACGCACTTTTTAAGATACTCACAGCACGTTTTTTATTGTTCGACCAATAATTGACGCCCACTATTGCAGGCAATGAAGCGGTCAGCACCATAGGGATCAATAAAGCCAATGCTTCTATCTTAAAGGTTAAAGCAAATACTGCGATAAAAGCGGTATCAGACTGGCTGGCGATATAAGTTAATAGCGCAAGAGAGCATGCAGGTATTAACTGCTGACAAATAATGAGTATCGTATCTAAATTTCCATTTACTGCTTTGTCCGATGCAAATAAACTCGATTTATGCCTCATAAACACAAGGCTTAAACCTATCGCTGCAAATAAAACATCAACAAAAGCATGCAACTGGGCTAGAGAACTCAGCAAATGAAGCTCGCTTTGCTGAGCTAACACTAACAACCCAATTGACTTACACATCATCCAAAGCAATAAATACAGTGCCGAGTACCAACAATCGTTTAACGCTCTGAGCGCGCTGCTAACTTGCCAAATAATCACTAAAGCAAAGAGTGTGCTGATCCGCACTGTTAAAAACGACATGATCTCTGAAGTAAACTCGACAGACTGCACGTCCGATAAAGTACTCAACCACTCAGCTAAACCGAATAAGGCCAGTATTTCATCTAATGTGAGTAATAAGAAAATAGATACAGCGACACTGGCAAATACACCAAAGCGAATATGAGCAAACAATCCTTTATTTTTCTGCTCAACCAATTGCACCATGGCCATATTCGTTCGAACCGACAAGGCAACAGCAAATGCCATCAAAGTTACAAGCAAAGGCTGAGCATACCCATAGAGTTGTAGAAGTTGCTCATTGGTATTGGCTATCACCGACGATTCGGCTAGATCGTAAGCCAATAGAATACAAATCGCTGGCAATAAAATAGCGGTGGTTTTTCTTAATAGCTGCCAAGGCGATGCACTTAGATAACACAAAGTTTGACTCTGCTGCATAATATCAATCCATTTCGTATGTCTTAAACTAAGACCCTAAACCCAAGTTTTTATTACAAAATAACTTCTCTGGTTTGTAACAAAGTATGTGTTTAGTGACCTAGCCAAAGCATTTCTTACTTTATCTTCATCCTAAAAGCTGGATTAAAATAAAGCAGGTAAACTTTTGTAAAACTTATTATCCGCTTAAATAATCGACCTTTAACCTTCTTAGAAAAACTTGCGATTTTAAAACAAATAACTGACACTCAGCCCCAAAAGGAGTGAGCAATGCAAGTAACCCAATCAACTGTTTTTAAAAATCATCTCACGCTTGAGCTTGTGGTGCTAGAGTTCGATGCTGGGAGCTTTGTGCCTCAAAGTTTTGATTTATTCAAACAGCCACTTCCTGAACGCATAAAAAAAGCAGTTCACAAACGTCAAGCTGAATATTTAGCAGGTCGACTATGTGCAACTCAAGCACTAATAGCACTAAATTTTGAAAACCCAATAGTCCATACCGCAGATGATAGAGTACCAATTTGGCCGGCAGGTACATTTGGTTCAATTACCCACACCAAAGGCATTGCTGCTGCGATAGCTGGCTTGCAAGATCGCGCCACAGGCGTAGGTATTGATGTCGAAAAATTGATGAAGGATAGTCAAGAGATAAAACTGCAAACGCACATATTACGAGATGACGAAAGCACGCAATTTCATGAGCTTAGTAAGCAAGTAACACATCCCCTCAGCGTTATTTTTTCAGCCAAAGAAAGTATTTATAAAGCCCTTTACCCTTTTGTGAAAAAATATTTTGGCTTCGATAAAGCAAAGTTAATTGCATTTAACGAGACTATTTTAACTTTTAAAATAATGTATAACTTAAGCAAACAAGTACAAACCGGTTTGGAAGTTAATGTTCACTATCAAATTATAGATGGCCTTGTATTCACTCAATGTTTATTTGAAGCAAAATAGTTACTTTATTAAACAAGTATGAACATAGCGCATATGACTTGTTAAAAAAGCTGCATTGTCTTAGGATTAGATACTTGGGCTTTGTTCCATTATGCTAACAAGAAGAACATTTAGGACGTTATTTAAATCGCATGAAAACCAGCAAGTTAAGTATAAAATTATTATGGTACATCACTCCATTAGTGATTTTACCTTTGCTGTTTTTAGGTGGTTTCACCTTGACTAACGTTACTAGTTCAACACAAAAACAAGCAAAGCTCACTGTAAGTCGATTTGTTGAACAGCAGCATCAGAAGATGTTCAACTATATTGAGATTTATCAGTCAACCACCAAACTGCTCTCAACTTCTCCTGTATTAAGCGATTTTCTCGCAATAGATTTTGAAACACCTTTTGAAAAAACCGCTCGGCTTGGCGCTTTAATGGATGTATTTGCCAGTTACAGTGATGCCTACCCTGACATATTAAGCATTAACCTAGTTTCACCAGAGGGTGAATCAAAAGCTTACTATGCGAATAATTTGAATCAGGCACCACAAAGTTATCCGTTTTTTGAGCAAGTAAAAAGTAGCAGTATGCGGCAGCAGAAATTCATGGTGCCGACTGAAAACAACACCACACATATTTATCTTGTACAGCAAATTTTCAGTGTTGATTACCAGCTCAAAAGACCAAAACAACAAGGTTACATCATAGTTCAAGTTGACCCTTCGGTAATTCACTCAAGTATCTTAGAGTCTCCATACAATAATACCTTAAATTTATTGATCACTCAGCAGGGTGAAATCTTATTCAGTTCAGATCCAAATCTGTATGCACAATCTTTGAACGTCGAAGAAACTCAAAAAATACAAGAAACCGCTGAGCGAAGTACGCTGAAATCAATTAAATTGTCGAGTGTAGATAACATCGAGCGTATGGTTTATGCGGTGCAATTAAGTGGCGGTTATTATTATTTATCGAGCATTCCAAAAGCGCTGCTGTATCAATCAGGTAAAGCAATTAGTTTGATCACTGCTTTGATTGTCATTTTGTCGGTGATAACTCTCCCTATCTTGATTTTTATAGTGGTAAGGAATCTACTTTTAAACCCAATTGAATTACTTGGTGCTGCCAGCCATAAGGTCGGTGATGGTAATTTATCAGTCTCTTTACCTGAACAAAGCAACGATGAAGTTGGGCTTTTGTTCAGAGACTTCAACCACATGGTAAAACAGATCAGAGATTCTCAATCTGAACTTAAAACCTACAAATTACACCTAGAAGAAATGGTTGATGTGCGCACCAAAGAGCTAGAAGAAACAAATCAACAACTCGAAATCGCGATTAAAGAGGCTGAACAGGCCAGTGACTTAAAAAGTCGCTTCCTAGCTAATATGAGCCATGAAATTCGCACGCCGCTTACCGCCATTATGGGCTTTACCGAGCAATTGATTGTTAATCCGCAAGCAACCGCGAATCGAAATCACTTAAGTACTGTATTGCGTAACTCCAAACATTTGTTAGAGCTGATAAATAACATCCTAGATTTATCGAAAATAGAAGCTGAAAAGCTTGATGTAGAGAATCGCCCATTCAAGCTTCAGCCTTTACTTGAAGATGTTGAGTCGATCATCGCGCCACTGGCACAAGAAAAGCAGCTATCTTTTTCTATGGACTACCAATTCCCACTGCCGCGCTCCATTTACAGCGATATTACCCGTTTAAAACAAATCCTCTTAAACATTACCACCAACGCCGTGAAATTTACCGAGTATGGAGGTATTCGCTTAAGTGTACGATTTATTCATCAAAGTCAAAGTGTTGAGTTTGTTATTGAAGATACCGGTATCGGCATGTCTGACAGTGAAATCAAACGCGTCTTTAAACCCTTTGAGCAGGCTGATAGCACAACCACACGCCGCTTCGGTGGAACCGGTTTAGGTCTTTGTATTTCTAAGAATTTGGCCCAGCTACTCGGTGGTGATGTAGAAGTATTGAGTGAACAGGGTGTAGGCAGTAAGTTTACCATTCGTGTTTTAGCAAACTTTCCGAATGGCGATTACCAACTTATCAATAAATTAGAGGAGTCAGCGTATATCCCTGATGCCTCACAAGAGCTTGCTGCGACTCAGTTTGATGCCAGTATTCTGCTGGCAGAAGACAACCCTGATAACCAAGAATTGATCTGCCTACTGCTTGATGCATGGGGAATCAAGCCGGATATAGCCAATAACGGTGCTGAAGCAGTTGAGAAAGCGCTAGTTAATGATTACCAACTGATTTTAATGGATATGCAAATGCCTGTCATGGGCGGCCTTGAAGCCACTGAAATGCTCAGGCACGCAGCCTACGATGGCCCTATCATCGCTCTCACTGCAAATGTTATGAAGCATGATGTTGAGTCTTACCTTGCTGCTGGCTGTGATGCAACCTTGGCAAAGCCAATCGATAAGAAACAACTTGGCCAAGTACTGCTAGAGCACCTACAGATCCAGGCCGCGAGTCAATCTAAGTGGGATTCCCTCTTAGCCAGTGAAAAGTTTGTACAAATCAACAAAAATTATATGGAAAAGCTGCCTGACTATCTTAAACAAGTGCAAAACTATTATGATAATCAGGAGTGGGAGTCGCTCAGAGCACTTGCTCATAGCTTAAAAGGCAGTGCCGGATGCTTTGGCTTTATGAACATTCACAGCGCTGCTGAAGAGCTTGAAAATAGCTTAATGACCAATCAGCAGGCTCAGTGGCAATATACGCAATTGAATCTCTGTGAAGCCATCAAGTACACCTTGGCACAACAGCAAAAAACTGAGGTTTAAATGGCGTTATCACTTTAAAAAAAGCTTCTCGCCATTAATACTGCATGCTCTTTACCTTCTTTCGCTGGGTAATAGTTTTTCCGTAAACCCACTTCTGAAAAGTCGAACTTTTGATAAACCGCAATCGCGCTTAAGTTTGATTCTCTTACTTCTAAAAAACAGTTCTCAGCTTGGCGTGTTTGTGCCTGCTTCAGCAAATGAACCATAAGCTGTTTCGCATAACCCTGCCCTTGGTACTCAGGGGCAACACAAATATCCATTAGAGTATGATCAGGCCCAACCTGCTCAGCAATATAAAAACCAACCAGTTCATCACTTAATAATAAGCCTGCATTATAGTAACGGCCTCCTAAACAGGATTGCATGGTTTTAGCGCTCCAAGGAAAGCTATGGCATGCCGCTTCGATACCCATAATGGTTTCAAGCGGCATATCATTAAGTAAGCCCGCAACTATTTTACTTGTCATGTAATAACTTCCATAACGCACGTTTGTGCTCAACCGTGAGGTTTACCGAAGGCAGAGTAAGCACGTTGTTCTGCAGCTTGACGCTATTGCCCTTTATTATTTCAGCAAAGCCTGCGGGCTGTAGCAATAGTAAATCAGCATGTAATTGATAAGGTAGGGTTAGTAACTCATATTGCTCAGTTTGCTGCTCAGAAGCCATTAAAGGCACCTCTCTGTGATCAGCCGAAGTCATTTCAGACTCAGATGTCTCTGGAGCAAAATGTGAATTGAGTTTAAGTGGTGTAATACCTAAAACATCAGCATGCAATGCGCGCATAGTTAAATCTTGAAGAATTTTTTTAGAATATAAAGGTTTGTAGCAGATAAAGCAAAGTAAGAAGTGGCAGGGGCGGCAGGACTCGAACCCGCAACCATCGGTTTTGGAGACCGCTGTTCTACCAATTGGAACTACGCCCCTGCAATGACGACGCATTATAGAGAGGTTTTTTTAAAGGTAAAGTAAAAATTTCAAAAAAATGTTTAACTGCGGCTTAAATAAACAAAAAGGCGAATATTTTACCTATTCGCCTTTTTAATCATTAAATTAGCAATGAACTACTTGCGCATTATTCCCATTCGATGGTTGCAGGTGGCTTACCAGAAATATCGTAAACCACGCGTGAGATACCATCGATCTCGTTAATGATGCGGTTTGATACCAGACCTAAGAAATCATAAGGTAGGTGTGACCAACGCGCTGTCATAAAGTCGATTGTTTCTACACAACGAAGTGATACTACCCAGTCGTATTTACGTGCATCACCCATTACGCCAACCGATTTAACCGGTAGGAATACCGTGAATGCTTGCGATACCTTGTGGTAGATGTCTGCTTTATGTAGTTCTTCAATGAAGATAGCGTCTGCACGACG
This sequence comes from Pseudoalteromonas sp. BZB3, assembly GCF_040104455.1. Classification (NCBI taxonomy): domain Bacteria; kingdom Pseudomonadati; phylum Pseudomonadota; class Gammaproteobacteria; order Alteromonadales; family Pseudoalteromonadaceae; genus Pseudoalteromonas; species Pseudoalteromonas sp. BZB3. The sequence goes on along the minus strand of NZ_JBECOS010000008.1, from coordinate 412,378 downwards.
AAGTAAGTCACAGTATTCTTTCTTAATTTCACCTAGTACACGTACACCTAAACCTGGACCTGGGAATGGGTGACGGTAAAGCATGTCGTAAGGTAAACCTAACTCAAGACCAATCTTACGTACTTCATCTTTAAATAATTCGCGAAGCGGCTCAACTAGACCCATTTCCATATCATCAGGTAGACCACCTACGTTATGGTGAGACTTAATCACATGCGCCTTACCTGTTTTAGAAGCCGCTGACTCGATCACGTCTGGGTAAATTGTACCTTGTGCTAACCATTTCGCATTTTTCAGTTTTTTAGACTCTGCATCGAACACGTCAATGAATGTATGACCGATTGCTTTACGCTTATCTTCTGGATCTGAAAGACCTGCTAGGTCATTTAAGAACTGCTCTTCAGCATCAACTTTGATGATGTTCAGACCGAACTTATCACCAAACATTTCCATTACTTGCTGACCTTCGTTCAAACGAAGTAGGCCGTTATCAACGAATACACAGGTTAGCTTCTTACCAATTGCACGGTGGATAAGCATGGCTACGACTGATGAATCTACACCACCAGATAGGCCTAGGATAACTTCGTCATCACCTACTTTTTCTTTGATTTTAGCAACGGCATCTTCAATAATTTGCGATGGAGTCCACAGCTTTTCACAGCCACAGATATCAATAACAAAACGCTCTAACAGGCGCTGACCTTGTTGCGTATGCGTTACTTCTGGGTGAAATTGAACACCGTAAAAACGCTTTTCTTCCCAAGACATAGCCGCATGTGGACACGTATCAGTTTTAGCTGAAGTTACAAATGTCTCTGGCACTTCAATTACTTTGTCGCCGTGGCTCATCCACACGTCTAGGAAGTCCGAACCATTCTCAATGTGATCTTGAATGTCTTCGAATAGTTTACAGTTACCTAGTTTTTCAACACGTGCATAACCGAACTCTTTCTTGTCTGAGCTTTCAACTAGGCCGCCTAACTGCATTGCCATAGTTTGCATACCGTAACATACGCCTAATACTGGCACGCCAGCATTAAATACATACTCAGGTGCTCGTGGGCTGTTTTCTTCTGTCGTTGACTCTGGGCCACCAGATAAAATAATACCTTGTGGGTTAAATTCACGGATCTGCTCTTCCGTTACGTCCCAAGCCCAAAGCTCACAGTAAACACCGATTTCACGAACACGGCGCGCGATAAGCTGCGTGTACTGAGAACCGAAATCTAAGATCAAAATGCGGGAATCGTGGATGTCTTTGCTCATTGATAATCTCGTTGGTTAGAAAACGATAAGTTTAGTAAAGCACAAAAACGAACTTTACCTAAAATTAAGAAGGGCTAGCCTGAGCTAGCCCAATTTTTAATATGCGTTGCGCATTAACCCATACGGTAGTTAGGCGCTTCTTTGGTGATCTGCACGTCGTGAACGTGTGACTCACCCATACCTGCAGACGTTACTTTAACAAACTGAGGTTTTGTATTTAACTCAGCAATCGTTGCACAGCCAGTTAAACCCATTGCACTACGGATACCACCTACTTGCTGGTGAATAATCGTTGCGATAGGACCTTTATAAGCAACACGACCTTCGATACCTTCTGGTACCAATTTGTCTGCTTCATTTGATTTTTGGAAGTAACGGTCTGACGAACCTTCTTTTTGGTTCATTGCACCCAAGCTACCCATACCACGGTAAGACTTGTAGTAACGACCTTGGTAAAGCTCAACTTCACCTGGAGATTCTTCAGTACCCGCAAGCATAGAGCCAACCATTACACATGATGCACCAGCTACAAGTGCTTTTACGATATCACCAGAGAAGCGGATACCACCATCAGCAATCACAGGGATGTCACGGCCTTTTAAGCCTTCAACAGCATCAGAGATAGCAGTAATTTGCGGTACACCACAGCCTGTTACGATACGAGTTGTACAAATTGAACCTGGGCCAATACCAACCTTAACTGCATCAGCACCTGCATCAGCTAACGCAATCGCGCCTTCAGCTGTAGCAACGTTACCGGCAACGATTTGTAAATCTGGGTATGCTTCACGTGTTGCTTTAACACGGTCAATTACGCCTTGAGAGTGACCGTGTGAAGTATCGATAAGCAATACATCAACACCCGCTTCAACAAGGGCTGCGATACGCTCATCTGTACCTGCACCCACACCAACAGCTGCACCTACACGTAAACGACCTTGCTCGTCTTTACATGCATTCGGCTTTTCTTGTGCTTTTTGGTAGTCCTTAACTGTGATCATGCCTTTTAATGCAAACGCATCATCAACTACTAGGATTTTTTCAATGCGGTGCTCGTGCATCAGACCTAAGATCTCTTCACGTGCAGCACCTTCTTTTACCGTTACAAGATCGGCTTTCTTCGTCATTACTGAAGAAACAGGCTTATCTAGTTGCGTTTCAAAACGCATATCGCGGCTAGTTACGATGCCTTCTAGTTGATTATTCTCACCAACCACAGGGAAACCTGAGAAACCTTTCTCATGTGCAAGCTCCAGCGCACCTTCAATTGTCAGGTCAGCTGTCACAGTGACAGGGAAAGATACGATACCCGCTTCGTAAGCTTTAACCTTACGAACATTTCTCGCTTGCTCTTCAATGGTCATGTTCTTATGAACAAAACCAATGCCGCCTTCTTGTGCTAGTGCAATAGCAAGACGCGCTTCAGTTACAGTGTCCATTGAAGCAGAAACAAGCGGTAGGTTTAAATCAATACCACGCGTTAAACGCGTTTTTAAATCAGCGGTATGAGGTAATACAGTTGAGTGTGCAGGGATGAGTAGCACATCATCGAAAGTTAGGGCTTCTTTTGCAATTCTTAGCATGTTTGCGGTATCTCTCACGTGGAATTGAGTAATAGGAATTGCGTGCGAATTTTATCAGCGTTGCTGTAGTGAGTAAATCTTTTTTTCAAAAAATATGCTAAAGTTTCGCGGTAATTTTTTCAGAGGCCAATGATGACATTCTCAGTTTCTTCAGCTCCAAAACACCAAGTTTATTCAGTTTCAAAGCTAAATAAAGAAATTCGCGGCATTTTAGAGCAAGGTTTTGCTTCTTTAAGGTTAACCGGGGAAATCTCCAACTTTGTTGCACCGGCATCTGGCCATTGGTATTTCTCTTTAAAAGATGACAAAGCACAAATTAAGGCTGCCATGTGGCGAGGAAACAACCGCTACAGCAAGTACAGACCCAATAATGGTGCCCAAGTGGTTGTCACAGCACGCGTCTCAGTGTATGAACCCCGCGGTGAATATCAACTAATTGTTGAACATATGGAACCTGCAGGTGAAGGCCAACTGAAACAACAATTTGAAGCGCTCAAGTTACAACTTGCTGCTGAGGGACTATTTAGCAGTGCATATAAACAACCTCTGCCAACACAAATAAGAAAAGTAGGTGTGGTTACCTCTGCCACTGGCGCTGCCATTAAAGACATCTTGACAGTAATGAAGCGTCGTGCTCCACAACTTGAAGTTATCGTTTATCCGACTCAAGTTCAAGGCAGCGATGCTCACCTGCAAATTGCAGAGAAAATTCGTTTGGCAAATATCCGAAATGAAGTCGACGTGCTGATTGTGGGCCGTGGCGGCGGCTCATTAGAAGATTTATGGTGCTTTAACGAAGAGCATCTAGCCCGCGAGATATTTGCCAGCCGTTTACCTATTATTAGTGCTGTGGGTCATGAAATAGATACCACCATTTCGGATTATGTTGCTGATTTAAGAGCCCCTACTCCATCAGCAGCCGCTGAACTAGTCAGCCCAGATCAACATGCGATTAAAAAACACATTATTGAAAAGTACGCACGCTTAAGTCATTTAATGCTGAGTAAAATCAAAGAAGCTAAGCAAACTAACAATGCGCTACTACAACGACTCAAGCTACAGCATCCCAATAGTCAACTCCAGCAACAAGCACAGCGTTTAGACGAGCTTTCAATGCGATTGCAACGTGGCGTGCATGCTCAGCTCAATCAAAAAAATAACCAACTGAGTTTGCTGCAACAAAGGTTTCAACATCAACACCCTGAACGTCGACTTTCTCAATCAAAAGATGCGCTACAGCAATTAGAGCAAAGATTATTGAATGCACAAAATAAAAACCAACAGTCCGCAGAGCAACAGCTAGCCATGCTAGCAGCAAGACTTGAAAGCGTTAGCCCACTGAGCGTGTTAGCGAGAGGTTATTCCATCACCAAAAAAGGCGAGAGTGTAGTGAAATCGATTGAACAAGTAAAAGCGGGAGAAACACTTGTTACTCAAGTCCATGATGGTGAAATTCACACCACAGTGAATCACACCCTAGAAACAACAAAGGCTGCACAGTAGCAGCCTTTATTTCCATTTATATGCTGTTTATAGCATAGCGCTGGTATACGATTCGTTTTCTAAAGACACGTCATCTTCTAAGAAATTTTGATCCATCGATTCTGCAGGACAAGGACAATTCGGCTTACCAACCACTTTTGCCGGAATACCCACAACTGTTGTATGTGGCGCCACTGGGTTTAACACCACTGAACCAGCACCAATACGTGCGCCTTCTCCGACTTCGATATTACCTAATACTTTTGCTCCTGCCCCAATCAATACACCCGCTCTGATTTTTGGGTGGCGATCGCCTTGTTCATTACCTGTACCACCGAGTGTTACAGATTGTAAGATTGAAACATTGTCCTCGATTACCGCGGTTTCACCAATTACGATACCAGTTGCGTGGTCAAACATAATGCCATGACCGACTTTACAAGCAGGATGGATATCAACGCCAAAAACTTCAGAGGTACGGCTTTGGATGAAACGTGCGAGCTCTTTGCGGTTTTGACGCCAGAGGCAATGTGCAAGTCTGTGTGCTTGGATTGCATGAAAACCCTTCAAGTTCAAAATAACAGTTAAATAACTATCGGCAGCAGGGTCACGATCTTTAACTGCTTTTATGTCATGGGCAACATGGGTCAACATTCTGTCGCAGTCAACAAAGGCTTGGTCAAACAATTCGCGTATTGTAAAAGCCGATACCACCGCATCCGCAAGCTTGTTTGCAACAATAAAACTTAACGCAGAGCCTAAACACTCGTGATTTAACACACTCGAGTAAACATGACTTGCCAAAAGAGGCTCTCTACTTACTAACTCTGTTGCTTCTTGGCGAAGCTGCTGCCAAATTTCATGACGCATAAACATACCTTACAGACTGACATTAGGCGGATTGTAACGGTTACATAAACCGTACGACCAGAAAATGCTGGGAACATCTTCTACTTACTTATAACAAACTGCACTAAAACAGGCAATTTGCGAAAGGTTTGCATTCACTTCAAAACAAGAGAAAGTACAATCCAGAAACAAAAATGCCACTTATCACTAAGTGGCATTCATTAAGCTTAAAGCTTAATTATTTTAGTACTTCAGCAACTGCTTTCGAGAAGTACTCAATGTTAGCTTGGCTCACACCTGCAACATTTACTCGGCTAGAACCTACAATATAAATAGCGTATTCTTTTTGTAGGCGCTCGATTTGCTCTTTATTAATACCTAAGAAGGAGAACATACCGTTTTGCTTATCAATGAAAGAGAAGTCTTGTGCTACACCTTGAGCTGCTAGGCTATCTTTGATTAATGTACGTAGACCATTGATACGGTTACGCATTTCATCAAGCTCATCATGCCACTCTTGTGTTAGTTCTGTACTACCTAAAATCGTATTTACGATATCTGCACCATGTGCTGGCGGCATTGAGTAAATACTACGAACAACACTTAATAATACCGAGTTAGAAATATCAGCATTTGCACTGTCTTTAGCAATGATTGAACATGCACCGATACGCTCGCGGTAAAGGCCAAAATTCTTAGAACATGAAGAACAAATGATCAGCTCATCAACGGCATCTGCTAGTAAACGTAAGCCTTTTGCATCTTCGTCAAGGCTTGCACCAAAACCTTGGTAAGCAATGTCGATTAATGGTGTGAAACCTACTTCTTTTGCAAGTTCAGCAACAATTTTCCACTGCTCTTCGTTTAAGTCCATACCACTTGGGTTGTGACAACAAGCATGTAAAAGAACCACGTCACCTTTAGGTACTTGTTTCAGCGTGTCGATCATTTCATCGAACAACAAGCCTTTATTTTCGTAGTCGTAATACGGGTATTCTTTAACTGTTAGGCCCGCCGCTTCAAATAAGCTGATGTGGTTAGCCCAAGTTGGTGTTGTTACCCATACTGTCGCATCTGTGTTACAACGTTTGATGAATTCAGCAGCAACACGTAGTGCACCTGTACCACCTGGCGCTTGTGCAGTGCGAACACGGTTTGCAAGTAATGTACTGTGCTCACCTAATAGCAGGGTTTCCATTTTCTGACAAAAATCTAAATTACCAGCAAGACCAATGTAAGACTTAGTGGTTTCGTTTTCTAAACGAAAAGCTTCAGCTTTCTTTACAGCTCTTAGTACAGGGGTATTACCTTGCTCATCTTTGTAAACACCAACACCAAGATCGATTTTATTAGGGTTAGTATCTTGTTTGTAAGCAGCCATAAGACCCAAAATTGGATCAGTTGGTAACGGTTTTAATTCTGAGAACATAGGTCATCTCTTAATTTAGTTATTTGTCAGTGTGCCTTATAAACGCGCAGAGTATTTACAAGGCATAACCCGGGTGATATCAATTTTATCGGCTAAGTGTTCATTCTAGCGAGCTAAATAGTCCAATAATTTCGTTAGAAACTTCTCATATAGAATAACTATATCACGTCATTTCTTTCTCATTCTTTGACCATTTTTCAGTCGCAAGAAATGAACATAAATTCAATGCAATTGATATTAAAACTGCGTTAATAGTAACATAAAATTTTAAGAACTCGAGTGCTACGAACGCGGTAAATACTGAGGAATTCTAATACAGGCGGCAACTAAAACTGCCAACACCTGTTCATCAAAAATGCCAGTTGAGAACGCCTCGGCATCGATGATCCCTGTGCAACCTGAAATGTTATCAAACATAGGTAAACATGCTTCAGAGTGTACTTTAGGATCACAGGTATAATACTCACCACCTTGCGCTACGTATTCAGCGACATCATTCACAACTCGACCTTTAGAAGATAAGGCAACTTGTACGTTATTACTTATCTTTGCAAAATCTTCTGTAAGTGGGAACAAAGGACGACTAGGCGCACCATGATAAGCCAGTTTAAGTAACTGCTCACCTTCAGGGGTTAAGGTATTTGCATAAATACCAAACCAATCTACTTGTGTTTTATCAACAACGAATTGCACTATCGCATTGAGTTTTTCCAATAACACGTTATTTTCTTGGTTATTGTTGATGTAGCTTTTTAACTCAAAAGGCGCATCTTGTAGTTGGCCAAATAAACTGCAGCTTCCGCCTTCCCCTAATTCAGGGATCAAATAAGACCAAACCGCATCCACAGTGCTTTGTTCAGAATTTAGAAATGCATCTAATTCTGCTAGTGCTTGCTCAACAAGTGAAGGCGATGTAGTTACGCCCGAAAGTGAAAGATAAGAAGAAATCATTTTAGCCATCCAAACATCCAGATACCCGAAACTTAACACACAAAATTAGCTTTGCAAAGAGACAAAGCCAATTCATTGAGAAACAGTTAAGACCTGCGGAAGTAAGATTTAATTTCGGTTAAAAATTTTTTGGTCGATATTAGCTGTGGTAGGGGTTATTTGACTTTGAGATATGACTTTTTCTAAGCTAAAGTTTTATACACTTAAATTAAACTATTCAGTAATCGCCTAAATACTCAATCAAGAAATATAAGAGTTGTTATTTAATGAGTATATAAGCTCAACACAGTTGCCAGTTTCATTATAAGACACAGAATGAGCTATTTCGTTTAGTAAGCCAACACCTCTACCATGCTCTTGACACAAAGAAGCTGTGCTATCTTCTTTAATATGAAAGCCAGTGCCGGAGTCAGTAATGGTAAATCTAATGTGTTGATGCTGAGGTTCGTAATTTGCACTTATTTCGATCCGAGCTGCTTGCAACTTTGCCAATGCCTCTTCACGCATTTGATAGAAAATAAAAAATCCATCTTCTTGATTTTTGATGTCTGAATCTAACCCCAGCACCCCATGATCTAATGCATTATTATAGGCTTCAGAAAGCAGAAGAAAAATATTTGAACGGTGATTATCAACCCCTTCTACCGTACTTAACATATTTACTAATTCTAAAATGGGATCATTTCGTTTCATTTGTTCTGCGTTTAGCACAACATGAAAGTCAAATGGCAGCTGAGAGTAGCTCACCTCCGAATTAATAATCAGCGGATTCGCAACACAATTTATAATTGCGATACTCAAGTCATCTTGTTGCTCACTGTGACCAGAGAACTGATGTACTTGAGCAATAATATCTTCGGTACCGATATTTGATTTACTTGCGAGCGTAGCTTTTAAACGCTCTTCACCAAACATTTCACCTTGTTTACTTTCTGTCTCGACAATGCCATCTGTTGCCATAACAAGACGGTGAGCGTCATTAACCTCAAAATGAACAATATTCCTCTCGAACTCATCTTCTTCTAGAATACCCAATGCCATATGCTGTGATTCAAGGGTTTTAATTACCGCACCGCTTTTATCTATTAAATAAATATCAGGTATGCCACCAAGCCAAGCAGATACACTTCGACCAGACTCACTTAACTCTATGATTGCTGCAGCACAGAACATATGACCAGGTAATAACTCTGCCAGTGTATTATTTAATTCATAAGCGATGTCACTCACAGCCATGCCTTTAGCCACCATTGCATAGAAAATACGAGAGGCTGGCAAAGCCCCTACTGCAGCAGCTAAACCATGACCAGTAAAATCCCCCAGCAGACAATAGAAACCACCGAGCGGGCTCTGTGCCATTAAGAACACATCGCCATTAAACATAGACGCAGGGGATAGGTGGAAGTCACAAATGTTTGGAAAGCTTTTCTGTTGCGAGAGCGCATTGCTAAAGATGTGCTCCACAATTTCATGCTCACGCTCAGTTTGATTATAATGGTATTCGAGTTCTTTCTTCTGCCTATTAGCTTCTTGGCTTAAACGACGAGTTCTTGCATGTGCTTTAATTTTGGCTGAGAGAATGATTTTATCGAAGGGTTTGTGGATAAAGTCATCACCACCCACCTCAAGACACTTTTCAAAACTTTGGTGATCTTCAAGCGCAGTAATAAAGATAATCGGTAAGTAAACATCCCCGGCTTGCTGCTTAATAAGAGGTGCCGTTTCAAAACCATCCATTACAGGCATCATGACATCAAGCAAAACGATATCAATAGAGTACTCGTTTAACTTTTCAAGCGCTTGTTGCCCGTTGCTTGCAAGCTCGACCAGATAATTTTGTTGCTCGAGCATGGCTTTAAGCAAAGTGCAATTTAAGGGTTGGTCATCAACGACTAAAATACGCAATGTAGGGTCTAATCTAAATCAGTCAATATCAAACTTTTTATCAAAACGCGAGATTTGCAATATTTTCTTTAGTTGAGGACGACAGTTGCTAATCGTAATACTCGACACAGATTCACCCAACGTTTTCTTCATATTTAAAAGCATACCAAGGGCAGAACTATCCATATAATCAGTTTCTCGCAAATCGATAATCACCTTATCCGTTTGCCCATCTACCTCAGCATACGCTTGACGGAAAGACTGAACCAAATTGAAATCAAACTTTCCTTTTATCTGTATCGTCAACGTTTTGCCATCGGCAGAAGCGCTCTTGCTCAAACTCATTATAACCTCCTAATATGGTTCGAATTTGTTATTCATCCGTTGTTCTTAAATATAACTTGTTTAGAAATAATCGCCAAAAAATATCGAACTTATTATCAAAATTTATTTAAATGCATAAAAATCATACCATTATCAAGATGTGTTCAATGCACTCTACGAAACTGTTATTATTCAGGGATGAAAACAAAAGAGCACTGAAAAATGTCTGAAAATAATCTTGTTTATTCAACTGAGTTTGGCCGTATTAAACCTGAGAGCGAAAACAATGAGCCTGAAGTCCGTCTATTTAAAGATGGGGCAGTCCGCATTGAAAGGCAAACCAAAGGCCGTAAAGGGAAAGGCGTGATGCTGGTTGTTGGTATTGACCCGTCTGAGCATGATTTAAAGAAACTCGCTAAAACACTAAAAAGTAAAATGGGTCAAGGTGGTGCAGTAAAAGAAGGCGTCATTGAAATACAGGGAGATGACCGAGACAAGCTTAAACAAATACTAGAAGCGATGAAGTTCAAGGTCAAAATTGCGGGGGGCTAATAACCCCCTTTTGTTATTGTACTTTAAAGACTTCAACAGCCTCTTCAGGGATAGGTGGGCTGTAGTAGAAACCTTGTACTACATAACAGTTATTATTCGCTAAGAAATCTACTTGCTCTTTCGTTTCAACTCCTTCAGCAACAACCTCAAGATTAAGCTTTTGGGCCATCGCGATAATAGCAGCAGTAATTTCCATATCATTGGGGTCTTCAGGAATATCTTTCACAAATGAGCGATCTACTTTAAGAATATCAACTGGGAAGCGTTTTAAATAACTTAAAGACGAATAACCCGTACCAAAGTCATCAATAGATAAAGAAACACCTAAGGCCTTAATTTGGTGTAATTGAGAAATAGCTGCTTCTACATCTCCCATAAGCATACTCTCAGTCAGCTCAAGGTGAAGTAACTTAGGCGGCATATTTGTTCGAGCTAACACATCAGACAACACGCGTTTCATATTACTGTCTTTAAATTGTCTCGCTGACAGATTAATTGAAATGTTTCCAACTTTGCCTTGCTGCTGTAACTTCACCGAGAAGCGACATGCGGCCTCGAGTACCCACTCTCCCAGCTCAACGATTAAACCCGTAGCTTCAGCTATTGGAATAAATTTACTCGGTGGGATAGGTCCTTGCTCTGGATGCTCCCAACGAATTAATGCCTCATAGCCAACCACTTCATTAGTACGGTAATCAACCTGTGGTTGGTAATGCAAAGTGAATTGATTATCGCGAATAGCCGAGCGCAGTTCATTTTCTATATACAAACGCTCGTTTGCTGCTTCATCTAACTCTTGAGAATAGAAATGGAACGTGTTTCGCCCTTTCGCCTTTGCCTCATACATGGCTAAATCAGCGTGTTTAAGTAATTGCTCTTCTTCTTTACTGTCAAAAGGCGCAAGCGTAATACCAATACTGGCACTGACAATCACTTCATTATTGCCAAGTTTAATCGGCACATTCAGTGTGCGTTGGATCATCTGAGCCACATCCATCGCATTATCTCGTTTCTCAATGCCACTTAACAGTACGGCAAATTCATCACCACCTAATCGTGCTATCGTATCTTCAGCTCTTAGACGGGTTTTAAGTCGGTCGGCTACTTCTACTAGTAAGCGATCGCCTGCGTCATGACCCAAGGTATCGTTAATACGTTTAAATTCATCTAAGTCAAAGTAGAATAACGCAAATGCGTAATGACCGCGTTCAGCCAATGCCATCGACTTTTTCAACTGCATTCTAAAGAAGGTGCGGTTGGCGAGGCCTGTTAGGGTATCAAAGTAAGCCAACTCCTCCATCTTACGCTGACTCTCTTTAACAAACGAGATATCTTGAGCTGACGCCACATAGCTTGAAATGTGACCGCTTTCATCACGAATAGGAGAAATGCTCAAGCTCACCCAAATCGGTTCATTTGTCACTCCTTGGAGTATGGTATCACCACGCCAATAATTTCGACTTCGCAAATCAAGGTCTATATCTTCAATTAGTATCGACATCTCTTTGGAAATAATGCTCAATAAAGGCTGTCGGGCATAATGTGCTTCATTGTAGCCAGTCATTTCTTGCATTTTTGGGTTTACGTATTCGATTTGAAAATGCTCATTGGTGATCACCACCGCAGTACCCGAGAACTCAACTGCTTTAGATAATCTATCAGCCGCTTTTTGCGCTATTTCTTTTTCAGTAATTTTATTGTTTAAACCCGTTACTAAGGTTTTAATTTCTTTACCCATATCATTGAAAGTGGCATTTAGGAGGCCAATTTCATCATTATTATTAGGCATTGCGGGCATATCCCATTGGCCTCGACCAAAGTCTTTTACTGCACTGACCGTATTATTTATACGCTGTAACACCAGTTTATAAAGCACTTGATGCAGTAAGAGAGCAACGAACATCGCATATAAAACAAATAAACCAAAGAATTTAACTTTTAGCTCTTCTAGTGCAGCAAGCGCCGAATCACGCTTTTTGTAAATACCAACATACCAACCTAACTCTGTGAGTTGAGTAACATTGATGAGATGTGTTTCACCTTTTAAGTCAAAGATTGACTGTCTATCTGGCAATTTTAACTTCAATGTATCATCAACAACCTTTGCAAGTTCTGGCGTTAATTCATTGCGACTGATAGCAGAGCCCGTATTAAAGATTTTTTGTAGATTTGGCGCAGCAAGAATATTGCCCTGACCATCAAAAATTAAGTATCCCTGATTCGTAGTTGGCACTGGCAGGTGCTTAAGTAGGTCCACCATACTAATATCTGTCCCTACGAAACCTTGATATTCTTCTTCAAAGTACAGAGGCACAAGAATACTGATGACCCATTTGCTCCATACATCGTCGTAGTGTACTTTTGACCAAACCGCTTCTCGTGTCGGGTTGAGCTCTTGTTTAAGTTGAGCAATAGTTTGGCCATCGAACAAGCCTTTTTTAGGGGCAGCGTTCAATAGCGTGTTAGGTGGAGATATTCTGACAAACTGATTGTTCGTCACCATGTAAAAGTTAAAAAAGTCTTGTAATAACGGAGGCGCAATAATATCCCATAGTGCTTCTGAGCGAGCAAAAAACTGCTTATGCGCTTCATCTAAAGACTCTCCGGTAAAATAGGCAGCCGTTAAACCATTTGACGCTGTGCTTCGATAAGCACCGTCTCTAAATTGTATTGGAGATGGTGAATGATTTTGAATGGTCTGCTCATCATAAAAAAGATGTTTAGTTACAACAGCACCGGTTTGTTCAGACAGACTCTTTTTTAATTCAAGATAGTTAGAAAATTGATTTATGACTTGGGTACTAAAGCGCTTTAGATCTGCATATTCTTCAAATACAAGCTGCTTTTCTTCTGACTTTAACATGAAAGCAGCAGCAAAAATTCCCGCAACTAAACACACCGCCGAAATTAAAATCGATAGTTTGACGCTTAAAGAATTAAAACCAAACCTTGAAGGGGGTCGACGATTGACCACTGCTAAACCCTTATTAAAATTGTTATTTTTATATCGATATCGTTTCCCCAATATATCAGAATGTTTTCCTTTTCGCCAAGTTAGGGGCCTACAATCGCGCAACAAATGAGAAAAAATTACCAGTAAAGAATAAGGTAATGCTTGTATGCACTTCCCCCCTGTGTTAATAATGTATTCAATCTATTAAGTAATTCTTAATTAAACAATGACAAATTCTAATACTCGCAAAACTAATTTCTTTTTTAGCTTCTTTTTTAGATGAAGAGGCTTACCTGTTTGCGCGTGATTACGAATAGATAAGCCTCCCAACTGGGAGGTTTTTTTTTGCCGCTGGGAGTGAGGACCTATGACAGAAAATACTTTAAATGCTTTACGCAAAGATATAAATGAAATCGATTCAGACTTAATGGTGCTTCTTGCAAAACGCCGCCGCATTAGCCATAGCGTTTTGGAATATAAAATTGCCAACAATAAACCTGTTCGCGACGAAGAGCGAGAACAAGCTTTGCTAGAAAAGCTGATTAATTATGGCAAGTCACTCGGACTTGATGCGTTTTATGTAAACAGCGTTTTTCAAACTATCTTAGAAGATTCAGTTTTAAATCAGCAGGCCTTACTACAAAAAAGCCTAAATCCTGATTCATTAAGTGACACTCATCGTGTTGCTTATCTCGGCGGGCAAGGCTCTTATAGTCAATTAGCCTGTCACAAATACTTTAGTCGCCGCCCTGGTAAGTTAGTTGAAATGGGCTGTCAAAGCTTTGAACAAATCACTCAACATGTTGAGAAAGGCCAAGCTGACTATGGTCTGCTGCCAATTGAAAACACCAGTTCAGGCAGTATCAACGAAGTATTCGACTTACTTCAACACGCGCAAGTCACCATAGTCGGTGAAGTCACTCACTCAGTTGAACATTGCTTATTGGCAACACCAGGTACTGAACTCAGCGACATTCAAAAAATCTTTGCTCACCCTCAGCCATTTGCGCAATGCAGCCGCTTCATTCAAGGACTGGATAATGTATTGCATGAAACATGTGATTCGACATCAAGTGCCTTAAAGCAAGCATCAGAAACACCAAATGGCGCTGCCATTGGCTCCGCACAAGCCGGTAAAAATGTCGGCCTAGAAGTAATCAAAACAGGACTTGCCAATCAAACTGAAAACCACAGCCGCTTTATTGTTGTGGCGCGTAAAGCATTGCAAGTATCAACTCAGATCCCAACCAAAACAAGCCTGATTATGGCAACCAAGCAGCAAGTTGGTTCATTGGCCGATGCACTAATGGTTTTCAAAGCCCATAACATCAATATGGTGAAGTTAGAATCTCGCCCTGTACCAGGTAACCCTTGGGAAGAAGTCTTCTATGTTGACTTACTTGCCAATACGGCAGAAAAGCATGTGCAGAATGCCCTTGAAGAGCTTAAAGACCACACTCAATTTGTACGCATTTTAGGGTGTTATCAAAGCGAGTCTATGCAAGCCGTCGAAGTCTAATATGAAGCTATTAAGCTAACTGAAAAAGGCACTCATCTGAAGTGCCTTTTTTCATACCAATCTTTATTAAGAAGCGCTCATTTAAGCGCTATATATCTAATACCTTTGCATCATTCGCTTTATTAAGTAAACCACGACTTTGCTTTAAAAACTGCTCTGCACAGCCCGAGAAGTATTGTTTAGCCTCTGAGAACGAATCAATCAATGCCGCTTTGTCGCCCGCTTTAAGTTTATCCAGTGTCAATTCAAAAGTTTCTTGGTAACTCGCTAATAAGCCTTCAACATCATTGAATTGCGCTAACATAATGTCTGAATATAACTCTGGAGACTGAGCGAATAGCCTGCCAACCATCATCAATTCAAGCTGATAGATAGGTGAAGAACAGCTTCGAAGTTCTTCTAATGTATGGCATTGCTTCGCCAAAAACTGGCCATAGACGAACGTGGTTAAGTGACGCATCACCTGAATGATCTGCATGGCTTGGTCGTGCTTTTTCGCATCCATTTCGACTAGCTGGCAACCCCATACTTTTAGCTGCTCAAGTAGTCCTGAACATGCCTCAGACATTCGCCCTTCACAGACCACAACAGTTTGCTTTACCCAATGAGAAATATCAGGACCAAACATTGGGTGAAGGCCAACAACTGGACCTGTATGCTTATCCATAAGCACTTTCAAAGGCGCTTGCTTAACGGAGGTAATATCAACTAAGACACAGTCATCAGGTAAAGCTGGCAATGACGAAACCACTTCTTCTAAGGCATTGATTGGCACACTCACAAGCACCAATTTAGCCCCAGTTAATATTGTTTCGGCATCGGCTTGTTGCGCTCGGTCCAAAATACGAATCTCATACCCTGAGCGAGTAAGCTGCTTAGCGAATAACTGGCCCATCGCCCCTTCACCACCTACAATCACGACAGGAGATAACTCAGGCGCTTTACAGGCTAACTTACTTTGCTGATTTTCGTATGCTTCACGCATCATGCGCCTAAGCATATCTTCAACTAAATCTGGGTTTACGTTGTGCTCTTCAGCCTGCTGTCTTCTCGCTTCGATCAAAAGGCTTTCTCTGTCAGGGGCGTGTAAAGATGCACCTATCTCTTGTTTGATAGCACCGATTTGAGATGTTAATGCGTTGCGTTTAGCAAGAAGTTGTACGAGCTGACTGTCGCATTCATCAATGCCGGCTCGAAGTTGTGCTAATGTTTGCTCACCCGTCATAACTGTAAACTTTTATAAACACCAGTAAATAAATAATTACAACTAGTCTAACAGGATGGTATGACAGATAAAAGTGAAGGGATGAATTAAATTTAGACTATGACATCACAAAGTGCGATATAGTTTTTTTTGGCATATAAACCAAAACAGGCCACTCAAAGAGTGGCCTGTTTTTAAAGCGTAGTAAAACGCGCGTATTAGTTAAGTTTTTCTTTAATACGTGCTGATTTACCTGAACGCTCACGTAGGTAGTAAAGCTTAGCGCGACGAACTGCACCGCGACGCTTAACTGTGATGCTATCTACTAGTGGGCTGTGCGTTTGGAATACACGCTCAACACCTTCACCGCTCGAGATTTTACGAACTGTGAAAGCTGAGTGTAGACCACGGTTACGCTTAGCGATAACAACACCTTCAAAGGCCTGTAGACGCTCTTTGTTACCTTCTTTAACGCGTACCTGTACAACAACTGTATCACCAGCGCCGAACGCAGGTACGTCTTGCTTAAGCTGTTCAGCTTCAAGCTCTTTAATAATATTTTGGTTTACTTTTGCCATTTTATTTCTCACATTCCTAGGTGTAACTGTCTTCTAGCCACAAGCTTGTTCATGTTCTCGCTGAAATTCAGCAAGTAACATGGCTTGCTCCTCAGTCAGAGCTAGGTTACGCAACAAGTCAGGACGTCTAAGCCAAGTTCTGCCTAATGACTGCTTAAGCCGCCATTTGGCTATCTCTTTATGGTTTCCGCTGAGTAATACAGCAGGCACCTGCTTGCCATCCAATGTTTCTGGCCGTGTATAATGAGGACAATCTAACAAGCCATCCGAAAAGGAGTCTTGCTCAGCTGATTGGTTGTGACCTAAAACACCTGGCACCAAACGCGCAACTGCGTCGATTAGTGTCATGGCTGGTAGTTCACCACCACTGAGAATAAAATCGCCGATGGACCATTCTTCGTCTACATAAGACTCGATGATCCGCTCATCAATACCTTCATAACGACCCGCAACTAATATCAGTTTTTCTGATGCAGCTAATTCAGCTGCACCTTGCTGATCTAGTTTTCGCCCTTGAGGGGACATATAAATTACTTTGGCGCTTTCTCCTGCTGCCGCTTTGGCATCAAGAATAGCTTGTTTTAATGGGTTAACCATCATCAACATGCCCGGACCGCCACCATAAGGTCTGTCATCTACGGTTCTATGCTTATCAGTTGCATAGTCTCGTGGATTCCAACTGTTAAACTCGATTAAACCGTTTTTAACAGCGCGTCCCGTTACGCCTTGCTGGGTAATCGCATCAAACATTTCGGGAAACAGTGAAATAACACCGACCCATAATGGTTTTTGCTGGCTCATTTAAAAGCCTGGATCCCAGTCTACAGTAATTACTTTTTCTTCATGATTAACACCCTTGATAACTGAATCAGTTAAAAACGGAATTAATCGTTCTGATTGGCCAAACGCATCTTTTTTATTTGCTTTCACAACTAAAACGTCGTTTGAACCAGTCTCCATCAAGTCATCGACTGTGCCTAAGTTATAACCTTTATCAGTTACAACAGACATGCCGATAAGATCTCGCCAATAGAACTCACCTTCAGGGAGTTCAGGAAGCTGCGCTGAATCAACTGAGATTTCCACATTGGTCAAAGCCATTGCTTCGTCTCGGTCGTTTACTTGCGCAAACTTGGCGATAAAGCCCTTGTTGTGGCGACGCCAGTCACTCACTTCAAGAGATTGCCATTTACCTTGTTGCCCTATCAACCATGGGCTGAATTCGAAGATCCCTTGGGGATCATCAGTAAATGAATGCACCTTAAGCCAGCCCTTAATACCATAAGGGGCACCAAGCTTACCTACTACAATAATCGAGGTGTTTTCTTGACTCATGGTTACACTTACGCCTATTAAGCCGCTTTACGAGCGTCTTTAACTAACTTAGCTACGCGATCTGAAAGAGATGCGCCTTGACCTACCCAGTGTTCAACACGAGATAAATCTAAACGTAATTTCTCTTCTTGACCCGCAGCGATTGGGTTAAAGAAACCTACTTTCTCGATGAAACGACCGTCACGTGAGAAACGGCTATCCGCAACCACGATTTGATAGAATGGACGCTTTTTAGCGCCGCCACGTTGCAAACGAATAGTTACCATACCGTCCTCAATTAGTTGACTGTTTTCATTAATAAGATTTGCTTCCCAATTTGGGAAGCTGGGGAATTGTACGAGTTTTTTTCAACAATGCAAGTTTGTTTTGGATTTTATTCTCTTAGGCACCTTCCCTGTAATTGCTTGGTAGTTGAAAAGCTTAATAAATTTGTCATACAAACAAAAAAACGGATGTAAGAACTCACATCCGTTTTTTAAATCTAGTGACGAAGAGCAGCCTTAAAATGTCATTTTTGCATTGAGAGCAAAGTTTCTTCCCGGCTGCGTAAATTGTGTTAAATCAGCGTCTGCAGCTTGACCTGCAACACTTTCATAAGGGGTGTATGCTTTATCAAACAAATTGAATATGCCGGCATTCAACTTCACTACACCAAAGTCATAATCAGTAAATAAATCAACAGTCCCCCACCCTGACGTTTGAACCATGTCGTTGTTTGGTACCTTTGTCATACGCTTGGCAAACTTAAACGCACCTGTGACTGACCAATCGCCTTGTTCATAGCGGGCTTTCACAAAGCCATTTAGCGGACTAATTGAATTTAAGTACTCATTGGTTTCTTTATCTTTACCATTTATAAAAGTAAGGCCTGTATCAAATGAGACATTATCGTTAACCCACACTGTATAAGTTGTCTCAAGCCCTTTTATTTCGACCTCACTGATATTTTGATATTGGTAATACGTTTTTGGTGGCATGTTTGGAATGGTACTTGGCTCCACACGCACAACTTTATTGCCTATGAAGTCCTCGAATTTTGTATTGAACAAGGTAATAGTAAAACCATGTGATTCAAAATCACCTTTAACGCCAAACTCAACACTGTCACTGGTTTCAGGGTTTAGTTCTGAATTTGGTAAAATCTGGTAAAACGGTTCGACACCATGGCTTTGATATGCAAGGTCATGTGGTGGAATTTTAAAGCCTCGAGCGTATTGTGCAACAAGGTTAAGGTTGTCAGAAAAAGAATAAACTAAACCAAGTTTTGGTGATAACGCCGTTTCAGTAATATCAGAAAACTCAGCCCCCTCATACAAGGCATCTTTTTTCGGCGTCATGTCATATCTATCTACACGAATACCAGCATTAAGGTCTAAAGAATCAGGTATAAGCGTTATATTGTCCTGAACAAATATCCCGAGCATACTTGTATCTGCACCAGGGAAGGTTTTCTGCCCTTCTTTATCAAGTAGTTTGTTCCCTTGCGCATCAAGTCGTGTTTTATATCGTGGCCTAGCTGTCTCATAACTATCGTAATCGAAACCATAAACGAATTGGTGGTTTAACCCTGCTACTTCTAAGTTTTTATCCAGTACAACTCGAGCTCCCAAAATAGACTGCTCGAATCGATAGTCATTGTAATCAGTGTAAGGACCAGTTCTACTGCGACTGCCGTCATTTGCGCGTAGTTGGTCGCTCTTCTGCTCAAAATTGGTGTAATAGACTTGTGCCTTTAAATTATCGTAAAAAGCAGTCGCACTCGCGCTATCAAATGCTAAAGACACAGATAGGCTTTCATTCTGATCCGTTGTCTCATTAATTGTGGCTGCTATAACTTGCTTTGTTTCTTGGTCAAAAAAGTCAACCGTTGCCAATAAACGCTCTTTGTCTGAAATATCAAATTCTGATTTGATCAATACAGCATTCGAGGTGTAATCAAAGCCTGGCAGATTTTCTTGGTAGTTTTGCGCTTCTCTACCATCTCTTCTAGTTAATTGAATTGATGTCGCATTCATCTCACCTACTTTCTGAGCATACGTAGCTGAAAAACTCTTTTCAGAATTAACGCCATAATAACCCAACCCTAATTGCGCATATGCGGTGTCATTCGCCAAATAATCTGATGGGTCTTTAGTTGAGATAACAACAATACCGCCAAGCGCATCAGAACCATATAAAGAGGACGCGGCACCTTTGGCAACTTCAATTTGTTGAACATTATCGATATCAAAGTATCCACGACCAATAAGTAAGCCAGCTCCACCTACATAAGCATCGTTTACACGACGGCCATCTTTGATATATACCACACGGTTTCCGCCGATACCTCGAATATTGAGCGCTTGAGCTTCACCTGTAGAGCCCGATGTTGTAATCCCTGTTTGATACTTAAATGCGGTATTTAAGTCCACTGCCAACTCACGTTCAATTTCTTGTTCAGTAACGACATTCACTGAGCCCGCAACATCAACCAGTTTTTGCTCAATTCGAGAGCCTGATACAACAATAACTTCACTTTGCTTTTCAAACTGAGCTTCTTCAGCCGCAGTAATAAACGAACATGATGCAGTTAATACAGCTGCAGTAATACTGATCGAAATGGGTGTCTTCTTAAACATTTTTTTACCTCAAACAGGAAGAACGAATCAATTTCGAGAGCACTATAATCACATTTCAAATTAATCACAAATGATAATTGTTTTTATTATTATGTAGATTTTGAGAGTTCTGATAGGTATCATCAGCAAACGAGGATGAAATAACATAGAGGGATTTAGCAATTTGCTCATAAAGCCAAAGCTATGGCTATGAGTGCTATAAAAATTTATAGACAAGAGAAAACAATGAAACACATTATTTCTATTGGTTTACTGCTTTTAACCATTAGCTTTAATAGCTCAGCACAAAGAATTGTAACTGCAGGTGGCACCATCACAGATATAGTCTATGCACTTGGCGCTGGAGAGAAAGTGGTCGCTGTTGATACATCAAGTACTTGGCCACCTAAAGCAGTTGCTCTACCTAAAGTAGGCTACTATCGAGATCTGGCTGCCGAAGGCGTTTTATCAAAACAGCCAACAATTATACTGGCCTTAGAAGGCACAGGTCGCCCCGAAGTACTTACGCAATTAAAGAGTACTGGTGTTGCACTTAAGCTTTATCACAAACCTAAGCATGTAGATGGGCTTTTTCAATTAATCAATCAAGTCGCCGCTGATTTAAACCAACAAGAAAGCGCGCAAAAGCTTATCGCACAACTAAAAAAAGCATTGCCAGCCAAAGCCCCCATTTCTGAATCTAAAGCATTATTTATTCTTTCAGCTGGTGAGCGAGGGTTAATGGTCGCAGGCAAAGAAACGGTGCCTGATTTACTTTTTAGTTATACAGGCGTGCGTAACCTCGCTCAACATAAGGGCTTTAAACCTTTTAACCGCGAATCTTTAGTAGTGAGTAACCCTGATTTCTTGGTGGCACCTAGCCATGTTGTAAATGGCGCGGGCGGCGCTGAAAAGTTTTGCCAACAGGCTGCACTTGCGTTAATTCCAGCAGCAAAAGCATGTCGGCTACTTATTATGGACTCCTTAATGGCACTGGGTATGACAACACGCTTACCAGAAGCTATCGCAACATTAAATGAATTTCACCTTAAAAATGTACTATGACCACTCTTGCGCTTCCTACACTTCACTCTAACCAGCACTTAAAGTGGTATTGGCTCAGTGCCATCTCACTCTTTTTCTTGGCTTGGCTTTCATTAAGCACAGGACCAGTGGGTTGGGATTGGAAAATGCCAATTGCATGGTTAATGCCTGATAGTTTTGTAACCGACATCAACACATTACAACTTAGCGTAGTATCGCAAATTCGCTTGCCAAGGCTTGTTCTGGCCATTCTGATCGGCTCGGTTTTAGCTTGCAGTGGGGCCGCTACGCAAGCCTTATGTAGAAACCCACTCGCAGATCCGAGTTTAATGGGGGTGACTGGCGGTGCGGCTGTCGCAGCGATTGCCGTCATTGCACTCGCACCAAAGGTCAGTTTCATTAATGAAGCCATGATTGCACCAGCTGCATTTGTCGGGGCGTTGACGATTACCAGTATTATTTACCGCCTGGCAAACCACCAAGGACAAGTACAAATAACAACCCTATTACTCGCCGGCGTTGCCATCAATGCGATAGCCATGGCGATAATTGGACTCTTTAGTTTCTTTGCCGATGACAGTGCACTGCGTTTGATGACGTATTGGCAAATGGGTTCTCTGGGTGGTGCGAGCTGGTCAGCCATTACCTATGGTGCACCACTTATAATAGTGAGCACACTCTGTTTACTTATGAAAAAAAGACAAATTAATGCCCTTATGCTGGGCGAACGTGACGCAAGACATTTGGGCGTCAATGTAAAACGTCTGAAAACAGAAGTCGTCTTTTTCATAGCACTCGGCGTTGGCGGTGCTGTTGCTATGGGTGGCATGATTGGTTTTGTTGGTCTGGTAGTGCCGCATATCGCAAGACTACTAGTTGGTCCTGATCTAAGAAAAATGCTGCCACTGAGTATGCTGCTGGGTTGTTTGTTAATGCTACTGGCTGATTGGATAGCACGCTTAATTGTTGCCCCGTCTGAATTACCAATCGGCATTGTGACCGCATTATTTGGCGCACCTTTTTTTATCTACCAATTAATTAAACAAAAACGAGGTATGCATGCTTGAATGTCATAACCTTAATATTAAACGCGGCAATAAGCATATTATTAAGAATTTGTCGTTTAACGCAAAGCAAGGCGAATTTATTGTATTACTGGGTGAAAATGGCGCAGGAAAATCAACACTGTTGAGTGCAATTTGTGATGATTTATCTTTTACAGGTCAGGTGACCTTTTACAATCAGCTGTTATCTGACTTTGACCCAAATACGTTGGCAAAACAAAGAGCGATGCTATTGCAAAATAATCGCGTCAATTTCGCGTTCAGTGCAGCCGAATTGATTGCCATGGGCCGCTACCCGTATCAAGAAAGTACCAAAGAGCAGGCCTACACCGTAAGTCAAATCATTGAGATGCTCTCATTGGCTCATTTAGCAAATAGAGATGTCACTGTTTTATCGGGTGGAGAGTTTCAACGGGTGCAATTTGCACGATGCTTGGCGCAACTCAATGCACATAAAACGGATACCAAAGGCAAACTCATGTTGCTTGACGAACCGACCTCTGCATTAGATTTACACCATCAACATTGTACGTTAGGTATAGCGAAAGCGTTTGCACAGCAAGGTAATACCGTCATTGCTGTATTGCATGACTTAAACCTTGCGTCATTATATGCGGATAGGGTTTTATTACTGCACGATGGATATATCCATCAAGATGGTAGTCCGCAACATGTCCTTAAAACAGACATACTACAACCTATATATAGAGCTGGCATGCAAATTAACCAACATCCCAGCTTTTCAATTCCTATGATTTTTTCAGAACCTCTTACAGGAGCCCAAAATGCGTGAACAGGCAGCTTTTGAAGCACGCACTTTAGTCAGACAGTCACATGTTTGTGTGATCTCAACAATTTCAAAAAACCTGCAAGGTTATCCTTTTGGGTCTGTGTCGCCATTCATGACAGACAATCAAGGTAGACTTATTTTTTATATTGCAGGGATTGCGCAACACTCACGAAACTTGAGTGAAGACAGTAGAATGTGTGCCACTGTATTTGATGCTGCAGAACAAGGTGATCAGAATGCTCATGCCCGCGTTACGGTGGTCGGTGATGCAGCCCCAGTACCAATAGAAGAATCTGAATTGCTACTGGCGAGATACGAGCGACAATATCCAGAAGCCATATCGTACCGACAAGCCCATGATTTTCAGCTTTGGAGAATGGAAGTTAAGCGTGTTCGCTACATCGGGGGTTTTGGCCATATCTTCTGGATT
Source organism: Pseudoalteromonas sp. BZB3 (assembly GCF_040104455.1). NCBI lineage: Bacteria > Pseudomonadati > Pseudomonadota > Gammaproteobacteria > Alteromonadales > Pseudoalteromonadaceae > Pseudoalteromonas > Pseudoalteromonas sp. BZB3. Next base: position 388,541 of record NZ_JBECOS010000008.1, on the reverse strand, counting down.
GAACAAAATGAATGGCAACTAGAAGCGCCACAATTTTCGCTTGAAGACGAAGCTCGTATGGTTGAGCACATGAATGAAGATCATCGCGATGCTAATCAACTCATTCTTAAGCTCATGCATAATATTGAAGCCGATGATGTTGCGATGACAACGCTCGTATCGGATGGCTGTTATCTAAGAGCTAATGAGAAAAACTATTTCATTCAATTTGAAACACCATGTCATGATGGTATGTCAGTGCGTAAAGAGCTAGTGAGATTAACAAAAGCAGCAAGATCACAAGCAGAAGCTGTAAGCGCCTAGTTAGCGTCCTGTAAACTTAACACAAAAAAAGGAAGCGCCTCTCGGTTGCTTCCTTTTTTAATTTATAATTTGCAAATTATAAATTAAAACTTAGGGCCACCACCCATCATGCCTGGTGGCATCATGTTTTTCATGTTGCGCATCATTTTCATCATGCCGCCTTTGCCCTTCATCTTCTTCATCATCTTTTGCATCTGGGTAAATTGCTTAAGCAGTTTATTGACGTCTTGTACCTGAGTACCAGAACCGGCTGCAATACGCTTTTTACGAGACCCTTTGATTAAGTCAGGACGAGCACGCTCTTTCGGTGTCATTGAGTTGATGATTGCTTCCATTTGATTGAAAGTTTTGTCACCCACCTGATCTTTCACTGCATCTGGTAGGTTAGACATACCAGGTAGCTTATCAAGCATCCCCATCATGCCACCCATGTTTTTCATTTGACGCAGTTGTTCTGCAAAATCTTCTAGCGTGAAGCCGTCACCTTTAAAGACCTTTTCAGCAACTTTTGCTGCTTTGTCTTTATCGACTTTCATTTCAACTTCTTCGATTAATGAAAGTACGTCACCCATGCCTAAAATACGCGAAGCAACACGATCTGGGTGGAAAGGTTCTAGTGCATCAGTGCGCTCACCAACACCGATAAATTTAATAGGCTTACCCGTGATATGACGAATTGATAATGCAGCACCACCACGCGCATCACCATCGGTCTTAGTCAGAATAACACCAGTTAGTGGTAACGCTTCGTCAAACGCTTTTGCAGTATTCGCAGCATCTTGACCCGTCATAGAGTCAACAACGAATAAGGTTTCAACTGGGTTAATTGCTGCATGAAGATCTTTGATCTCGTCCATCATGTCGCTATCTACATGCAAACGACCTGCTGTATCGACAATTACAACATCAATGAATTTCTTCTTCGCATGGCTTATCGCATTGGTAGCGATGTCAACTGGCTTCTGTGAAATATCACTTGGGAAAAACTCAACATCCACTTCGTTAGCTAGCGTCTCAAGCTGTTTAATCGCCGCAGGACGATAAACGTCCGCACTCACCACAAGTACAGATTTCTTTTTACGCTCTTTTAAGAACTTAGACAGTTTACCAACACTGGTGGTTTTACCCGCACCTTGTAAACCCGCCATCATTAATACCGCTGGCGGCTGCGCAGCTAAGTTAAGCTCTTCATTAGCTTCACCCATGGCTTTTTCAAGTTCTTCACGCACTATTTTGATGAAGACTTGACCCGGGCTTAAGCTCTTCGTTACTTCAACACCAACCGCACGTTCCTTTACTTGTTTAACAAACTCACGAACAACCGGTAATGCAACATCAGCCTCAAGCAGTGCCATACGCACTTCACGGAGGGTTTCTTTAATATTGTCTTCGGTAAGTCGGCCGCGGCCACTGATGTTTTTTAACGTTTTACCTAAGCGTTCTTGGAGATTTTCAAACATGTATTAGGTTCCAATAAATCGTAATTGTGCGCATTATACTGATATGCAGGCGAGTAATACAGTATTCAAGTAAAGACAAAGTTTCTTTTTATAACCTCTTTGCAAGAACGGTGGCATAAAATACAATAGCCTGTAACAAGGATACTAACATCTGGACTACATTTAACATGTTGATCATTAGCCTGTCTTTACTTGCCAGCCTTTTATATGTTCTAGCAACAGGGCATGTACTGTCACGCCTATTTCATAAAGAAGGGCCGAGCCAAAAGCTAACGGTTCTACTCAGTACAGGCGCTATATTGGCGCATATGTTAGTGTTAGTAAATTCAGTTTTTACCCATGATGGGCAAGATTTAAGTACGGTTAATGTCGCGATGTTAACTTGCTGGGTGATTGTCGTGAGCGTCACGACTGTATCATTAAAATTCCCCGCTACTCTGTTGCTCCCGGTAGTCTACGGCTTTGCTGCTATTTTATTAATCGCCAGTTTATTTATCCCACACCATATTATTATACAAAGCATTAACGTGGACTTAGGACTTGTTATACATATTTCTCTTTCACTACTTGCTTACTGTATTTTGATTATTGCTACACTCTATGCTGTGCAATTCTTCTATATAGACAAACGCCTTAAAGAAAAAGACCTTGCTATTATGAACAGTCATCTACCGCCACTTATGTTGGTTGAAAGACAACTTTACCAACTGCTTACTGTTGGTACTGGTATTTTTACATTGGCACTCATGTCTGGATTTATCTTTCTGGAAGGTATGTTTGCTAAAGAAGTCATCCACAAAACCGTGCTGTCTATTATCGCTTGGTTAGTTTTTGCAACTGTAACGATTGGTCATCACCGCTTTGGCTGGCGTGGTAAACCTGTGGTTTTTGCAATTTTAGGCGCCTCAGGTTTAGTCACATTGGCCTACTTTGGTAGCAGATTCATACAAGAAGTGATTCTAGTAAAGTTTTAACTTGACTCAGTACTTTCAGTAACGCTTAATACCTATTCAATATTAGAAAAGGGATCCTCTTTTGGACGACATATCAACCGGTACGCTCTTTGCGATTTTGGGCTTACTTATTTTGCTCTCGGCTTATTTCTCAAGCTCAGAGACTGGCATGATGTCGATAAACAAATATCGACTAAGACACTTAGAAAAAGAAAATCATAAAGGTGCGAAGCGTGTAAGTAGCTTACTACAGCGTCCTGATAGATTAATTGGTGTCATCCTAATTGGTAATAACCTCGTTAATATTGCAGCCGCTACAGTTGCTGCCATTATTACAGAAAGGTACTTCGGTGATGTTTGGGGTCCTCTTGTTAATACGATAGCGCTCACATTCGTAATTCTCATCTTTGCTGAAGTCACTCCCAAAACACTCGCGGCATTACATCCAGAAAAAGTTGCCTTTCCAAGCTCTGTAATATTGAAAGGTCTCTTGAAGCTGATGTTCCCATTTGTAATTGGATTAAACTGGATCACCAATGGTATTCTTAAGCTGTTTGGTATTTCAAACCAAGACATTGAAGAGCACAGTTTAAGTAAAGAAGAGCTTAAGACCGTGGTAAATGAGTCCAGTGCATTACTGCCTAGCAACCACCAAAACATGCTGACGTCTATTCTCGATTTAGATCATGTCACGGTTGAAGACATCATGATCCCACGAAACGAAATTAATGCCATTGACATTAATGACGATTGGAAAGACATCGCCAAACATTTAACCAACGCTCAACATACTCGCGTATTGCTGTATCGTGACCAGATTGACGATGCTGTTGGCTTTATTCACTCTCGAGATGCGCTTCGACTGCTAACAAAAGAGCAGTTCGATAAACCGTCTCTTTTACGTGCAGTGCGTGAAATTTACTATATTCCTGAAGGCACCTCATTAAATACTCAGCTTTTAAAATTTCAACAAAGCAAAGAGCGTATTGGTTTGGTTGTGGATGAATACGGTGACATTCAGGGCTTGGTCACACTTGAAGACATTCTTGAAGATGTTGTGGGTGATTTCACAACAACACAAACTCGTGCAGCGAGCGAAGAAGTTGACGTACAGTCTGATGGCTCTGTATTGGTTGATGGTACGGCCAATATCCGTGAAATTAACAAAGAAATGGAATGGGAACTACCAACAGAAGGCCCTAAAACTTTAAGTGGCTTAATTGTTGAGTATTTAGAAGACATTCCTCAGAAACCTCTAGGAATGAGGATTGCAGGCTACCCGATTGAAATTATCGAAATCAAAGAAAACATGATAAAACAGGTTAAGGTGTTTCCTGAGAAAAGAAAGTAACAACTTTGACTTTATAAGTTTTCAATATTAAAAAAAGCCGCGTTTGCGGCTTTTTTTAATACAACAAAACCAGTAAAAAAATTTAGCTAAATAGCCTTTCAAACCAAGATTTATCTAATTCAGCTTCACATCTTTTTAATTGCGCACCATAGCGTCCAGCACGATGCTTCACTTTATTTGCTACGGCCATGAGCCATTTTTTATTGCGGTAAGTGCCACGCTTATATCCGCCCCATCCTTCGTGATAATTAAGATACTGGGCATAGGCATCCCATTTAGAAATACCATTCACTTTGTGGGTTTTATTAACAAACCAAGCCATAAAATCTATGGCATCTTCGAAATCGTCTCTGTCAGCGCCTGAATTACCTGTTTCGCGAATATAGTCTTGCCATGTAGGTGTTTTAGCTTGTGAGTAACCATAGGCAGAACTTGCTCGACCAATTGGAATAAACCCTAAAAAATACTCCATCGGTGGCGCTGCATCGTGTCTAAACGAGCTTTCTTGATACATCATTGCCATTAACACATGTTTAGGCGACCCCCATTTATCTTGAGCATCACGCGCATCATAATACCAGTCTTCTTTTTCTTCGAAGATCTTACAAATATTATCAGGTTGTTTAGGAGGCGCCGTTGCGCAACCGCTCAAAACCGCGGCGAAAGATAGGGTAAGAAAACTTTTTTTAATCTTTTTCATTTTTTGGTGAACTTATTTAAATTCTATAAGTCAGAGCATATGAATACAGTGGTTTAGCATTGTTTCATCCCTGATTTAATATTTGCGCAGCTAATTTAGCTGCGCTTTTTTTTGCCTAGGCGTTAGCAAAATAATCATCTAAGAACGCCACAAAAGTCAAATCATCTTCTGCAACTTTTTGCTCCTGTGCTTCGTGAGAAGCGACTGCATCAGCATCGAGACTTGAGTTTGAGTAGGTTACAAATGTCTGAGACTGATGCGCTAACTTATACTCATTCGCCAACTCAATTGCATAGCTACCGCCATCTTGTTGGTTTTGTTTAAGCTGAGATAAGAACTGACCTGATAGTGTCTTATTCGGTTCAGAAATGCATTCACGCCATAATCTGATTGCACTCAGGTACACGTTTGAGCTATTTGCTTTGTCCATATACTGAGCCACATGCACTAACTCTGCAAAAATCTCGTCTGCCCATGTTTGCAAAGAAACAGGCGAACCGTCACGTTGCAGCTCAAGGTCCGACTTACGGCCGGAATTCACCACAGCTTGTAAATTGTCTTCTGTTGACCTTTGATCTTCACAGCTTAATGCTGGCGCGTCTTTAAGCAGACAATAAGTTAAAAACACATCTAAGAAATGGATTTGCTCTAGACTGATCCCAGTCTGTGAAAAAGGATTAACATCTAAAGCGCGGATCTCGACATATTCAATGCCTGCTCTTGCTAAAGCTTGAGTCGGAGTCTCACCGCTTTGTGCATTACGCTTTGGTCTGATCGGCGAGTAGAACTCATTTTCGATTTGCAGAATGTTTTTATTTAGCTGCTGCGGCGTTTCTGCTTTATAGTCAGCTAAATTACCATACAAGTCAGAGTGACAGCCAATTGCTTCGCGTAAGCCCACAATATACTCATCTAAATTGTTATACGTGACTTTTAAAGACGATTGAGCACTGTTGGTATACCCTAAATCACCTAGTCGTAATGCTGTGCCATACTCTAAGTAAAGCGTGCCTTCACCCAAAGTCTTAAACGCAAGGTCACTTTTATTGCCTTGCAAGAATGATTTACACAGTGCTGGGGAAGCGCCAAACAGGTAACTGATTAACCATAGCTCACGTTTAAAGTTTCGAATAAGGCCTAGATATTTCTCTGAAATAAAAGCTTGTTTCTCAGCTGTGCTTTGCTCAATTTTTTGTAAGCTGTCCCACAAGGTATCTGGGAAGGAAATATTAAAGTGAACACCGGCAATAGCCTGCATCATGCTACCGTAACGGTTTTTTAGACCTTCACGATACAGGGTTTTCATTTTACCTATGTTCGACTCACCAAAATATGCCAAGGCAATGTCATCTTGATTTTCGATGAAGCAAGGCATACTCATAGGCCACAAGAGCTCATCGCCCATTTTACTCAAGGTGTATTTCTGTAAATCTTGCAGTTGCGCTAACGTCTCTTTAGGGTCTTCACTGACTGGGGTAATAAACTCGAGTAATGATTCTGAAAAGTCAGTGGTGATATGCGAGTTCGTTAATGGATGCCCAGCGTCTTGTGGATGAGGCGTTTTGGCAATAGAGCCATTCGGGTTGATCCTTAATGCTTCTCGCTCAATACCACGCTTGATGCCCTTAATAGCTTGCTGGTGTTCTGCTGTAGAGAGTGCTTCTAAGCGAGTCTTTAATTCTGGTGTATTCAAAAAATTATCCTCAAGCCAATAGGCAATGTTCAATCAATGGGGGCACATCCCCAATACTCAAGCAATATTTATTAACTATGACTAATAATTATCTTGCCAGCATGCTGCCCCGCTTCCATGTATTCGTGCGCTTGCTGAATATCTTTAAGCGTAAAAGTCGAATCGACATGGATAAATAAATCGCCACCACGATACGCAGTCACCAATTCATTTAGATCAGCTTTATTCTTTGCTACCACAATACCGGAGACCGTTATGTCACTTTGCTGTGCTGCTGCAACGATCTGCTGTGCACTGATGGTGGGTACAGTCACCACTTCACTGCCTGAGTTTAAATTCGCGACTATTCTTTCGCCGATTTCACCACCGACTAAATCGAGTAGCTGTGCTTGGCGCTTTTGAGAAAAGAATGTCTCATAATCAACAACCTTTACAGCTAACTTTTGTAACAGTTGATGTGAAGGGCGATTACTTACTGCAATCACTTTTTTACCATGTATTTGAGCCAGTTGGATTGCTAAATGACCCACACCACCAGTAGGTGCATTAATGTAAAGGGTTGATTGTGAGCTTGAAAACTTTTTCAGAGCCTGTATTGCGGTTAAACCTGCTAAACATAGACCTGCGACTTCTGATTTTTGTTGCACATCAAATGCAATTAATTCGTTTGCTTCAGCAATCACATAATCAGCGTAACAGCCCGGCTGTTTGGCAAACCCCACCATACCTGCGACAAATTGACCCACTTGCAGCTCAGTGACTTGAGCGCCACACTGCTCAACAACACCGTATACGTCATAACCTAAAGATAAAAATTCATCAGCTTCTTTTGCTTGAGCAACAAAACCTAAACCTGCACGCGTTTTCAAATCGATAGGGTTAATTGCACTGCTATGCACTTTAATAAGCACTTGAGTGTCATTTAACTCAGGTAGAACACATGTTTTTGCCTGAATTTTATCCGCAGCACCGAACTCATCTATTCCATATTTTATTGCTTGCACAGGCATACTATATTCCTACTATTACACAAAGCATTGTAGCCTTATAATCTAACACAGTTTTACACTGATCCCTATGGAGAAAATCATGCGTCGTGGCCAGTCAATTATCAATGAAGAAGTCACCTTTGATGACTCGCAACAACTTGTCTCTACTACCATTTACGCGGTGTCACTACGTATGCAAATGCAGCGTTTTGTGCTGTTTCAGGGTTTAGTGCCGAAGAGCTAGTAGGGAAAAACCACAATATTGTACGCCATCCTGATATGCCAAAAGCGGCGTTTAAAGAGCTTTGGGATAAATTAGAACAAGGCCACTCTTGGCGTGGGGTGGTAAAAAACCACTGTAAAGACGGTCGCTATTACTGGGTAGACGCATTTGTTACACCTATTTTTGAGCATGGCCAGCTCGTTGGCTATCAATCGGTGAGAGTTAAGCCTTCTGAACAACTTAAGAAAAGAGCACAATCTCTTTATGATGCAATAAATCAAGGTAAAAAGGTTTGGCACTGGCGTGCGCAAATTGCACTGCGACAACCCCTTTCAACGATTATTGCGTTATTGCTTACCCTCGCTTGCTTTGTTTTTGCTGGTTGGCAACTCGGTGTTGCGGCTATTGTCACCATGCTGGCAATTTTGTTCATTAACTATGATGAACTGCTTGTGGTGCCTGCCAAGCTCAAATTACAGCAACAGCAATTCGATTCGGTATCTCGCTATGTCTACTGCGAAGCGACGCCCTTTTATAGCGCTGAATTTAATTTGGGTATGCTGCAAACTGTTTTAGGCCGTATGCAAGATTCAGCGTCTACTTTCAAAAATATCGCAACCGGGCTTGATGAAAAGTCTTCCGATACAGAAAAAGGTATTGAAGCGCAAAGTGAGCGCTTGCGTTCAATGGCTGCAGCGATGTCACAAATGAGCCAAACCATCGGTGAAATTTCAAACAACACTACCTATACCGCCAATAAAGTCGATAGTACGCAGCATCATTGTTTAGAAATTAAAAATACCATGCTCGAAAACGTTGATATGGTTAGCTCACTTGCCACGCAAGTAGATGAAGCCGCTCAAACAGCAAATTCACTGGCACAAGAAGCCGATAAGATTGGCCAAGTCTTGACTGAAATCGAAGGTATTGCAGAGCAAACGAACTTATTAGCATTGAATGCAGCGATTGAGGCTGCTCGAGCTGGTGAGCATGGCCGAGGCTTTGCTGTGGTTGCCGATGAAGTTCGCGCTCTGTCATCTCGTACACAAAGTGCCACCAGCCATATTTACGCATCAATCAAAGAGATACAAGATACTTTGTATAAATGGTCAGAAGTGATGCAAAGTACCAAAGACAGGGCATCTAACTGCGCCGATGCAAGCCAAACCAGCCAGCAGGCCTTAGAAGTAATTTTTGATCAGATCAGTGAAATTGCCAATGCTGCGCAAGGTATTTCAACTGCAGCAGAGCAACAACAGATGGTGAGTGTGGAGATTAACGACAACATCACCACCATCACCCATCACGGCAGCGAGAATTTAACCTTAAGTTATAAAGTCGCGGAAGATGCAGCGAAACTGGTTGAAAGTGCAAACAAAATATCTGGTTTGTTACTGACGTTTAAAGTCTAAAAATTAGGATAAAAAACGCGATGTGAAATCACCGCTGCCGTCTCAATAACTCGGTAGCACCGTCTTTATGTCGGGTTAGTGCAAATAACTTAAAAAACGCGATATAAAATCACTGCTACCGCTACCTCTATTCGGTAGAACCTAGTTTATATCGGGCTCTTACAACAAAAAATGGCAGCTAAATCAGCTGCCATTTTTATGCTTAAAGCTAACTAGCTATCAATATAATAAGCTGTATAACTTTCTACGATATGTGCCAGCCAAAGCATCACCATCTGGTAGACTCGCAATCAAATCTAAGAAATCTTTTTTCGCAGTGCCAAAATTTAAGTCTTTTCTTAGTACTGATAATAATAGCTCTAGCGCTTGCTCTTTCTTACCAGCTTCGGCAAGTAGCGCAGCGAGCTGTGCTTTTAACTCTTTGTTTTCTGGGTCCGCATCTAATTGCTCGGTCAGAGCAATGATCTCTGGAGATTCCTGCGCACTTTGTGCGGCATTTAATTTGGCTTGCAGATTTTGATAATACGGATCACGCTCAGATTCGACAATACTATCAAGTAACGCCTGACCATCGTCAAACTTTTGAATTTGAATGCAGATATCAGCCAAAACCAGTTTCACACGGGTATTTTCTGGGTCAATCGCATAGGCTTGCTTGGCATAGTTAAACGCCGTATTTTGATCGTCATTTGCCAGCGCTTGCTTAGCTTGTTCAAGTAATAAAACTTCCGGGCTTGGTAAATGCTCAGCCAATGCCTCTTTAATTTCAGCATCGCTTTTAGGACCTGGTAATACGCCAACTGGCGCGCCATTTTTCAATAACACAATCGTTGGTAACGCTTGTAGGCCTACTTGCTGTGCTAATTGAGATGCCAACGCTTGTTGTGTATCACAATCGACTGTTGCAACTAGTAAGTGCTCTTTGTAGCTTTGTGCAAGCGCAGACAAAATATTCGCTTGTTCAATGCACTCAGGTTGCTGCGCACTGAAGAACGTCATTAGAACCAGTTTATCGGCACTTTGTTCAGCCAGAACCTGCTGGATATTTTCAGGTGTTAATTGAATTTGGTTGTCCATAATTCGCTTCTTAAATCTATGTATTATTCTCTATATTGCGACTCTTATCGCTTTTTCAAGCCTTGCTTTTCGCCCGAGGAGATTTAGCACCGCTTTTACCTTTACCCGCACTGCGCTTGCCCTTTTTAAAACGCTTAAAACTGGCTTTGCCCTTACCTGCTAACCCTTGAAAGCTCGCTGTTTGTGTGTCTTGTAATAAGCGATTTAAATGCACTTCAACTGAGCCCATAAACTGATTATACGATTGAGACTTTTGATAGATCTGCTCAAGAGATTGCTCCCAAACAGCGGTCATATCAGGGCGCCCGACACTTTCTGGCAATGCTTTTATCACGCTTTGCCCGATTTCGGTAGAGTGAATGGCTTTGCCTTTACGTTGTAAATATTGTCTTTTAAAGAGTAGTTCAATGATCCCCGCACGGGTCGCTTCTGTACCGATGCCGTCGGTCTCTTTCAATATTTTTTTAATTTCTGGGTCGGTCACATATCGGGCTATTCCCGTCATGGCAGCGAGTAATGTTGCATCGGTGAAGTGCTTTGGCGGCGACGTATGCTTTTCAATAACCTGTGCATCAACACACTGCACTTGCTCACCTTTTTTCAGTATTGGCAATTGAGCAAGCTCAGCCTCTCCTTTTTCTTGCTTGTTGAACAAGACTTCCCAGCCCTTATCAACCAGGCTTTTAAATTTAGAAGTAAATAGCCCACCTTGAATGAGTGTATGAATCTCTCGCTCAGCGTAAACGCTTGGCTCAAAAAATTGCGCTAAGTAGTGTCTTGCAATCAAGTAATAAACATTTTGCTCATTTTGATTCAGCGCGCCGCTCGACTTTTTTGAGGTCGGAATAATCGCATGGTGCGCACCGACTTTGCTATCGTTCCAAGCTGATGATTTTATCTCTAAATTCGCTTTGTCTGTAAAAGCACTTAGTTTATCGCTAATGGCATCAATGGCCCCCACTACTGAGCTGCGCTCTTTGTAATGCTCTTTTGGTAAGTAACGGCAATCTGATCTGGGATAAGTGATCAGCTTATGCCTTTCATACAAACTCTGACAGGTATCAAGTACCAACTGGGCGTTCATGCCAAATACTTTTGCTGCTTCTATTTGTAGTGTCGATAAACTATGTGGCAAGGGGCGCGACTTTTTACTTTGGGTGCTTTTATCCTTGCTCACTTCACCCGATTGGTTTTTAACTCTGCTCGCCACATTTTCAGCTAAGCCTTTGACCAGCACGCGACCTTCTTCATCCATATAAGGCTGACAGGCTTCGCTTGGTTGCCATTTACCTATGTAGCTCGCACCTGCTTGGGTGTTTAACTGCGCTTCGACTTCATAAAACGGCTTTGAAACAAAATTAGCAATTTCCCAATCACGGTATACAACCAAGCCCAATACCGGCGTCTGCACTCGACCAATAGATAACACGCCTTGATAACCCGCTTGCTGCCCTTTGATGGTACTCATGCGTGTCATATTAATACCATAAAGCCAATCGGCACGAGCGCGAGACAGCGCTGAAACCGACAGCGATAAAAAGTCGAGGTTAGGTTTGAGGTTATTGATGGCCTGTTTGACTGCTGATGGATTTAAATCGCTTATCAGACAACGAAGAGTTTGCTCTTTTTGTGTTTTAGTGGCGCCGCAAAAATTAATCATTTCGTCGATTAAAAGCTGCCCTTCTCGGTCTGGATCACCCGCGTTGACAATGGTTTTAGCCGACTTAATTAACTTTTTAACGGTATTAAACTGCTTTTTAGTTTTACTTTTTGCTACTAGCTGCCATTGTTCAGGCACGATTGGCAGATCGGCAATCGCCCATTTTTTAAATTTAGGGTCGTACGCCTCAGGCTCAGCCTGCTCTAATAAATGGCCTATACACCAAGTAACAATATCGCCGTTCGCCGCTTCAATAAAGCCACCGTTATTCTTATGAGGTTTAGGTAACGCATTGGCAATGGCTCTGCCTAATGACGGTTTTTCAGCGATATAGAGTTTCATTGTTAGATTTATATACTGTATAAATTAACAGTTATGATAGAGCAATGGCGCGCTAAGTGCCAGAGTTTAAGTTTCAGCCATAAAAAAAGCGCCCATAAAAGGCGCTTTGGTTAAATGATATGTTGAAGTCTTATAGAGCGTTGAAAACGTCGTCTGTTTTCGCTGCACATACAAAATCGTTCTTATGCAGACCTTTAATAGAGTGGCTCCACCAAGTGATTGTCACCTTGCCCCACTCTGTTAGAAGACCTGGGTGGTGACCTTCTTCTTCAGCCATGTCGCCCACTTTATTAGTGAACTCTAATGCCTGCTTGAAGTTTTTGAACTTGAATACACGCTCAAGTTGCATGATGCCATCACGCACTTCAGGAACCCAATCAGGGATCTGCTTAATTAATACTGCTAACTCTTCATCTGACACTTTAGGCGCATCCGCACGACACGCTTCACATTTTTGTGCACTTAAATCAGACATTACAAAATCCTTAACTTGCTAATTTTTCTTTAGGGGGAAACTTTGGCTCAAATAAGCCTAATTCTTTCGCTTCTTGTACTAACGCCATGATATCCATTTGCGAGATATCGAATAAGTCATTAATTGAATTAATTGTGTAGTACAACGGCTGCATAATATCAATGCGATATGGCGTACGTAATACGTCTAGCACTTCTAATTTGTTGATTTCTGGCGTGCCTGAGTAAACATATTGCGTTTCTCCCGGGCTTGAAAGTACACCACCACCATAAACACGTAAGCCGTCTTTCGTCTGCATTAAACCAAACTCAACCGTGAACCAATACAAGCGTGCTAGATATACACGGTCTTTCTTCTCAGCGGCATAGCCTAGTTGACCATATTTATGCGTAAACTCTGCAAATGCAGGGTTAGTTAGCATGGCGCAGTGACCAAAAATCTCATGGAAGATATCTGGCTCTTGCAGATAATCAAACTCTTCACGAGAGCGAATAAAGGTTGCTACCGGGAACTTTTTGTTCGCCAATAGTCTGAAGAATTCATCAAAATCAATCAGTGCAGGTACAGGTTCTACTTGCCAGCCTGTTTCACGACCTAATGCTTCGTTTAACTCATGAAGCTGAGGAATACGGTCGTGCGGTAAATTTATTTTCTCAAGGCCTTCCATGTACTCGTTACATGCTTTGCCTTCAATGCACTTTAATTGTCGTGCAACCAACTCAGACCATATTTTATTTTCTTCTTCGGTCCAAGCGATGATGCCATTTGCATCAGGTTGCTTTGATACATATTTACTTGCTTTAGCCATAATAACCTTCGCTGTTAGTTCGCTCTTGCCCCAGCTTGAGCGCTTCAACTTGTTGACTTGATACTAGGGAAAAGTAAGCAAAAGATTAATAGATGAGATGTTTCAAGCAATCCTGAAAACTTGATTTTTTGGAACCTTTTATTTACACAACTGTACACCAAAAAAAACAGCACCTATAAAAAAGGGGCAATAAAGCCCCCTCGTAAACTTAAAATTACACTAAATTTGCTTAAATGCCTGCTCTAGGTCAGCAATGATGTCGTTAACATCTTCTAAACCAACAGAAATTCGGATCAAACCATCAGAAATGCCCGCTGCTTCACGTTCTTCTTTGGTATACGGCGAGTGTGTCATTGAGGCTGGATGCTGAATAAGTGTTTCTGGATCGCCTAAGCTCACCGCTAACGTACAAAGTTCAGTCGCATTAATAAAACGTTCACCTTGCTCTAGGGTGCCATCGATCTCAAAAGCAATAACGCCACCAGCCCCTTTCATCTGCTCACCCAAGAATTTATAACCTGGATGAGAAGGTAAACCAGGGTAATACACTTCACTCACTTTAGAGTGCGTATTTAAGAACTCAGCGACTTTTTGTGCACTTTGGCAGTGCCTTTCAACACGTACAGCCAGTGTTTTGAGACCTCGATTTATCAACCAAGCATCATGCGGACTGATGGTCGCACCAATATCTTTCAATACCGTAAGTTTTATAAGCTCTATGTGTTCTTGCGTACCACATACTGCACCTGCGACGACATCACCATGACCATTGAGATATTTAGTTGCACTGTGGATCACAATATCTATGCCGAAATGTTTTGGCTTTTGTAGTAGCGGTGTCATAAAGGTGTTATCAACCACACTGATCAAACTGTGCTTTTTAGCAAACTGACCTAGCATAGCTAAATCAATCACCGTCATATTTGGGTTGATCGGCGTTTCAGCAAACACCATTTTGGTGTTTGGTTTCACAGCTGCATACAGCTCCGCTTCGTTGGTCATATCTACAAATGACACTTCAATGCCCCATTTAGGCAGCATGTGAGAAAAAAGCGCAAAACTACAACCATATAATGCGCTAGATGCAATTAAATGATCGCCTTGCTCTAAAAAGCTCAGCACTGATGCTGATACCGCCCCCATACCCGTTGCGGTTGCAGCAGCATCTTCCATTTCCTCGAGCTGAGCAAGCTTTTGTTCAAGTTCACGGGTGGTTGGGTTGCCCAAGCGGGTATAAATGTAACCCACTTCTTCCCCCGCAAAACGTGCCGCACCTTGAGCAGCATCTTTAAACTGAAACGTTGAGGTTTGATAAAGTGGCGCGGTTAACGCGCCATGTGGGTCGTCAAAATGGACTGGGCTATGGATGCAATTGGTGTTGTCATGATACTTCGTCATTTTATTGCCTATGAATTTATTATTAGTCTGTTGATGAACTAATAAATAATCCAGCAAGTAAAATTCCACAAGCAAGCCAGATGTTAAGACGGCTAGACGAGCAAAACCCTCTAAAAATCGTACAGTTAAGTTGTCAGTTTAATCATTTTTAGACGTTTTGGTACGCTCTAATAAAGCAGATAAAATACCTTGTGCTGATTGCCCTAATAAGGATTGCTTTTGCTCTAGCTTAGGTAACGGTCGACATAACTCCATGGTTTTGTAGCCTAAGCGCGCTGTAAACACGCCTGCACTGAGGCCTTGTGCAGCTCGCGCTGACAACTTCCCCAGCAACTCAGCACCCAAGCTGGTCGCCGCTAAGTCAGATACCAATTCGGACGCACCAGCAAACAACATCTGTTTAACCAATTGCTTGTACAACATAATGCGACTGCGATACGCCAGTTTGATACCGTAGTGTTGGCTTATCTTTTCAATCAAGCTGATACCACGCCACAGCACCGAAAGCATATCAAGTAATGCCATCGGACTGAGAGACACCAAAAGCGCTGACGTTTTTGCATGTTGGTTAATGATTGCTTTTGCCTGCTCATCTTTACTGACCAGTAAGGTGGTTTGATATAACTGTAAAACTTCTTTGTCAGTATGGTGCGGTTTGAGGCAGGCTTTAAATTCTTTTACTTCTGCATCGGTATGTTGTTTTAGTAAGGGTTGTAGCCAGGTTTCTGCTTCACCAATTTGCGTGCTACTCATTAACCGAAGCGCATCATTTTGGCGCAGGTTTTGTTGTTTCAACGCTTTTAATGAAACCGCTTCCTTGAATAAGAATTTGCTCAGCACCAATAACGCAGAAGTCAGCACAAAGCCATAAAGCCCTGCTAGTAATACAGACTCTTGCATTGCCTCAATGATGGTGTAACCCGTTTCAACCGTGATTAATAACAAAAAGCTAATGACGAAAATGCCTTTGAAATTGAAGCGACTGCTTTTAGGTTTAAATACTGGCTCTAACTCTTGTTCAAACTCACTGCTTCCATCAATGACATCTAGTTCTTCGACTATTTCAAAGCGCTTGCCTGTTTCTAACTCTTTTTGGGTCTCGCCGACATCACCGACATTAATACGTCTACCCGGTTTTAATTGAGCTGATTGATTGTCTGTCATTGCAATTTATCTCCAATTAAAAACTGTAGGGCATGATCTAAACGGGTATGGGTTAACTCGCCTTTGGCGCTTGGTAATGGCGCGAATGAAATAAACTCGAAACCATGAGTCGGCCACTGACTTTGAGTAATAAAGTGGTTAGGCGGTTCTGGCGGCAAATAAGTGAGCCATTCATCTTCATTGAGTGGCTTGCCATAGATGCAATCTAAGGCTTTGTCGCCTTCTTTTATACGCTTCGCCAGAGTGCTTTGCACCGATGACATCGCCATTGTTTCAATCTGTACGCCATTAAAACGCATATCGTTGGCTTGCTCGCCCACCAAATCATGCAATAACTGTGCTATGGCCACTTGCTGAGTGCCATTCACATGGTCGCACTTATTCGCAGCAAAAAGTACTTTATCAATTTTTGGTGAAAACAAGCGTTTAATTAAATTAGAGCGGCCGTAATTAAATGATTGCAACACCGCTTGCAGCGTATGTTTTTGTTCAAGCAAAGACTGCGGGCCATCATTTAAGGCACTCATCACATCGACAAGTACCAACTGACGGTCAAATTCACAAAAATAGTTTTTATAAAAAGGCGTGATAACTTGCTTTTTATACGCCTCAAAACGGCTGGCTAAATGGCTATATTGACTATTTTCTTTGTCGTTACTCTCACGGCACGGGAAGAACAACAAGATTGGGGCATCTTCTAAATCACCAGGGATCAATTGTCTTCCTGGTTGCAGATAAGCGAGCTGAGTCTGTGATTTTAGCTGCTTTAACGCTTGTGTGTAGAGGTTAGATAACTGCTTAAGTGCTTGCTCATGAATATTTTCTTCACTGTTGAACTGTTCAAGCTCTGATAAGAATGGCTGCGCATATTCACTATACTCTGGTTTTTCTAGCAAGCTAAGCATTGACTCACTCCAGCTTGCATAATCTTGCTCAAGCATGGGTAAATCAATTAACCACTCTCCCGGATAATCAATCAGTTCCAAATAGAGGGTACTTTGCGGTGAAACATGCTGCTTTAATCCATGCTTGGTTTCGTATCGAATAGCAATCGTTAAAGTATTAATACGCTTTGTCGATTCAGGCCAATTGGGTTCAGAATTAAGTAAGCAATTAATGGCACTAGGGTAATCAAAAGTAGGAATGTCTAACGCGGACTGCGGCACTTGTTTGGCTGCAATCAGGCGGTCATCCTTTACGACATCAAAAAAAGGTAAATTCTGTTTGTTGCTTTGTGTGGTTAAATGTTTTACGAGTGCTGTTATAAATGCCGTCTTACCACTACCACTTAAACCAGTAACGGCCAGCTTTACATGCTGATCTAAGCTACGATTGAGGGTCTTTTGGGCTTTTTGTTTGAGTTTATCAAGATTCGCGTGGCTGAATAAATTTGGACTCATTATAACAGTGTCACTCCCTGTTAGAGAAAGCGTGCGGCCTGCACTAAAATCTCGCCGCACTCGCTTGATGATGATGGATATACCAATGTTACTGATTAAGCGTCCATTCTAACGAAATAGATAGTCCTTTAACTTTTGTTCGCCGCTATAAGCGAACAAACCTTCAATGCAATTGGTATTACAGCTTATTGATTTCACGTGACACAGTAAACTCACTTGAAGTCACATAAGTTTCCATATTTTGAATACGACCGTCTAAACGGGTTAAGCGATCTTTTAAGTCGAATAGCGCCTGACGAGGTGGTTCGCCCTTTTGCCATACTTTAAACTTCACTGAGATTGGATCAATCTCATCAAATTTGCCCGCATTTTGCGACATGCTCGGCTCTTTTTTATCGAGAATAAACCAACAGGCTACATACACAACGACAAATAAAGGACCACCAGATAACAATACAGCTGTAATAAACAGGATGCGAACCAGCCACAATTCCATATTGAAGTAATCACTTAGGCCTGCACATACACCTGCTATTTTTCCACGTTTTGGATCTCGATATAGTTCTTTCTTTAGATTGTTCATACCTTACGTCTCCACTGTGGTGACTCCTGATCTAATAATGCTTCAAGGGTCTCAACGCGTTCAGCCATTTTCTCAGCTTTATTAGCCAGTTCTAAAAGTTGGCGGTGTTCGTGCTCGCTTAAACCCTGGCTTACTTGCTTCTTACTGCGATAGTGAAGAATGAGCCAAAGTGGGGCAACAATCACCATAAAAATAATAATCGGGGCAACTAAAACTTCTAAATCCATCATCAATACTCCTATAACTCAACCTGTTGTGTCAGTGCCTGCCTAGGCAGGCACTTATAAACTTTTATTCTTTGTTTGCTAGCTTTTTCTTTAGAGCCGCTAGTTCGTCATCAACTTGCTCATTTTTTTGTAAATCAGCAATTTCATCCGATAGTGACTTTTTACCTAAATCATAAGCTTCTACTTGTGATTCTAGTCCATCGATCTTGCTTTCGTATCGTTCGAAACGATTAAGTGCATCTTCAACTTTTGAGCTGTCTAAAGCCTTTTTCACTTCTAAACGAGACTCAGCTGAGCGCTGGCGCAGTACAATGGCCTTTTGTCTTGCTTTCGCATCGGCTAGCTTATCTTGAAGTGTGGCAACTTCTTGCTGTAGTTTCTCAATATGAGACTCTACATGCTCAAGCTCTTTTTCAACACTCGCTGCCGCATCTGATGACTTTTGTCTTTCAAGTAGTGCTGCACGTGCTAAGTCTTCACGATCTTTAACCAGTGCCAGCTCTGCTTTTTCTTGCCATTGTTGTGCTTCTTGATTTAGTTGCTCAACACGACGTGCTAATTCTTTCTTCTCAGCCAGTGTTTTAGCTGAAGTAGAGCGAACCTCTACTAATGTGTCTTCCATTTCTTGAATGATGAGGCGAACCATTTTTTCTGGATCTTCTGCTTTATCAAGGATGGCATTGATATTTGAATTAACAATGTCTGCAAAACGTGAGAAAATTCCCATAATCTTTACCTCTTCGGTTACTCAATTAATTTAACTGAGTAAGTAGTATCAAATTGCTTGCCAACTTTCACAGCAAATAAAAACAATAAAAATCAATAACTTATTAAATTTCAAAAACTTCTTTTTTTCAAGCTTTTTTTAAAATACACTAATAGTTAGCAAAAATAACTAAGAGTTAGGCAATATGAGTCAGTTTCGCCAACAGGATAATTTACTTGGCCAATCAGACAGCTTTTTAGCTGTGCTAGACAAGGTTTCACAACTTGCTCCACTAGATAAACCCGTACTAATAATCGGTGAACGAGGAACAGGTAAAGAACTTATTGCAGCCCGCCTTCATTATCTATCCGAACGTTGGGACCAAAACTACGTTAAGTTAAACTGTGCAGCCCTTAATGAGAACTTACTTGAAAGTGAGTTGTTCGGTCATGAAAGTGGCGCCTTTACCGGCGCAAGTAAACGCCATGAAGGTCGATTCGAGCGTGCAAATAGCGGTACATTATTTTTGGATGAGCTCGCAAATACCTCTGCCATGGTTCAAGAAAAGCTTCTGCGTGTTATCGAATACGGTGAATTTGAACGTGTTGGTGGTAAAAGCACCGTAAAAGTAGATACACGATTAGTGTGTGCAACTAATGAAGATTTACCCACTTTAGCTGATAATGGTGAATTTCGTCACGATTTACTCGACCGCCTCGCATTCGATGTAATCACACTGCCGCCTCTTCGTGCTAGAAGAGAAGATATCGTCTTACTGGCAGAGCAATTTGCCATAAACATGGCACGAGACCTTGATTGGGCACTGTTCAGTGGCTTTACAAAAAAAGCCATGGACAAGCTATTAGATTACGATTGGCCGGGTAACATTCGTGAATTAAAAAATGTAGTTGAACGTAGCTTATATCGCCATGGTAGCGAGCAGTTGCCTGTTCATGAAATTATTTTCGACCCATTTGAAAGCCCATATCGTCCTGCTCAGCGTATTAAAGCACCGACAAATATTGAACGCGCCCCAGAAGTAATAACCCCAGCAGCGGCTGAAGCCTCCACTGCTACAGTTATTGAGCAAACTAAACACGCTGAGAATAATTTTTCATTCCCATGCGATTTGAAAACACTGTCAAACGACTATGAAATTGAACTGCTGAAGAAAGCGTTAGAGCATAGTCAATTTAACCAAAAGAAGACTGCACAAATGCTCAGTTTAACGTATCATCAATTGAGAGGTTATCTGAAAAAATACAATCTGTTAGATCAGAAACAAGAGGCGTAAATCGTGCGAATACTGCTGCTGGGCACGCTGTGTACTTTGCTAATAGGCTGCATTGATAAGCCCAATGTGAAGTTAAATGAAAAAAACCAAGGGTTAGTTTATTGTGCTGAAGCCAACCCGATGACATTTAACCCACAAGTCACAACGACGGGCTCGACCATAGATCTGATAGCAAACCAGCTGTATGACCGCTTAATCAGCATTGATCCAGATACAGCAGAGTTTAAGTCTGAACTTGCTGAATCTTGGGGGGTGTCAGATGATGGCACAACCATCACCTTTTATTTACGAAAAGGCGTGAAATTTCATCACACTGATTACTTCACGCCTAGCCGAGAAATGACCGCCGATGACGTGGTGTTTTCTTTTGACCGCTTATTCAATGTGTATAACCCCTATCACTTTGTTGGCGATGCGACTTACCCCTATTTTCAAAGTGTCGGTTTAGATCAGCTGATACAAGAGATTATCAAAGTCGATGATTACACAGTGCAGTTTAAACTGTTTAATGCTGAAAGCAGCTTTTTATCAAACTTAGCAACTGACTTTGCTGTGATTACTTCTAAAGAGTACGCAGACATTTTGGTAGCGACAGAGAATAAGTCTCAGTTTGATAATAAACCGATAGGCACCGGCCCTTATAAATATAAACAATACCTCCGAGATAACTTGGTCCGTTATCATAAGAATGAATCTTACTGGAAACACCCTGTAGCTATGTCGCAATTGGTGTTCGATATCACAACCAACAATACCAGCCGTATTGCCAAGATGTTGACGAAAGAATGTGATGTCACCGCGCATCCAAGTGCTTCACAATTGGCGGTGTTAAGCAAACGTGCTGATATAACCGTAGATAAAGCTGAAAACCTAAATATTGGCTATTGGGCATTCAATACCGAAAAAGAGCCTTTTGATAATTCTCTTGTCCGTAAGGCGCTCGCCCACTCTGTTGATTTCAATAAAATTCTACAAGCTGTTTTTTATGGTAATGGCCAAATTGCAAAATCTTATTTGCCACCTGCTTCTTGGGCGTTTGCTGAACAAGAGAGTATGCCAACCTATAACCCGACTTTAGCAAGAAAATACCTTGATATGGCTGGCTACGAAGAAGGCTTTGAAATGACTATTTGGGCAATGCCGGTATCTAGAATTTATAATCCCAATGCGCGCAAAATGGCAGAGCTTATTCAGAGCGATTTAAAACAAATTGGCGTGACAGCGAAAATAGTCGAGTACGAGTGGAATACATTTATTGAACGTATTGGTAAACATGAGCATGACAGTGTATTACTCGGCTGGGTTGCTGATACGCCAGACCCTGATAACTTTTTTAGTCCACTATTGAGTTGTACAGCGACTTTCAGCGATAAAAACCCAGCGAATTGGTGTAATCCAGAATTTGACTTACTACTGACTAAAGCGCTCGACACAACAGATATCGAAGAAAGAAAAGCATTTTATGCCCAAGCTCAAGCCATGATCATTGACCAGCTCCCGCTTGTGCCAATTGCTCACGGCATGCGCTTTCAGGCTTCAAGCAAAGAGGTTAAAGGCATCGACTTGAAGCCATTTGGTGGGATCTCTTTAGCAAATGCAAGGAAACAGTAATGCGCGAGTATTTATTCAGACGACTTAGCCTTTTAATATTCATGCTGCTTACTCTGACTGCATTTACTTTTTCTTTGAACTATTTGTTTCCGGGTGATGTGCTTACAAATCTCAGTGGTCAGGTAAATAGTAGTTATGCGCAGTCACAAGCATTGGCCGATAAGTACCAATTAGAAGAGAACATCATTGTGCAGTATGGTGCGTTTCTAGTCCGCATCGTTGATGGCGATTGGGGCTACTCTCTATCATCTGGACAACCCGTTTTTGAGCATATTTTATTGCTCTTCCCCGCCACAATTGAACTGTGTGTTTATGCACTTATTGTTGCAATTGTGTTTGGTATTCCAGCAGGTGTCATTGCCGCTGTTTTTCATAAACGATGGCCTGATAAAGTCATTAACTCCCTCACTTTAATGGGCTTTTCTATTCCCATCTTTTGGTTGGCTTTATTGTTGATTATGGTGTTTTGCTTGGGGTTAGGTTTATTCCCCATGTCTGGAAGAATTGGCCTACTCTATGAAATTGAGCCTTATAGCCACTTTATTTTGATCGATATTATCGCGCAGGGCTTTCCATACGGTGGCTTTGCATTCATTGATGCATTAAAGCACTTAGCATTGCCAACCATTGTACTCGCTATGTATCCGACAACAGTGTTAATTCGATTTACTCGCGACTCAATGCTCAATGTACTTGAACAAAACTATATTAAAACTGCTCGCGCTAAAGGCTTAAACCGTCGTCAGTTGATTTTGCATCATGCGCTTAGAAATGCACTTTTGCCTGTGATTAAGCAAATCGGTCTACAGTTTAGTACTTTGTTAACACTTGCCATGATCACCGAGGTGATATTCTCTTGGCCAGGTGTTGGCCGCTGGTTGATTGAAAGTATATATCAACGAGATTACCCAGCGATCCAAGGTGGTTTATTAGCTGTGTCTGTGTTTGTTATTTTCGCTAATATGTTTGCTGAATTTAGCCATACCGTGTTAAACCCTATTTCTCGGAATCAAGCGCATGGCAAAATTTAAATTATTTAGTGAAGAGTCAAACCGTTCGCCCCTTTCTCGCTTATGGAAGAAGTTCAAGGCTAACCACCCTGCGCTTGTTGGCTTATGGATTTTTATTGCACTTACTTTATTAGCGCTGTTCGCGCCACTTATTTCACCTTACAGCATAAATCAGCAACATGCTGATGCACTCTTACTCCCGCCTTCATGGCATGATGCTGGTGATGTAAGGTTTATACTCGGCACCGACGACCTTGGCCGAGATATTCTGTCGAGACTGATGAACGGGGCAACGTTCACCTTTGGTTTATCTATCATTGCAGCTTTAATTACCACCGCTTTAGGTGTCATTATTGGCTCGCTAGCAGGTATGAGTAAAGGTATTCGCTCAAGCTTTTTTAATCACCTACTCGACATCACCTTGTCTATTCCCTCGTTGTTATTAGCTATCATCATCATCGCTATCTTAGGGCCAGGCTTGCTTAATACGGTGTGGGCGATCATTTTAGCCTTGCTTCCTCAATACGTGCATTCAATCAGAAACTTAGTGGTAGAAGAGCTGAGTAAAGATTACATCAGTGCCTTTCGCTTAGATGGTGCCAGCAAGTGGAAGATACTGGTTCGAGGCGTATTTCCTAATATTTACGAGCATATTGTGGTTATTTTCACTATGGCACTTTCAACGGCTATCTTGGATATTGCAGCACTGGGGTTCCTGAAACTAGGGGCTCAGCCACCGACGACTGAATGGGGCGCTATTTTGGCTGAAAACCTCGGCCTAATTTACCTGGCACCATGGACTGTTGGTTTGCCTGGTGTGCTATTATTTATCGCTGTTTTATCGACGAACCTTGTAGGTGATGGTTTGAGACAAGTATTGAAAGATCGAAAGGCTGATTGATGCATTTACTCGATATCAAAAACTTAACCATAGAGCTACCAACCGAAAATGGTGTTATTCGCGCTGTTGATAAAGTGAATTTGAGCCTAAAAGAAGGTGAAGTACATGCGCTGGTTGGCGAGTCAGGCTCTGGCAAAAGCTTAATCGCAAAGGCCATTGTCGGGGTTTTAAATAAACGCTGGCGTGTCACAGCCGATAGGATGCATTGGCAAGGGGTCGACTTAATGCGCTTGCCACCCGAAAAGCGCCGAAAACTAGTCAGCCAAGATATTGCAATGATCTATCAAGAGCCGAGTAGAAGCCTTGACCCAACTGCAAAAATATTTGAACAAGTCTCAGAGTCAATCCCTGAAGAGTCGTTAAGTGGTAACTTTTTAGTTCGCAGACAACTAAGAAAAAAGCGCGTCAAAGCGTTACTTCATAAAGTGGGGATCAGAGACGATAAGCGTGTGGCTGATAGCTATCCTCACGAGCTTTCTGAAGGGATCTGCCAAAAAGTCATGATAGCCATGGCCATTGCTAGAAACCCCAAACTGTTAATTGCTGATGAGCCGACTACGGCACTTGAAAGCACCACAAGAGCACAGGTTTTTAGACTATTAAAAAGTCTCAATCAGCTCAAGAACATGTCTGTATTGATGATCTCTCATGAACTCGAAGAAATCACCACTTGGTCTCACGCTATGCATGTATTGTACTGTGGTCAGATGGTTGAGGCTGGGCCCACAGAAAAAGTATTTAATGCACCGCTACACCCTTATACGCAAGCCTTAGTTAAAAGTTTACCTGATTACGCACAGGGGCTTGCCCATAAAGAGAGTTTTTATGCGCTTAAAGGCACTATCCCACCATTGCAGCACTTACCTATTGGTTGCCGCTTAGGGCCTAGGTGCCCACAAGCGCAAAAGCAGTGTGTAGTCACGCCCAAGCAAAAAAAATCACATGGCCATACTTATGCTTGTCACTTCCCTTTATTAAAGGAAGATAAAAAATGCAACCCATCTTAAAAGTTCAGTCTTTGCATAAGACCTATCGCGTTAGAGTCGGATTACTAAAAAGAAAAAATGTACCGGTATTGACCAATATATCCTTTTGCTTAGGTAAGGGTGAAACCATCGCCGTTATAGGTGAAACTGGCGCAGGTAAAAGCACTTTGGCAAAACTATTAGCCGGTGCAGAGCAAGCCGAAACAGGACAAATTTTACTAGATGGGACAACCATAGAAGACGATGGCGTTAGGCAAGATCACTGTCGCCATATTCGTATGATTTTCCAAGATCCAACCCGCTCTCTCAACCCAGGTCTTACAATAGGTGAAATACTCGATGACTGCTTGAGTTACAACACAGAGTTAACTCACAAACAACGAGATAAAAAAATCGCCCATGTTTTAATTCGAGTTGGTTTGCTTGAAGAGCACTACCATTACTATCCGCACATGTTTAGTGGGGGGCAGTTACAGCGTGTTGCACTTGCTAGAGCACTTATTTTAGATCCTAAGGTTTTGGTACTCGATGAAGCCTTATCGTCGCTAGACCCATCTGTTAGGGCGCAAACAGTCAATCTCTTGTTAGCATTACAGAGAGAAACTGGCTTGAGCTATGTTTTGATCACACATCATTTAAGCTTAGTCAAACACATGAGTGATAGCTTGTTAGTACTTAACAAAGGCAAGGTGGTTGAATACGGAAAAACCGCTCAAGTATTTGCTCAACCCAAATCTAAGGTAATGAAAAGGCTGCTTAACGTGTAAGCAGCCTTTTTGAAATTTATGTCTGTTATTAAGTAAACAGAATTACATGATGCGAGAAAATAGGCGAGATTTACGGCCTTGACGTTGTCGGCGCATGTTAGAGCGGATCTGAGCACGCGTACCAGCCAACCAGCTCTCACGGTCAACTTTTGCATCTTCACCTCGGCGAGACTCCTCAGTCGCTCTGAAGCTACAGAATTCTGAATATGCTTTAAGATCTAGAGACATATCTTGTAAAACAAGTTCAATCATAATCGCATCGTCGATATAACCAAGACCAGGAATATGATCAGGTACTACATCTTCAGGCTCGCTGAAGTATGCTAACGAAGCAATAATTTCTTTTCTTTCTTCTTCTGGGATCTGCCACTCTGTATCTTGAACTGCATCAATTAACGTCGCCAAAGACGCCATTCTTGTGCGAACAAATTCTGGCAGTTCACTCTTTTCCATCTCATCAACTAGTTGTTGCGCTTTGGTTAAGATTTCACTTTCTGAGTAGTGTGAAGTTTTACTTATAACTTTGTCCATCATGCTCTTAAAATGCGCTAAATCTGCGTCTGATAGTTCAAAGTTGATTTCGATTGCCATGTTCCCAGCTCCCTGAGTTTTTATTGTTTGTAGATATTACTCTAACCATAGAGCAATGGTGATTTATGTCAATAATAGAGCGTACAAAAACCCAGCAAACTTGCTATTGTTTTGTAAATTAAAATAAAAAAAGCGCCATCAAGGCGCTTTTATGTTCATAAGATATTTACTTAATTTTCTTCAGTAACTTGAACTGCTGGACGAACCACCTCAGCTTTTGATTCAAGAGCAGAAACAAACGCTAAGTAGTTTTTATTTATCGCCGACATGGTAATGCCCTGCTTTTGCTGCGCATCTAGTTCAGCCGTAATTTCAGGGGTTGTTACAGAGTTCAATTGAACAAGTGCTACATCACCGTTATTTAACGTGACTAAACTTTCAATTTTGCCGCCTTCTGAAGGGTGAGGTAAAGCAAATACCTCTTTCACAATCGCAGGCGCAACAGAATAAGATTGACGTTGCAGAGCTGCCTCAGTACTAACCTCAGTCGCTTCAGCTGACGCAATCTCTTGTAGCGCTTTACCTGCTTTAAACTCAGTAAATAAGTTTTCTGAATATTCAGCAAGTAACGATGATGCTTTTTCATTTGTTAAAGTCGATACAATTTGTTCTTTTACTGCTTCAAGCGGCTTAGTTGCAGCAGCAACGTGCTCTGTTACACGAACAACCACAAAATGCTCAGGTGCCACTTCTAACACTTCAGAGTTCACTTTGTCTTCAAGTAACTCTGGTGTAAAGATAGTTGTTGAAACAGCTGGTGAATTTAAAGGTGCAGGTAACATCATACGACTAACTAGTTCAGTTGTTTTCAACTCAACACCTGCAGCAAGTGATGCATCTTCTAAAGTATCAGCAACTTCGAACGCAAGCTCAGCTACTTCAGTTTGCTTTTGATAGAACACATCTAGCTTCGCATTCTTTTCAAGTTCAGCTCTAAGTTCAGCGGCAACTTCTTCAAACGGTTTCTCAACTTGCGCTTGTAAATCTGTCAATTTAATAATGTGATAACCAAACTCAGTTGCAACAACGTCAGTAAAGTCACCGATATTTGCCAGTGCAAATGCTGCATCTTCAAACGCAGGTTCCATCACATCACGTTCAATCCAATCAAGGTCACCGCCAAGTTCAGCACTGACGATGTCATCAGATTTTTCTTCAGCTAAGGTAGCAAAGTCTGCGCCCGCTTTTAATTCAGCTAAGATAGCGTTAGCTTTTTCTTCTGCTGCAGCATCATCTTCGCTGTTATCGATAAGAATGTGCGCAACACGACGCTTTTCTTCTTCTAAATACTGTGACTTACTTTCTTCATAGTAAGCGCGTACATCTTCATCAGTCACTGGCGTATCTAAAGTAATATCATCAGCTTTTAATTCTAGATACTGAACAGCAACTTGCTCTGGCGCCATAAATTGTTGCTGATTCAGCTGATAATAATCATTCACTTCTTCATCAGATACCGACACTTGAGACTTCATTTTCTCTTTTGTCAGAACCACATAATCGATGTTTCGTGTTTGTTGTTGCAGTGCTGCTGTTTGCTGTAATTCGCTTGGCAACACAAAATCAGAACCAGCAACAGCAGAAACCAGTTGTGTACGTGTCATTTCTTCACGTAGAAACTCTCTGAATGTGTCTGGTTGGAAGTTCATCTGACGGATCGCACGTAGGTAAGCGTCATTGTTAAACTGACCTGCGACTTGGAAATAAGGCATTTCAACAATCGCTTGCTTCACTTGCTCGTCACTGACACGTAAGCCTAACTGAAGCGCAAGTTGGTTTTGTAATTCTTGTTGTACCAAACGGTCAATCACGCCATTGCGGATCTGTGCCATGTAGTTTGGGTCAGCTGCAATTTGCGCAAAGTATTCACCAAACTGTTGTTCAAGACGCGCACGCTCATTTTCAAAAGCACGTGAGAACTCAGTTTGACTAATTTGAACTCCATTAACTTCTGCGACAGGTTGCTCTGTGGTTTGACCTAGGTAACCACCTATCCCTGCTAACGCAAAAGACAGGATAACTAAGCCAAGGATAATTTTGGCTGCAAGGCCCTGTGAGCCTTCTCTGATCTTTTCTAGCATTGTTGTTTCTCTTATCTAAGCCAAAGCACGCACGCGCTTTGATTTTTAGCTATTGTAAAAAAAGCGTATCTTAACAGATACGCTTTTTTACTTGAAGCTACACGAGACTGACTTAGCGTTATAAACGTGAATCAGTGTAAAGCCTCGTCACTAATTTAATTAGTTTACTGCGTCTTTCAGTGCTTTACCCGCTTTGAAAGAAGGAATGTTCGCAGCTGCGATTTGGATAGTTTCACCAGTCTGTGGGTTACGGCCTGAACGTGCAGCACGCTCACGTACAGAAAAAGTACCGAAACCAACTAATGCTACAGAATCGCCATCTTTTAACGCACCAGTAACTGACTCGATGAATGAATCTAGCGCACGACCTGCCGCTGCTTTAGAGATATCAGCATCAGCTGCGATTTGATCGATTAATTGAGATTTATTCACAATATCATCCTCTTACATTGTTATTATCAAAAGCGAGAGCATTTTTTGATAACTACCACTTTTTGTTATTACTACTAGAAAGTGAACTACTTTCTAATTCTTAAAATCTTTGTAAGCCTAAGCCACATAAGGCCTAGGCTTGAATCAGAGCTTAACTTATCACACCAATGTGATTTGAAAAGCCCTTTACAGCACTTTTTTAGCTATTTTCGACTTTTTTCTGAGTTTCAACAGAAAATGACTCGATTGGTTCAGCTAAAGCCAGTGATAACACCTCGTCAATCCAAGAAACTGGGTGAATTTCTAGGCCTTCAAGTACATTCTGAGGAATCTCTTTCAAGTCTCTTTCATTCACTTTTGGAATAACAACGGTTTTAATACCGCCACGATGTGCTGCCAGTAGCTTTTCTTTTAAACCACCGATAGGCAGTACTTCACCACGTAAAGTGATCTCACCTGTCATCGCCACATCAGAACGAACTGGGTTACCAGTAAGGCTAGAAACTAAAGCAGTCACCATAGCAATACCGGCACTCGGCCCATCTTTAGGTGTTGCACCTTCTGGCACGTGTACGTGAATATCACGCTTTTCATAGAAGTCATCATTAATGCGCAATTTATCAGTGCGACTACGAACAACCGTCATAGCTGCCTGGATCGACTCTTGCATTACATCACCCAAAGAGCCTGTAAATGACAGCTTACCTTTGCCTGGCATAGACGCACATTCGATAGTCAGTAAGTCACCACCAACTTCAGTCCATGCCAAGCCAGTCACTTGGCCAATTCTGTCACCGTCTTCTGCTTTACCAAAGTCGTGGCGATGTACACCTAAATAAGACTCTAAATTATCGCCATTAATAACAATTTGCTTATTGTCTTTGTTTAATAAGATGTCTTTTACCGCTTTACGGCAAAGCTTTGAGATCTCACGTTCTAGGCTACGAACACCCGCTTCACGCGTGTAATAACGAATAATACCTATAATAGCGCTATCTTCGATTTCAACCTCACCTTCTTTCAAGCCATTACGCTTGATCTGCTTTGGAATAAGGTGCTGCTTAGAAATATTCAGCTTTTCATCTTCGGTATAACCAGATAGGCGGATCACTTCCATACGGTCAAGAAGAGGACCTGGAATATTGAAGCTGTTAGACGTCGCAACGAACATCACATCTGATAAGTCGTAATCGACTTCTAAATAGTGATCTGCAAAGGTGCTGTTTTGTTCTGGATCTAATACTTCTAACAATGCAGAGGCTGGATCACCACGCATATCCGATGACATCTTATCTATTTCATCAAGCAAGAATAATGGGTTCTTCACCCCAACTTTACTCATGCTTTGAATGAGTTTGCCTGGCATTGAACCAATGTAAGTTCTACGGTGACCACGGATCTCAGCTTCATCACGAACACCACCCAGTGCCATACGCACATACTTACGACCCGTGGAACGTGCAATTGACTGACCTAAACTGGTTTTACCTACGCCTGGAGGACCCACTAAACATAGGATTGGACCTTTTAGTTTGTTGGTACGCTGTTGAACTGCTAGGTATTCAATAATGCGTTCTTTTACTTTCTCAAGGCCATAGTGATCAGCATTTAAGACTTTTTCAGCGCCAGCTAAATCTTTTTTCACCTTAGAACGCTTCTTCCAAGGTACATTGATCATGGTATCAATGTACGAACGCACGACTGTCGCTTCTGCAGACATTGGTGACATCATTTTTAACTTGTTCAGTTCAGCTGTGGCTTTTTCTTCTGCCTCTTTAGGCATTTGTGCTTCGCTGATACGCTTTTTCAACGCTTCAAATTCATCAGGTACATCATCCAGCTCACCTAACTCTTTTTGAATCGCTTTCATTTGTTCGTTCAGATAGTACTCACGCTGCGATTTTTCCATCTGCTTTTTAACGCGAGAACGGATTTTTTTCTCTACTTGTAGTAGGTCAATTTCACCTTCCATAAGCGCCATTAAGTACTCTAAGCGCTCTGTTACGCTTTCAAGCTCTAAAACTTTCTGCTTTTCTGGTACCTTAATAGGCATATGTGCAGCCATAGTATCGGCTAGTCGTGCTGCTTCATCGATGCCAGACACAGAGGATAAAACTTCTGGTGGGATCTTCTTATTAAGCTTTACATAGCCTTCAAATTGGCTAATTGCACTGCGCACGAAAATATCTTGTTCTTGCTCATCAATATTTTGTGAAGCAACAAACTGTGCAGTCGCAGAAAAGTATTCGTCAGTTTCGATAAATGATTCAATACGCGCTCTTTGAGTACCTTCTACTAGCACCTTAACTGTGCCATCAGGTAATTTTAATAACTGTAATACAGTCGCGATTGTACCTGTTGTATAAATTTCATCTGTTGAAGGATCATCAACCGCAGCATCCATCTGCGCGGCTAGAAAAATTTGCTTGTCTTTTTCCATCGCCGCTTCAAGACATCTGATCGATTTCTCACGACCAACAAATAGCGGGATCACCATATGCGGATACACAACTACGTCGCGTAGGGCCAACACAGGAATTTCGACTCGATCAGTTCTCTCAAGTGTCATTATTTTCTCTTCGCATTTTGGTTATTCGTTAATAATGGCAATATGGGGATTAAACCCATAAAGTTCAACCGATTGATAAAAAAAGGAGCCATTGGCTCCTTTTTTATACCGAATCTTAATTATTCTGAAACAGCTTTGTCTTGGTTGCCGTTTTCGTAAAGAAGAATTGGATCTGATTCACCTTTAATCACAGTCTCATCAATAACGACTTTACTGACATCTTCTATTGAAGGTAAATCATACATGGTATCTAGCAGTACACCTTCAACAATAGAACGCAGGCCTCGAGCACCTGTTTTACGTTCCATCGCTTTATGTGCAATCGCTTTAAGGGCGTCTTCTCTAAACTCTAATTCAACACCCTCCATTTTGAAAAGTGCACCAAATTGTTTAGTCAGCGCGTTTTTAGGCTCACTTAAAATTTGAATAAGAGCTGCTTCATCAAGCTCTGTCAGCGTCGCTACAACTGGAAGACGACCGATAAATTCTGGGATTAAACCGTACTTCACTAAATCTTCAGGCTCAACATCTTTAAATGTTTCACTTAAAGAACGCTCTGAATCTGACGCTTTAACGTCTGCACCAAAACCAATACCTGTGTTTTTATGACTGCGCTGTTCAATGACTTTATCAAGCCCAGCAAATGCACCACCACAGATGAACAAGATTTTAGAAGTGTCTACCTGCAAGAACTCTTGTTGAGGGTGCTTACGGCCACCTTGTGGTGGCACTGACGCAACGGTACCTTCAATCAGCTTAAGTAAAGCTTGCTGAACGCCTTCACCTGATACATCACGCGTAATTGATGGATTGTCTGACTTACGAGAAATTTTGTCAATTTCGTCAATATAAACAATACCACGCTGTGCTTTTTCTACATCGTAATCACATTTCTGTAGCAGCTTTTGAATGATGTTTTCAACGTCTTCACCAACATAACCCGCTTCAGTTAATGTTGTTGCATCAGCCATAGTAAATGGTACATCAAGTAATCTTGCCAGCGTTTCTGCTAGTAGCGTTTTACCACTACCCGTTGGACCGATAAGTAGAATGTTACTCTTACCTAGTTCAACTTCAGACTTTACAGATTGATTCTTTAAACGCTTGTAATGGTTATATACAGCAACGGCTAAAACTTTCTTAGCGTGCTCTTGACCAATAACATAGTCGTCTAAGTGATTACGGATCTCTTTAGGAACAGGTAGTTTATCACCAGAATCATGCTTTGGTGCAATATCTTTGATTTCTTCCCTAATAATGTCGTTGCACAGATCGACGCATTCGTCACAAATATAAACAGAAGGTCCAGCAATCAGCTTTCTCACTTCATGTTGGCTTTTGCCACAAAATGAGCAATATAAAAGCTTTGTATTTTTGTCGCCGTCTGTTGGTGTATCTGACATTCAGCTACCTCATCGTTTTGCGTTATCTGCTCTAGATAACAATAATCATGTTGTTAACTATATCAAAGAATCTAAAAATTAGCATAGTTAACATAGGGCAAATTAACTTTGCCCTGATTTATACCAATAATCTTAAATAAATGATCAATTTTGAGAAATATTGATGATTGGAACTATAACTTATTTTAAATCTCTGCGAGTGTGAACTGCATCGATTAGACCATACTCTAATGCCTGCTCTGCAGTCATAAAGTTATCACGGTCTGTGTCGTGTGCTACTTTTTCGTATTCTTGACCTGTGTGATCAGCCATTAAACGATTTAGTTTTTCTTTGATAGATAAAATCTCTTTTGCATGAATTTCAAAATCAGACGCCTGACCTTGGAAGCCACCTAATGGTTGGTGGATCATCACGCGAGAGTTCGGTAAGCAGTAACGTTTACCTTTTGCACCACCTGACAATAAGAATGCGCCCATGCTCGCTGCTTGGCCAACACATACCGTACTTACATCAGGTTTGATGAAGTTCATAGTGTCATAAATTGACATCCCCGCCGTTACCGAACCGCCAGGCGAGTTGATGTATAAATAAATATCTTTATCAGGACTTTCAGATTCTAAGAATAATAGTTGCGCCACAATAAGGTTTGCCATGTGGTCTTCAACTTGTCCAGTTAAGAAAATAATACGTTCTTTTAAAAGACGTGAATAAATGTCAAAAGAGCGTTCACCTTTCGCTGTTTGCTCAACAACCATAGGGACTAATGCATTAAGTGGATCAAACATACCATCATTCATTGTTATTCATTCCTTAGGAGCCGCCAAAATCTGGCGCTGCGTTTTGCGGATATTTTACCTACAGAAAGTAAAATGGCTCGGATCCTCAAAAAGAGTATCACGAGCCATTAAATCGTTAGCAAAGCTTTAAGTCAATGACTTATTAAGCACCTTGCTGTGGATTCATGATGTCGTCGAATGCTTTTTCAACGTCAGTCACTGCAGCTTTTGCAAGAATAGCTTCAACAGCTTGTTCTTCCATAGCTACGTTACGCATTTGCTGCATCATTTGATCGTTTGATTTGTAGTATGCAACTACTTCACTTGGATCTTCATAAGCAGATGCAACTGATGCAATTAGCTCTTCAACTTTAACGTCATCAACTTTGATGTCGTTTGACTTGATCACTTCACCAAGAAGTAGACCAGTCTTAACGCGAGTTACTGCTTGCTCGTGGAAAAGCTCAGCTGGTAGCTCAGGCATGTTTTGTGCGTTGCCGCCAAAACGTTGTGCCGCTTGTTGACGAAGCGCATCGATTTCTTGGTCGATAAGTGACTTAGGCACTTCAACTTCGTTAGTCTCTAAAAGACCTTTGATAGCTTGGTCTTTTACGTTCGCTTTAACTGCTTGAGTTAGCTCACGAGACATGTTCTTTTTAACTTCTTCTTTAAGTGCGTCAACGCCACCTTCAGCAACACCAAACTTAGTTGCGAATTCGTCGTTTAGCTCAGGAAGTTCTTGAACTTCTACTTTCTTCACAGTGATGGTGAATTGAGCTGGCTTACCTTTTAGGTTTTCAGCGTGGTATTCTTCAGGGAAAGTTACATCAGCAACAACTTCTTCGCCTGCTTTTTTACCAACGATACCGTCTTCGAAACCAGGGATCATACGACCTTGACCTAGCTCTAGAGGGAAATCTTCAGCTTTACCGCCTTCGAACTCTTCACCGTCAACAGTACCTAGGAAATCAACTGTTACACGGTCGTTTTCGCCAGCAGCTGCATCGCTTTCAGTCCAAGTAGCGTGTTGCTTACGAAGTGTTTCTAGCATGTTAGCTAGATCTTCGTCAGTTACATCAACAACTGGCTTTTCAACAGCGATTTTCTCAAGGTCTTTTAGTTCAACTTCTGGGTAAACTTCAAAAGTTGCTTCGAATACTAGCTCTTTGCCTTCTTCTAAAGACTTAGGTGCGAACGCAGGTGCGCCAGCTGGGTTTAGCTTTTCAGAAACAATTGCTTCGATGTAGTTGCGTTGCATGATATCGCCAGCAACTTCTTGACGTACAGCTGCACCGTAACGCTTAGCGATTACTTTTACTGGTACCTTACCTGGACGGAAACCATCGATACGCTGAGTTCTAGACAGTTGTTGTAAGCGTTTTTTAACTTCAGTCTCAACGTTCTCTGCAGGAACGGTGATAGTCAGACGGCGCTCAAGGCCTTGAGTCGTCTCAACAGAAACTTGCATGATTTACCTCAATCTTCATTTTTGGCGCCAATGCGCCTTCCTTAGAAACAAGTTGCACTAATTAGCTTAGTTAAAAACGCAATACGTGTATTTAACCCTATTAGACAATCTTGTTGCCTGCCCTACTGGGCGCTATGTTAAACAATAGACGCGGCATTATAACCGATTCATTGCTGTAGTCGAGCTATGAAGGTAAATAAATAGTGAATAACAGACTGACTGATTAAAAGATGACTAAAAAGAGAGAGTATAAGATGGTCGGCGATGCAGGATTTGAACCTGCGACCCCTTGGACCCAAACCAAGTGCGCTACCAAACTGCGCTAATCGCCGACAATATATTTTTTGAGAAGTGGTCGGCGATGCAGGATTTGAACCTGCGACCCCTTGGACCCAAACCAAGTGCGCTACCAAACTGCGCTAATCGCCGATAAAAGAGTATGTAGATGGGGCGACTGATGGGGCTCGAACCCACGACAACCGGAATCACAATCCAGGGCTCTACCAACTGAGCTACAGCCGCCACTACATAAGGACTAAAATAAGAATGGCGCACCCTGAAGGATTCGAACCTTCGACCGACGCCTTAGAAGGGCGTTGCTCTATCCAGCTGAGCTAAGGGCGCAAACTCGAAGTAAACATCAAAAATGCTACTTTTTCTTATCTTAAAAGTGGTCGGCGATGCAGGATTTGAACCTGCGACCCCTTGGACCCAAACCAAGTGCGCTACCAAACTGCGCTAATCGCCGATACCATTTTGTTATCTCCGAGAGTCCTCGTTGACAACGGGGTGCATAATAGTGATTTGACCGATTGAGGTCAAACATTTTTTTTAGAAAATATTCCAACTGCCTATTTTTACTTCAAAATGATGAATAAATAACAAGAAATGATGAAAAACAAACAGTTTTCAGTAGTTTTTACTTTATGTATAAAAGTATATACCCAAACTTCCTCAAGATGCATGATTCAGAGCGCTGCCTTCTGTTCTAGTTCGAGGAAAAGGACGCAGCGTAATGACGAGTCCTTTCCAAGTTCTTTGACGATGAAATAGGACTGAAAGCACGCTCCCTTGGGCGAGTTTGATTGGCTTTCATACTGCGTTATCAATTTTCGATTTAGAACCACTAGACCTTCAAATCGATGCCTTGTCTGACAGCCAATCAATTCTCGCTGAACCTCGTATCGTGAGGTGGTTTGGGTATATATTACTATAAAGATGATTCTTACCTTGGCGAATTAAGGCATTTCTGAGAAAATACGTATTTAGAGTTACAATCAATTGATTGTAACTAGATACAAAGTAACCCCATAAATACACTTTGTATGATTCGTTCAAGTTTATAACCCCAATAAGGTCAATCATGACGGCAAACATAATTGATGGAAAGGCGATCGCCAAACAAGTTCGTACTAATGTTGCACAGCGCGTTGCTGAGCGAATAGAACAAGGTTTAAGAGCGCCTGGTCTTGCAGTAGTTTTAGTAGGCCAAGATCCTGCTAGCCAAGTTTACGTAGGTTCAAAACGTAAAGCCTGTGAAGAAGTGGGTTTTGTCTCTAAATCTTACGATTTACCAGGCGACACCACAGAAACAGAGCTACTTGAATTAGTAGACACGCTAAATAATGATCCAGAAGTCGATGGCATTCTGGTGCAATTACCTCTGCCAGAAGGATTAGACGCAGAAAAAGTACTTGAACGTATTACACCGCATAAAGACGTTGATGGCTTCCACCCTTACAACGTCGGTCGCCTAGCGCAACGTATGCCGGCACTTCGCCCATGTACACCAAAAGGCATCATCACTTTACTTGATTCAACAGGCGTAAGATATAAAGGTATGCATGCAGTTGTAGTGGGCGCTTCAAATATCGTTGGCCGCCCAATGTCACTAGAACTATTACTTGCAGGTTGTACTACGACGGTTTGCCACAAATTCACGCAAGATCTAGAAGCACACGTTCGCCGCGCAGACTTACTTGTTGTTGCAGTCGGTAAGCCTGAGTTTATTCCAGGCGACTGGGTTAAAGAAGGTGCTATCGTGATCGATGTAGGTATTAACCGTTTAGAGTCTGGCAAACTAGTCGGTGATGTGCAGTACGGCATCGCTGAAGAAAAAGCCAGCTTTATTACACCAGTACCTGGTGGTGTCGGCCCAATGACTGTCGCAAGCTTAATCGAGAATACGCTTGAAGCCTGCGAAAAATACAACAGCTAAAAACTGTTACCCATAAAAAACGCCACAAAAAAGTGGCGTTTTTTGTTTTTGTCAGGCTTATGCGGGTTTCTGAGCTGGAATAGGCCCATGCTCAAGATTGACATGCGGGTTTTGACCTCGCTGTCTTAATAGATGATCCATTAAAGTAATGGCTAACATGGCTTCTGCAATTGGAATCGCACGAATGCCAACACACGGGTCGTGACGACCTTTAGTGATCATCTCTACTGACTCATTTTGTGTGTTAATGCTTTGGCCTGGAATAGTAATACTTGAGGTAGGCTTTAATGCAATCGATGCGACAATGTCTTGTCCTGTAGAAATACCGGCTAATACGCCTCCTGCGTGATTGCTGGTAAAACCTTCTGGTGTTAACTCATCACGATGCTCAGAGCCCTTCTGCTCTATCACATCAAAACCATCGCCAATCTCTACGCCTTTAACCGCATTAATACTCATTAATGAATGGGCTATTTCAGCATCGAGTCGGTCGAATACAGGCTCGCCTAACCCAACAGGCACATTTTTCGCGACTAATGTCACTTTCGCACCAATAGAGTCGCCCTGTTTTTTCAAATCGCGCATATATTCGTCTAGCGACTCTAATTTTGTGTCATCTGGAAAAAAGAATGGATTTGTTTCTACCACTGACCAATCAAACTTTTCAGCTTTGATAGGACCCAATTGTGATAAACAAGCATTAATCTCAATACCATGAAATTGCTTTAGATACTTTTTAGCAATGGCACCTGCAGCAACACGGATTGCAGTTTCACGCGCTGAAGAGCGACCGCCACCACGATAATCACGGTGACCGTATTTGTGCCAATATGTGTAGTCACCATGACCAGGACGAAACACTTCAGCAATTTTACTGTAGTCTTTCGAACGTTGATCGGTATTTTCAATTAACAGACCAATACTAGTTCCTGTGGTTTTACCTTCAAAAACGCCCGATAAAATTTTAATTTCATCACCTTCACGCCTTTGCGTGGTATAACGGCTTTGACCTGGTTTACGTCTGTCTAGGTCGAACTGCATATCCGCTTCTGTTAACTCTAGTCCTGCGGGTACGCCATCAATAACGCCCCCCAATGCTACCCCATGGCTCTCACCAAAGGTACTGACCTTAAAAAGTTGGCCAATGCTATTACCTGCCATTATTCACCCTCATTCCAAATGACATTTAAAAAACTGATTAAAAATTAAATTTAATCAGCAAAATACTCGACGAGTTGTTGTTTTGAGATCATAAACACGCCTAATCCACCATGTTCAAACTCTAACCATGTAAATGGCGCGTTTGGATATAGTGCATCCATATGTACCATAGAGTTACCTACTTCAACAAATAACAAACCGTTATCAGTTAGATGTTCCGCCGCTTCTTGCAAGATAACACGAGTCACATCTAAGCCATCTTCACCCGATGCTAAACCGAGCTCTGGCTCATGGTGAAACTCCTCTGGTAAATCTGACATATCTTCCGCATCGACATACGGCGGGTTTGCGACGATTAGGTCATACTTCTGACCCGGTACACCACTGAATACATCGGATTGGATCGCAAACACCTGCTCTTGCATCATGTGCTCAGTAATATTGATATCTGCCACTTCTAGCGCATCAAAAGAGATATCAACCGCATCTACTTGCGCATGTTCAAACGCTTTTGCCAATGCTATCGCAATACATGCAGAGCCAGTACACATATCGAGAATACGCGTTACTTTTGTAGGCTCTGTGACCCAAGGTGCAAATTGCTTTTTGATCATTTCAGCAAATGGCGAACGTGGAACAAGTACCCGCTCATCTACATAAAAAGGCAAACCGCCAAACCAAGCCTGATTAGTCAGATATGGAACCGGCGTTCTGTCATTGACACGTGCTAATATATAACCCATTAAATGTTGTTTTTCGCTACTGGTTAAACGCGCATTTAATAACTCTTTTGGGGTATCTAATGGCAAGTTTAAAACGGGTAAAACAAGGCTTACGGCTTCATCCCAGGCATTGTCGGTACCATGACCGTAAAACAGCCCATTATTCACAAACTGCGTCGTTGTCCAACGTAACCAGTCTTGAATCGTGAATAGTTCAGAACACGCTTCTTGCGCCAACTCATCTGTAATTTGTAACTCTGTCATACGGTACTCAATAATTTGACAATAATTCTGCTGCCATTGTAGCCGTTTTTCAGCTAGGTTTTTATGCTTTTTTTATTTAGAATGCGCCAATGAACAAAGATAAATCACACATAAGCATGCAAGACGACGACATCGACCTATTTCGTCAGTCAATTTCTGGTGCCACAAAGATAAAACAAGATACCGTGCAATTTAAACGTGATAACACCCCGTTTAAAGGTAAAATTGTTGCTGAACAAACTAAGCAACACAAAGCAGAATTTTATTTTTCTGACGAATATATCCCAGATATCGATACCCACGGCACGGTAAATTATGTGCGTGAAGGCGCTGATAAATTCTTAGCTAAACAATTACGACGTGGCGATATTGCGCCTGAGTTAATTTTAGATTTGCACGGCTTAAGTAAAGACAGCGCAAAAGAAGAGTTGGCTGCTTTGATCCATGCCTGTAAAAAACAACACCATTATTGTGCTTGTGTTGTACATGGTATTGGTGAACATATCCTCAGACATAAAGTGCCACAGTATTTGGTTCAGCACCCAGATATTTTAGCAATGCATCAAGCTCCTCTTGAGTATGGTGGTAAAGGCGCAGTGTTGATTTTAATTGATATTCCCGAATCTGATATTTACAGACGCTAATTTGCCCTTTAAAAAGTCATTTCAAACTAGCTAATAGGATGTTAATTGGTTACATTAACGTCCTTATTTTGGTTAATTGAAAGTAGTACTAATCATGAATGAGCTTCTCAGTGCAGATCTTGCTATCCTGCTTGTTGAGCCCTCAGCAACACAAAGAAAAATTAT
This sequence comes from Pseudoalteromonas sp. BZB3, assembly GCF_040104455.1. NCBI lineage: Bacteria > Pseudomonadati > Pseudomonadota > Gammaproteobacteria > Alteromonadales > Pseudoalteromonadaceae > Pseudoalteromonas > Pseudoalteromonas sp. BZB3. Next base: position 348,553 of record NZ_JBECOS010000008.1, on the reverse strand, counting down.
TGCAAAAGAGCTTGAATCTGAAGGCGTAACGAACATCGACTTTGCAGATACCGTAGACTCTGCAAAAAGCTTTCTAGAAAAACATAGGCCTGACCTAGTTATCTCTAGCCTACATTTGAGTGATGGCAGTGCCCTCGATGTTCAACAGTATATTGCTGAAATCCAACCCGAACAGCCGATCCCTTTTATGCTGGTTTCAAGTGAAACACGCAAAGCCCAGCTTGAAGCATTTAAGCAATCTGGTGTAGTGGCGATCTTGCCTAAGCCTTTTACTAAGGTGCACCTTGGTCGCGCACTCAATGCAACCTTAGACTTACTGTCTCCGCAAGAGCTTGAGCTTGAACTATACGATGTGCAAGATTTGCGTATTCTTATTGTTGATGACTCACGACTGGCGAGAAATCATATTCGTCGTGTGCTAACTAATTTGGGGGCAAGCCGTTTTACTGAAGCTGAAGATGGTGAACAAGCGATAAACTTCTTAAATGAACAGATGTTTGACCTCATTGTCACAGACTTTAATATGCCAAATGTAAATGGCCAAGAGTTAGCTGAGCATATTCGTAACTCAGGTGAGCACTCTCATATTCCTATCTTGATGGTGACATCTGAAGCCAATGACACTCATCTTGCAAACGTTGCACAGTCTGGTGTTAACGCATTATGCGACAAACCTTTTGAACCTGAAGTAGTTAAGCAGTTACTGCACTCAATTTTAGAGCAAGATTAACTAAAATTTAGTTTTTTTTACCACTTCATGTTGGTGAAAATAATCAAATGTTATTTTCACCAACTTTCCATAAAAAGTTAAACCAAATAAAAACAATGACTTAAAATATTTTTATCGATTGGCACAACCTTTGTAATAGTTATTGCGACTAACTAATCATACAAAGGAGAACGTCATGAACTCACTAGTTAAAGCAACATTAATCGGCACGGTATTATTCACAGCTTCTTCAGTACAGGCTAATGAAAACCCTATTACAGCTGAAATTAGTAATCTGATCTCAAATGCGATTAGCGCGAGTATCGAAGAAGTTAAGAAAAATACACTTGAGACAGCATCTAAAGTATTGAAGTCTGAATCTGATAAGCATGCTAAGAAAGCAGTTAAAAACGACAAGGAAGAAAACAATGGCTAATGAATTAACGCTAGTGAGTCTTTTGGCAACCCCAGTTATCAGCCTGTTTGCCGTTTATTTAAGTGTTGAACTATTCAAACGCGTTGGCCAGTTAAATTTATGGGGGTAAGTATATGACTTGCACAATTTACTCCCAAAGAACATCATTTCACTATTTTTCGCAGGCACAAAAAAGCCCGCAACCGCGGGCTTTTAAAAACTAAAGGGCTAAATTATAGCTCGCCTTCGTTCTCAGCTAGGAACTTAGCAACACCTTCTGGGCTTGCGTCCATACCTGATTTACCTTCAGTCCAACCTGCTGGACATACTTCACCGTGCTCTTCGTGGAACGCTAGTGCGTCAACCATGCGAAGCATTTCGTCGATGTTACGACCTAGAGGAAGATCGTTAACTACTTGGTGACGTACGTTACCTTCAGCGTCGATTAGGAATGAACCACGGAAAGCAACACCAGCTTCTGGGTGCTCAACGTCGTATGCTTGACAGATTTCGTGTTTAACGTCAGCAACTAAGTCGTATTTAACTGGACCAATACCACCTTCGTTTACTGGTGTGTTACGCCATGCATTGTGTGAGAATTGAGAATCGATTGAAACACCGATAACTTCAACACCACGCTTTTGGAACTCGTCGTAACGCTTGTCGAAAGCGATTAGCTCTGAAGGACAAACGAAAGTGAAGTCTAGTGGGTAAAAGAATACAACCGCTTTTTTACCTTTAATACGCTCGTGAAGGTTGTAACCATCAACGATCTCACCGTTACCTAATACTGCTGCTGCTGTAAAGTCAGGTGCCTTGCGGCCTACTAATACACCCATGGTTTTCTCCAATTAGTTAGGGTTATATCCAATGCAAAATGACAATATCAATTTGCTTTGACACTTATTATTGAGGCTAGTTATAAAAAAACAACCCCAATTAAAAATTTTCACAAGTTTATGGGGACACTCAAAAAATTGAAAATCAAATAAACCGATAGCTACAATCAGTTTTTTTGATTGTATAAACTATAGGCATAAAAAAAGCCCCTACGGGCTTTTTTCAATCAATAGAGTTTAGTCCATGATATCTGATGGCATATCACCACGGATTTGCTGCCAAATTTCACCACTTTGATGACCATATTTTCTTAGTAAAGAAATTGAACCATCGAAGTCGCCTTTTTCAGCCAACGCTATAAGGTCTAAATAAAATTGCTTAGCCAGTGCGCGGGTACGTGGGTCTGAGAAATAATGACCACCAATCTTAGAATAAAGGCCTTTGAAACCATTTAGCACCAAAACATAAATTCGGTTGTTACCTGCTAACGCTAGCTGATGGTGAACTTGATAGTCAAAATCTGCAAATGCCTGAGCGTTATCTTCTATGTCTTTACTCTTTTCAAGCGTTTCAATTACAGCCTGTGGATTTACTTTAATTGCCGCACGCGTATAAATTGCGCTGATGTTGGTACGTGCAGATAAAAGCTGATCAGTCAGCTCTGGCATTTTATCTTCATCAAGACGCGCAAGTGTCTCAAGAATATTTAAACCTGATGTTTCCCAGAAGTTATTTACGCGGGTAGGTTTACCATGCTGAATCGTCAACCAGCCATCACGCGCCAAGCGCTGCAATACTTCACGTAACGTTGTGCGAGTTACGCCAATCAGCTCAGAGAGTTCTCTTTCAGCTGGTAAAATTGAACCTGGTGGAAATTCACCATTCCAAATTGATTCAACAATATATTCCTCAGCAAATCCCGCTGGGCTTTTAGCTTTAAAAATTCTCATCTAACACCGCTTTAATCTTGGCAACTGCAATTTAATCCACTGATTGTACCAGATGCTTTGCAACTAACAAGTGGAGAAGTCGCCCTGTTTTACAATTCATTTTTTGTTCTACTGGTTAAGTAAAATTTACCAACTACCGTTAATTCTTGCAGCTTATAACCTCTGTCAGCATAATACCCACAACGTAATTCAGTTTCGCAGCATTTAGGTTCGCTTAACCTGAAAAATTGAACCTATTTGTAATGCAAGTTATCTGATAGCTAACTTAATATAACAATAAGAGAATCTTATGAACTGGTTGAACACCCTTCCTACTTCCAGAAAAGCGTGGGGCCTGTTGGCACTGACAGCATTTTTACTTGAAGTCACGGCTTTATACTTTCAATACGCAATGGGCTTAGAGCCTTGTATCATGTGTATTTATCAAAGAACGGCTGTGTTGGGCGTGTTTGCCGCAGGTCTTATTGGTTTTATTTCCCCAAGTAACGGTATTTTCCGTGGTATTGGCGCTGCAACATGGGGCGTAAGTAGTATTTGGGGTTACATGTTGGCAAAAGAGCATTTAAATATGCAAACCACAACTGATCCATTTGCGTTCACTTGCGATATTGTTCCTAACTTCCCAGAGTTTATGCCATTACATGAGTGGATCCCGGCGTTTTTTGCCGCAACCGGTGATTGTGGCAGCATAGACTGGCAGTTTGTTGGTTTAAGCATGCCTGGTTGGATGGAAGTCATTTTCGCGTTATATGCGATCAGCTTCTTAGTTGTTGTACCATTTATTCTTTGGTCTTTAGTAAAAAAGTAACATTAAATGCATTTTAATCTTCGCAATATTGAGCAGTTAAAGCCTTACAAGCTTCGTGATAAGCAACAAATCATCGCCATAGCTTTGAGTCACTTAGAAGCGCCTGAAAAAGTGTTATTAGGCTGCTGTAAACTCGCCATCCTAATGCCATTTTTTATTTCTTTGGCTTATTTTGAAGGCTGGTACTTACTACCACCTTTGTTGCTGGCAGGTATCTTATACCCTCTTCTCACTACGCCTCTGGAAATTGCATTTACCAAAAGCAAACTGAAGGATGCCATTGCTGAGTTTGAAAGGCAAAACCAAAACTAGAAAAGGGCAATTTTGCCCTTTTCTAGTTTTTCATCTGAGCATTTAAAGCTTAAAACTTTACCTTCCCTTCTAACTTAGCGACGATGCTTTTACCAACCCCTTTAACAGCCATTAAGGAGTTAAGGTCGTCAAAAGGTCCATTTTGCTCGCGGAAACTAACAATGGCCCTCGCCTTGCCTTTTCCGATCCCTGGCAATTTTACAAGCTCTTCGAGAGAAGCTTCATTAATATTAATTGTCTGATGAATTTCAGATTGAATTTCTTGTGACGCTTGTTGCTGTGCAGATTCTGCTAATACAGATGGTGCAACAAACAAACTAGTGGCTAAAAGTAATGCTTTGATCATATTTCCCTCCTGGAAAATCCTTGAAATTTAATAAATGACGGGTAAAACTCCTTACCCAAATTACTCATACGAGTAATGTTAAATAAAGATGACAATGACATGAAAGTCAAACTTAATACCTATCAACATAACTAAAGTCTTAATATTGACCTAATAGCTTGCAAAATAGGCCTTAAAAGATTACTGTATAAAAAAACAGTGCAAATGGGAGTGTATCATGGCTGTTGTTGTTAAGTATGTGGTAGAAAGAAATGGAGTCGAGCGCATGACCTTTACCAGCAAAAAAGAGGCTGATGCTTACGACAAAATGCTTGATGTTGCTGAGTCTTTAGAAGAGATGCTAGGTAAAGTGGATGTGCCGCTGAGTGAGCAACAAGTTGAGTCATTGGCATTAGAAATGGCGAAGCAAAAAGATGACTTTATTAATGTACTTAAAGGTTCAAAACCAAGTACACCTGCGAAAAAGTCAAAGAAAGATGCTGATGTGAATGATAGCGATGCTGATGAGAATGTCACACCTATCAAACAAGCCTAACAGTACTTATTTCAAATAACAAAAAAGCCGCTCAATGAGCGGCTTTTTTGTCGCTGTCACAATATAAGTTGCGACAGAGAAAGTATTTAATTACTCAAATACTTTCTCTACATCCAACACTTCAATGTTTTTCGCAGGAATATTCAGCTTATAGCTTTCAATTTGCTTATCTTCATTGATAAGTGCTGCAGGCTTATCTGAGTTATATTTCAGTGGTGAAACCGTTTCTTTTGCAAGACGTTTTTGCATGTCTTTGCCGTCACCTGTGATGAATACATACTGCACATCATCAGTTTGCAGGTTTTCACGAATAACACGGTTCACATCTTCCACTGTCAGTGAAGCAAGTTGTTTACGAACGTACTCAACAAAACTTTCTGTGTTGTAGAATTCGCTATCAAGTGCATAACCTAGCTGACGATCTTGGCTTGCCACCAGTTGAGGTACAAAATTGCTCAAGAAGTTACGTGTTGCATTAAAGTCAGCTTCAGTCATGCCATCTTTAATTAGCTTGTCTAATTCAAACAAAGCAACGCGCGTTGCGAAATGCGCATCATTGTTTGAACGCAGTGGACGTAACCACACTTGGAAAATTTGCTCTGAACGACCTAGGTTCGCATCTGGCTTAGTTTGGAACATACCGCGTGGGAAGTACTCAATGTACGCATAATCACCATAGTTCATACCACGTACCTGACGAATGCGTTGATATAAGAAGCTGTTTGAGCTTCTGTGCTCACCAAAGTAAGAGCGAACTAGCCAAAGTGCAGTCCAATCTTTAGAGCTACGGATTGTGTCGATTGGGAAACCAAATGATACTGCTGTAGATTTCGCATTTTTCTCAACAATCGTCGCATGACGTCCCGCTAGTTTAGGCGCATCAGGAATGCTTAAACGCGCTTCATCACCTTTTGGTAGGCTAGCTAAATCATTCAGCATCTGTGTTTTCACGTCATTGTCTAAATCACCCGTAATACCCACGTTTAACTTAGCTTGGGTGAATTGTGATGCATAGAATGCTTTCACGTCATCTAGGGTTAACGCTTCAAGATCTGACAAATCACCTAAGTTATAACTTTCATAAGGGTGACCTTCGTATAGCTTATGATAAAGCACTTCTTTACCCAACTCTTCGTCATTTGAAGATTTCAAGCCCGCTTTAATGCCATCAATTAGCTCTTTCTTAAGACGTTTAAAGTCATCTTCTCTAAAACCTGGGTTTAACAATTGCTCACTAACAAGTGCATACCACTGCTCAGCGTTATCTTTGTGTACGCGGCCACGTAAAGAAATCATTTCTTTATCTAACTGATAGCCAAAGCTACCTGCAATTGGATAAAGAGCTTTTTGAATTTCTTTGTAGCTCTTAGTTTGTGAGCCACCACGTGCGACCATAGCAGCTGTTAATGCCGCAACACCCTTTTTGCCTGCCGGATCAGCCGCTGCACCAGTGTAAAATAATAAGTTCACATCAACCAATGGTGAACTATTGGTTTTATCTAGTACCTTGAAGTGACGCTCAACAGGCTGGCTCGCTTGTTTAGCAAGCGCTGATACAGACACTTCTTTATCGAAACCAGAAACAGTCTCAAGTGCAGACATGGTCACTGTCGTACGGCCATTATCGACGAAGTATTTGTTTGCAATGTCACGAATGTCTTCAGCTGTAATGGCATCTGCAGACGCATATAACTGGTTGATCACTTCTGGGTCACGCTCAAAGTGCATATAGCTTGCAAGTGTTGACGCAATGGCTTGTGATGAATCTAGTCCATTGATGAAGCTGTATTTAAGGTTTGACTTCAATGCTGCTAACTTATCTGCATCCACCAGCTCAGTGCGTGCTTTAGCATATGTTTTTGCAATTGCATCACGTACTGCGGCTAAATCTTCTTCTTTTTCAACTTTAACAAAGACATGTAATAAACCTGGGTCTTTTGTCTCTGCATTATAAGTAAACATTTGGCTAGCAAGCTGTTTGTCTACTACGAGCTCTTGATATAACTCTGAATTCGAAGAGAAATAAAGCTGTGAGATCAGATCAAGTGCTGCGCGATCTTTTTTCGTCGGCTGCCAAGCAGTGCCTTTGTATGATACCAGTAACCAGTGACCCGGCATGCCTTCGAACTGTTCATGCACATATTTAGGCGCTTGTTGTTTTGGCTCTACCGGAATATCCGCTTGGTAGTCACCTTTTTTCCAATTGCCCCAGTGCTTCTTAACCATATTCATGGTTTCTTGCGGGTCAACATCGCCCACAATCACAAGTGAAACATACTCTGGCTTATAAAAGCGTTCAAAGAAAGTCTGGCCATACGCCATTTGATCAGGCATGGCTTCAATATCTTCGAAAAAGCCCATTGTGGTGTGCTTATAAGTGTGCTTTTCAAATGCCTCTTTGCGCACTGCAGCAAGTAGTTTACGGATTGGGCTTGCATTATTTTTTAAATACTCGCCTTTAACCGTCAGTGCTTCAGTACGAAACTGCTCTTCTGAGTACTTTAGGTTTTGGAAAATGTCCGCTTTGATTTCAAGTACTTTGTCTAAATGTTCTTTAGAGAAATTTAAGTGGTAGTTTGTGTAGTCGTTTGTCGTGTAAGCGCGGTTGTCTACCCCTGAGTTTTTCAGAATATCTGCATACACATCTTGTGGGAATTTTTCAGAGCCTTTAAACATCATGTGTTCAAAGAAGTGTGCGAAACCAGTTTTGCCTGCTTCGATTTCATTTCTAGAGCCTACAGATACCGGAATTTGTAGCGATACAACATCAGGATAATCCGTTTTAACAACCATCACACGAAGACCATTTTCTAGTTCTTCTAACACATAGTCTTGTGCAAATACTTTGTTCTCAACAGACGCTGATGCAACAGTGGCATTCGCTGTATTGCTTGTCTGTGCATTATTACTCATACAACCTGACAGTGCTAAAGTCACTGCAAGGCTAGTTGCCAAAAGTTTAAATTTCATGTGATTTCCAAATTCAGTTTTTATTTTTCATACCATTCCTCTTAATTAAGCGATCTATTTTGAGGCAAGGAAAACTTATCGATAACAGCGCTCACGCCGAGGTACCTACTTCTAGTAGGCAAGGCGGAAATTTGGCTATTTAGTTGTTCTAAATGAGAAATTCCCAACGAGGTTATCATCAGTTTTAGTCTCTCAAAATAATTGAGTATTATTGAGGATTGGTATCACATATGTTACCGCTTCAATTATGCAATAAATTACTGTGACTCGCTCATTTCAAAGCAATATTTATGTAAATAAATATATCTACGCTATTGAATTATCCCTTAAGCCTCAAAAACAACATGAGAGAAATTCATAGTGTTTGAATAAGTTTCATGAAAAAAAATCTATCTAGACGTCTAAATGGCTGCTATATTTACCTCATCAGCACAACCAATGGGAATGAGAACCATGGCTTTATCATTACAAGAGAAAATTTTGGACCCTAATCAAGGCGTATATTTAATTGGTACTACTCCGCCAAAGATGGGGACTGATGAAGCACAAGTCAAAACCATTGCACAAAAGCTACTTGGCCGTTTACATGAAATTGAATATGACGGTGTCGTTATTTACGACATTCAAGATGAAAGTAGCCGCACTCAAGTTCCGCGCCCTTTTCCGTTTAAGCACACTGTAGATCCATGTGAATACAGCCAACTCGTTAAAGAGCTGTCACAACTTGATGTCATCACCTATAAAAGTGTGGCACAACGTGAGGCGAGCGAATTTAATCAATGGCTTAACAATACTAAAACTAAGCATGGCTTAAACAATCTTGTATTAGTAGGTAGTCCATCTTCAAATGGCGAAGTTAAACTTAGCCTGCCTAAAGCATACGAAACGATTGCAGAGCACCAAGATGACTTTTTCTTAGGTGGTGTGACGATTGCTGAACGCCATGCGAATAAGCGAAACGAACACGAGCGTTTGTTAGAAAAAACAGCACAAGGGTGTGAATTCTTTATCTCTCAAGCTGTTTACAATGCACAGGCGACGATTGATTTAATCACGAGCTATGCTCGTAGTTGTCACCAACAAGGACTTGAGCCTAAACGTATTATTCTTACCTTTACCCCATGTGGCGGCGAGAAGACATTGCAGTTTATGGAATGGCTGGGTATTTCAGTGCCAGAAGCAACGAAATGGCGCATGCTAGACTCACAAAACCCGTTAAGCGAGTCAATCCGCATCTGTCGTGAAAATTTAGACCTGATCATTCAAAGCTGTGCACATCTAAATGTACCGCTTGGTTTGAATATTGAAAGCTTAACTAATCGTAAAGAAGAAATTGATGCATCGATAAATTTATATCGTTTATTAAAAGCAACGATGGAACTCAATCTTGCGGAAAAACAAATAGCCTAGATTAGACTAAGGAACAATTAAACAACATCAATTCTCAGTCGCATTATCATTGATAGTGCGACTTGTCTGTGTATAATCTGTCCCTATTTTAACAATCAAGTTTACATGGAGTGAGTAGTGCTATTCGTTTTTTTAACGTTTATAGCCGCTGGAGTATCTTTCATCTATGCGTCTAATCGACACCAATTGGCTTTAAACACCCCTATATCTAAAAAATTTAAACAGCTCGGTTATTTGCTGTTAATTTCCTCAGCAGTGATCAGTCCATTTATCTTCAATGGTGCAGCAAGCGTTTTTATTTGGCTCATGCTAATTATGCTTTTGCTGATCATCATCCCCATCTCTAGTTTTTTGATTAGGAGCATTCGATGAGCCAGGCACATCAAAAAATTCAACCTCAATGGTGGGGCAAAACAGCGGTAGGTGTTTTTCTTGGATTAGCGTTGAGTTATGGCATTGTGGCGTTAATTGTATGGTTTGGGCCAGACAGTATTAACACTAACCTAAGCGACCAACGCCTACTCTGGAAAACCCAATTTAATATGTGGATTGTTACGCCAATCTGGATGTTGATTGTCAGCTTTATTTATATGTTCAAAACAACCAAACAAGCATTTATCTACTTGTTGTCAGCAAACTTAATCATCTGCACAATATTTTTTGGCTTAAGGAGCTTGCTATGAAAATAAGGGCCGACATTGTTCGAACATACCAAACGCTTCACACGTGGACGGGGATCACAACCGGGCTGTTATTATTTATAGGCTTCTTTGCGGGTGCATTAGTGATGTTCACTGACACCATAGATCAATGGAGCACACCGCCTAGTAAGCAGTTTTCTCAAGTGAGAGATGGGCAGCATCAAGTCCTATTAAACCATGTACTTGCGAACGAAGAAAAAGCCATTAATGCCGTTACCCTTCACTATTCTGACAATCACTCTCCCATCACTTGGTATGAAGAAGGTAATGGCCGAGGAGTTAATGTAAATGAACAAGTTTGGCATGCTGGCTTCAATGAGCACGGCGAGATAAATAAAGAACTCAGTCAGGTCAATCACCTGTCGGGCTTACTCGATTACTTACATCAAACGGGCGGTATTTTTGGTGAAATAGGTCACCACTTATTTGGTGGTTATATTCTTGGCATAGCCTCATTTTTGTATTTTATTGCTTTAATTTCAGGGTTAATCTTTTTGTTACCTACTTTGGTAAAAAGCTTCTTTGCACTGAGAAAAGATAAGTCGGCAAGCCGGTTTTGGCTCGATAGTCATAATTTAATAGGCGTGAGCAGCTTACCTTTTCATATCGTGATTGCTTTTACCGTGTTCGTCTTTGCATTCCATGACTTTTTGTATGGTGGGCTGTTTGGTGTCTATGGAGATAAAAAGCTATTTCCAGAGCAGCAAAAGTCAGAGTATCAATACAATGTTAAAGAGCTTCCAAGCCTAGATGACATCAAGGCCAAGATACAAGCTTATGCCCCGGGCTATCAAATTGAGCGCATTACATTATCTCGTTTAAATACCACTAGCCCTAGCGCTTCAGTGAATATCACTCATCCAAGAGAAATGATGCGTGGTCCTACGACTGATTTCATTTTTATGCACCCTTATACACTCGAAATCAATGCCAGTAGTATAAAAGGTGGCGATCAAGGTATTTGGGTAAGTATTGTCTCTTCCTTGTTTGCTCTGCACTTCGGCAGTTATGGCGGCACACTTGGCCAATGGGCTTATTTTGTCATGGGCTTACTCGGCGCACTGTTGTTTTATACTGGAAATCTACTGTGGATTGAAAAACGCAGAAAACAAAAACAAGCGACGCAATCTAAATCAAGCCTAGTTCTGGCTAAACTAACGGTCGGTATCGCACTCGGTTGTATTTGCGCTATCTCACTGGCATTTGCTGCCACAAAATGGCTAAGCTTGACGTCATTAAATGTGAATATTGCTTATTTGTGGCTGTACTACCTGACTTTCTTTGTCGTTGTCATAGCCGCTTTTATCAAGGGTCCTTCTGTTACTGCCATTTATACACTCAAAGCCAGCGCTATATTGTGTCTAATTGTGCCACTTAACTCTTTGATTGCACTTTTACTACCTAACCTTGGGCTTTGGCATGCGGATAGTTTTGCTGAAATCATGTTAGAGGTGATGGCCCTCCCCTTTGCTTGGTTCTTCTATGTATGCGCAAATAAAGTTGCCAGAAGAGCATACAAGGGTGATAAAAATAGTGTTTGGTATGTATCAGAAAAAGCAGCAAACACAACGAACGAAGAATTAGTCATTCATAGCTAAAAGCTAAGCGTTTAATCATCGTCAGAAAAACAAAAAGCCATTCAAAATTGAATGGCTTTTTAATTTTTAGGGCGTGTTTATCTTTAAGGTATGAATTTTGTTCAAATCAAAGGCTTTCAATACGCGAAATGAGTTACGAAGCAAAGGTCAACACGCCCTAGTTATTCGGCGAACATACTCTTCACATCTTCAAGTGTTGATAGATATTCATCACTGGTGAACATTTCTAAAGAGCGAATGACACTTTTATCTTCGTACATTTTTAAAGACGTAGCCTTGTCTGACACCTGTAAGATACCTTCAGCAATAGCGCCGACACGAATAAAGTCGACATAACAGACATGATCTGGCTTATAGTTCGGGTTCGACCAACTTTCAGCGACTTCTACGAACTCATCGGTAAAGCCCCACTCACGCATAATGGCACCACCAATCTTACCTGCGAGCTTTTGAATGGCGTGTGCTAAGAAGCTTGGGTTTGCAAATACCTCAGGATGGCGTTCTGCTTCGGTTAATATGGGTAAAACACCAATATTGAAAACGAGAGACGCAAGCGTAATGGTATCTTTGTTTAGTGACGTATGTTTGTTAACACGAAGGTAAAAGTCCATACAGGTAATGGCTTGGCAGGCTACCTTTAATGTTTTCTGCCAGGCTTTGTCCATATAAGTTTTAATTAACTTGTTGTTAGAGACAAACAGCTGCTCCATCGCCATAGCGGTTGCTATATTTTTGATTTGTCTAAGACCAATTCGTGTCACAGCCTGGTTTAATGTATTTACTTTTACAGAGCGCCCCATAAACGCACTGTTTGCCACCTTTATCATGCGTGCCGCGAGTGCAGGATCTTGTGAAATCACATCAGCCATTTGCATCAGATTTACTTCTGGGTCATCTGCAGCTTGTCTCACTTTCACTGCAATTTCAGGTAAGGTTGGTAATACCAAAGTGTCGTTATTAATCCTATCTATTAAGATCGTCAATAATGCATTTTCTGTAGACATAAGCTAGAGTCCCTCGAGTAACGTGTGATACGCGCAAACGTACTGTCTTTTTATACCCTTATTATTTACTTAGCTGGGTATAAGGTTACAAATCTATATCAATAAATTGTTATGCTTTAAGGAAAATATAGTCACATAAAGGAGTCTTTAGCAACTTTTATCTCTCAACAACAAAAAATTTCACACATCAAGAAATAGAGCATAATCATGAAACTAAACCAAGTCTTTACAGTAACGCTATATGACTGACATTCAGAGCTTCTACTTTAGAAAACTGACCTCATACACTAATTGAAGACTCAGTAAAGTAATCCTCCATTTGTATCTTACACCCAAACCGTACCCATAAAACCCAAACACTAAAAGAAAGTTAGCCTACCCATTTATGTGGGATTAATGGTCATGCATATATCCCCAAAAAGCAAAGTCTTATATTTTCCCGTAGGACACAGCTTTCCAACCCAGTGTTTTAATTAACAATTCGTTACATTCAAGCGACCTGAAATTGATTATTTGTGATAGTGTATCAAACTTAAAGAATATTAATGGAGTTAAGACTTTGCGCCCTAAAATTTTACTACTTAGTGCTGCAATGATGATGGCAACCTCTGCCAGTATTGCAGCCAATAACGATGCATTGGTTTATCAAGAACCTTCACAAGAAATAAAAGAGCTCGTAGACGTAAAACTGGCCCCTTATACCTTAATCGATGATAAGCGCGAAAATATGTTGCTCATTTATCGTGATGGCTATAAGTCAATTGCCGACTTATCTATTAAAGAGATGCGTTTGGCTGGCTTACGTATAAACCCTGTCACTAATATTGGTAGTCGTGTTACTTACTTTAATGAAGTAAAAATCCAGCCTGTCGGTAAAAATAAAATTAAGACTGTGAGTGGTCTGCCTACTAATCCACGTTTAACTAATTTCAGTTGGTCACCTAACCAGAAATATATGGCGATGACACATACTACTGAAACAGGTGTTGAGCTGTGGGTTGTAGACATTAAGAAAGCCAAAGCACGCCGTTTAACCGATGCAACGTTAAACGCAAATATGGGTAACCCAATCGATTGGCTTCAGGATAGCTCAGGTTTCATCGTAAAAATGTTACCGGAGAATCGTAAACCGCTCATCAATACTGAACAAGCAGTACCTGTTGGACCAACCATCAGTGTTAGCGATGGTAAAAAAGCCCAAAACCGTACTTACCAAGATTTACTTAAAAACAAAAATGATGAATTTAATTTTGAACAACTTGCGAGTTCATCATTAAGAAAAGTGACGCTGAGAGGAAAAGTCACAGATTGGGCTGAGCCTGGCATGTATGGCAGTATTACATTCTCGCCAGACGGTAATTATGTCTTAGTTGCTGAATACGACAGACCTTTCTCATATTTAGTGCCTTATCGTCGCTTTCCAATGACCTCTACCGTCTATACTAAACGCGGCAAAATAGTCACTGATATCGAAAAAGTACCACTTATCGAAGACTTACCTAAAGGCTTTATGGCCACACGTGAAGGTAAGAGAAGTATCCAATGGCGTGATGACAAGCCAGCAACATTAACGTTTGTAGAGGCACTTGATGGTGGTGACCCTGCAAAAGAGGCTGCTTTCCGTGATAAAGTAAGTCAGTTGCCAGCACCATTCGATGGAAAACCAAGTTTATTAGTCAAAACACAGAATCGCTATGCGGATATTATTTGGGGTGATGACAATAACGCCATTGCCGTCGACTACTGGTGGAATACACGAAATACTAAAGAGTATTTATTTAACCCCTCTGATGCATCCCAAAAACCAATCACAATTGTAGATCGTAACTATCAAGACAGATATAGCGATCCTGGTAATATTGTAACTAAGCGAAACCAATACGGCCGAAGTGTTATGGATATTGATAATGCCCAAGTCTATTTATTAGGTGATGGTTTTAGTAAAGATGGCCAGTTCCCATTCTTAGATAAATTCGACCTAAAGTCGCAAAAGTCTGAGCGCCTATATCGCTCTGAGTATACTGACAGAATCGAAGATTTACGTGACTTTGATGTAGATACAAAACAGCTACTTGTGCGTATCGAATCAAGTAGCGATTACCCTAACTATTACTTTAGAAAGATGGGTCAAAATAAGCTGCAACAACTCACTGACTTTGAAAACCCGTTCAAAAGCATTCAAGACGTACAAAAAGAAGTTATAACCTACAAACGTGATGACGGCCTTGACCTAACTGGTACGCTTTATCTGCCAACTGATTATCAGGAAGGTAAGAAGTACCCTATGATCTTGTGGGCTTATCCTAGAGAGTACAAAGATAAGAGTAGCGCAGGCCAAAATACCCAAAACCCGAATGAGTTCACTTATCCGTTCTGGGGTTCTCCTATTTACTGGGTTAAAAAGGGCTATGTGGTGCTAGATGATGCTGCTTTCCCAATCGTAGGTGAAGGTGACGAAGAGCCAAACGATACCTTTAGAACTCAACTCGTTGCGAATGCCAAAGCTGCGATTGACGCGGTGGATAAACGAGGCCTCATTGACCGAAATCGAGTTGCAGTTGGTGGTCACAGCTATGGTGCCTTCATGGTAGCAAATTTATTGTCGCACTCAGACTTATTTGCAGCAGGTATTGCACGAAGCGGTGCTTATAACAGAACTCTTACGCCTTTCGGTTTCCAATCTGAAGAGCGTAGTTACTGGGAAGCACCAGAGGTGTATTACACTATGTCGCCATTTATGCATGCTGACAAAATGAAAACACCGCTACTCATTGTTCATGGTGACTCAGACAACAACAGTGGCACCTACCCAATGCAAAGTGAGCGTTATTTCAATGCACTTAAAGGCTTAGGTGCAACAGCTCGTCTGGTTATGCTGCCAAAAGAGTCACATGGTTATCGTGCCAAAGAAAGCATAATGCATCTGTTATGGGAGCAAGATCAATGGCTAGAGAAGTATGTTAAAAACAAACCAGCTAAATAACCTGAGCTAAGGTTAAAAAGCAAAGCTAAAAAGCCTCACAACCGTGAGGCTTTTTAATAATGTTTATCCTTAAAACGTTTATTAGCCAGATCCTTTCCTTGATCTGCTTTATCTGCGGTTGCCAAGCTATCAAAGTCTGTGACATCTACATCTTTTCGGTACTCTCTAAAAAAATTGATTATCTTTTCAGGAAAGAGAAAGTAACCACGGTAACGACACTTTTTTTCAATCAAAATAACAAAAGTACGGATTGATACATACGCCACCCAAACCTGTATTGGCGCAAAGAAAGCCGGCAGGAGTTTAATTAGCCAAATTGAAAAGCCTAAGCAGACTAAGCACTTCGCTTTTATTTTCCACTCACTGGGAAAACCATAAAACTCAAAATAGTCGAGTCGATTTAAATACCACTTGCCGATTTTAGTCCCGGTTTCATTTTGATATTTATACTCACGACTCATACTTTTACTTTCTATAGGTTTTATTAGAAGCTAGAACACCTTTTTAAGTTCAGCAATTTGCTCGTCGGTGTAAGGTTTAGCAGGATGAAGTCCCCACACAGGTTTTGGCCAAGCAACATCATTGGTAAAGCGAGCGATATGATGAACATGTAGCTGAGGGACCATATTACCTAGCGCTGCAACATTGAGCTTATCTGGGCTAAATACCGCTTGTAATGTGCGGCTTAGCTGTGCCGATTCTTGCCAAAACTGAGCTTGTAGTGCTTCATCTAAATCAATGATTTCACGGCAATCTTCAACACGTGGTACTAGAATAAACCAAGGGTACTGACTGTCGTTCATCAAGAGTACTTTGCACAGTGACCAATCAGCCAGTTCAATGCAATCTCGTTGTAATTCAGGCGCTAATTCAAATGCCATAATAAAGATCCTCTTTCAATTATATTGCTCACTTTATCCTAATACATTGCCAATGCCCATGCTTGCCGTTACCATCGCTCTACTTTTAATAACTAACAAGGTGATTTTGTGCGCATTACATTCAAATCAATGGCGCTAAGCTTACCGTTAATGGCCGCTGCAACTACAGCCGTTGCTCAACCATTAACCCTAGAGCGTATTTTTGATGATCCAGGTTTGGCTGGTAAAGCCCCTGTGCAACTTAAGTTCTCTCCTGACGGCAGTCGTGTTACTTACCTACAAGGTAAAGTGGATGACTACAACCGTTATGATTTATGGGAATACAACTTAAAAGACAACACAAATCGCCTATTAGTTGACTCTCAAGCACTTTTCTCTGGTCCTGAAACCTTATCTGACGAAGAAAAAGCCCGTCGTGAACGCCAGCGTATTTTTGGTCGTGGTATTTTAGAATACAAATGGTCAGCAGATGGTAAAGCGTTGCTTTTCCCACTTAATGGCGACTTGTACTACTACCAAATTGCATCGGGCAAAAGCCGAAAGCTAACTAACACTGAAGCATTTGAAACTGATGCGCGTTTCTCGCCAAAAGGTAACTTTGTTTCGTTCATTCGTGAGCAAAACCTATATGCCCTAGAGTTGAGCTCAGGTAAAGAAATTCAATTAAGCAAAGACGGTGGCGGCACCATTAAAAATGGTATGGCTGAGTTCGTAGCCCAAGAAGAAATGAGCCGTATGACGGGTTACTGGTGGTCTGGTGATGAGAGCAAGATTGCTTTCACCCGTATCGACGAAAGCCCAGTACAAGAAGCCATTCGTAACGAGATTTACGCTGATGAAGTAAAGCTCTTCAACCAACGTTACCCGTTCACGGGCACACCAAACGTAGAAATTGAACTGGGTGTGGTAAAGCTAAACGACCAAAAAGTAGATTGGATTGACCTTGGCGAAGACAAAGATATTTATATTGCCCGCGCTAAGTGGTTAAAAGACAATAAAACACTGTCATACCAATGGCAAAATCGCTCTCAGCAGAAACTTGAATTGCGTTTCTACGACAGCAAACGTAAAACACAAAAAGTGGCACTGACTGAGACCAGCGATACGTGGATTAATTTGCATTTTGACCTTCGCTTTTTAAAAGACAAAAAGCATTTTGTTTGGGCCTCAGAGCGCGATGGCTTTAAGCACCTTTACTTATATCGCACAGACGGCTCGCTTATTCGCCAAATCACAAAAGGTGATTGGATTGTTGAAAGCATCAAGGCAATCGATGAGAAAAAAGGCATTGTTTACTTCTCTGGTCGTAAAGATACGCCATTAGAAAGCCACCTTTACAGCGTACCGCTATTCAAAAAAGGTCATATCACGCGCATCACTCAACCTGGCAGTTTCCACCGTGTTGTTGTTGCAAAAGATGCTAAAACCTTTATCGATAAGAGCTCATCAGTAAACAAACCAAGTTCGGTTGCTTTACGTAAAGTAAACGGTGATTTCATTACTTGGTTAGAAGAAAACAAACTAGATGACAAGCACCCACTGACACCTTACCTAAGCAACTTAGTTGAGCCAGAGTACGGCACACTTAAAGCTGAAGACGGTCAGCTGATGCACTACCGTATCTTCAAACCTGCGAGCATGGAAAAAGGTAAGAAACACCCTGTTATGGTAAACGTTTACGGCGGTCCACACGCGCAACGTGTAACTAATAGCTGGCGTAGCAAAAACTTATATTTCCAATACATGGCACAGCAAGGTTATGTGATCTTCCAATTAGATAACCGTGGTTCTTACAATCGTGGTAAAAAGTTTGAAGATCCTATCTACAAGTACTTAGGTGAAGTTGAAGTACAAGATCAGATCCGCGGCGTTGAGTTCTTACGCACGCTAGATTATGTTGACGCAAACCGCATTGGTATCTATGGTCACAGTTACGGTGGTTACATGGCGCTTATGACCATGTTCAAAGCAGGCGACTACTTCCAAGCGGGTGTTTCTGGTGCACCAGTAACTGATTGGGCACTGTATGACACACACTACACTGAGCGTTATTTAGGTCACCCTGCGACAAATGCAAAAGGCTACGAAATGAGTGCGGTATTCCCGTATGCTGATGGCTTAAAAGGTCCACTGATGATCTATCACGGTATGGCCGATGACAATGTATTATTTACACACGCAACTAAGCTATTTAAGCAACTGCAAGACGATGCTAAGCCATTTGAGATGATGACTTACCCAGGCTCAAAGCACAGCTTACGTGGTAAAAAAGTACAAACACACTTACATCAGACGATCACAAACTTCTTCAATCGTCACTTCGATATGTAAAAGTAGTGCTAAGCCGTGACCTTTCAGGTTGCGGCTTTTTCATCTTTTTCAGAAAATACCCAAAACTTACTAAAAGTATAATTCCCAAGCATGGCTATTGCCGTACCCACCAAAAAAGCCAAAAAGAGTGGTGCAATCAAACTAAGGCAATAAAACACACTGATATTCACCATCCCAAATAAATGACTCACCGATAGATGCCGAATAAATTGTTTAAACCAATCTGAATCATAAGCTGCAAAAGTAAAAAAACGATTACCCAACCAAGTCACTATTGTGGCGCACCAAAAAGCACATACCCGTGCCAGCAAACCCTCTATATTCATAAAAACCAGAAGATAAAAAATCAAGAGATCGGTGACAAAACCGAGGACCCCCACTATGGCAAACTTAATAAACTGCTGACCCAAACATTTATCTCCAAAATGACAAACACCGTTAAAAACTACAAAAAGGCTGGTCTAAAAAATGTCTACAACTGAGCGACATTTTTTCGACATTCTCCTGTTTAAACTGAGCGTATTGAACAACTCGGAGTAGTCAAAATGACACCACTTTCATTGGTTAAGCTGAGCCCTTCTAGTGATACACAATCTCAAAAAGCAGTATCCATTGAACAACAAAAAGCAGGGTCGCCAAAAAAGCCTGTTATCAGCCTCATTGTGCCTGTATTTAACGAGCAAGAGGTGCTCAGGGCATTTCACCATAGAGTATGCTCGGTGAGCGCGAGTATTAAACAATGTCGTTTTGAGCTTGTGTATATCGATGACGGCAGTCATGACGACTCTTGGCAAATTCTACAAAGCCTGACCCATCAATTCTGTGATGTTCGCTGCTTACAGCTGAGCCGAAATTTTGGCAAAGAAGCTGCCGTTACAGCAGGCCTTGAACATGCAACAGGTGATGCCGTGGTGCTACTTGATGCCGATTTACAAGACCCACCTGAATTGCTCCCTGAAATGATACAAGCTTGGCAACACGGTGCTGACGTGGTCAATATGAAACGCGCCAGTCGTCAAGGCGAGTCTTGGTTCAAAATAGCCAGTGCGCATGCTTATTACCGCCTTCTAAACTGGGTATCAGATAGCCCAGTTGCTGAGGATGTTGGAGACTTCAGGTTATTATCTCGCAATGTCGTTGAGGCAATTAAACAACTCCCAGAGCGAAATCGCTACATGAAAGGTTTAATGAGCTGGCCCGGCTTTAAACAAATAACATTAGAATTTGAACGCCCCGAACGCGCAGCTGGCACCACCAAGTGGAACTACTTTCAACTTATCAAGCTTGCTCTTTCAGGGATCACCTCGTTTAGTGTCAAACCGCTGCGTTTTGCAACTTGGATGGGGGCATTAGTGTCTTTATATGCCTTCATTTTTGCCGCTTGGGTGGTGATAAAAACCCTGGTATTCGGCGAAGTCGTACAAGGTTACCCGAGTATGATGCTTACTATGCTCGCCTTGGGTGGAGTTCAATTGCTGGCGATTGGCATTCTAGGGGAATACATTGCAAGGCTGTTTACCGAAGCAAAACAGCGACCTATCTATTTAGTCATGACAGAGCACTATAAACCTTGTCACACTGCGGAGCAGCGCCATGAGGTTTAGTCATTGCTTGTTGGTCATTACTGCACTACTGCTATTAATCAGGTTATTCACATTAGGCATGTATCCCCTGTACGATACCACAGAGGCAAGATATGCAGAGATAGCCAGATTGATGGTGCAAAGCCAAGATTGGATCACTCCTTGGTTTGATATCAATGTGCCATTTTGGGGCAAGCCACCTGCCCATACTTGGATCACAGCGCTCAGCTTTGAGATATTTGGTATCAATGAATGGAGCGCGCGCTTTGCACATTGGTTAATGGGCGCGGCAACGGTTGCATTACTTTTTGCATTTACCAAACGTATCCTTGGTCAGACTCTCGCCATATATAGCAGTTTTATTTTGGTAACGTGTCTGGGCTTTTTTGTCGCCACCAGCATGGTGATGACCGATCCGGCACTCCTTTTTGCAAGTACTTTAGCCATGACCAGCTTTTGGCTCTGCTATACAGAAAAAAGCCGCCTCGCAGGCCTTGTTTTCTTCTTCGCATGTGGACTAGGTATGCTTATCAAAGGTCCTGTTGCCGTTGTTATCATAGGGATTGCTCTTGTCGTTTGGGCTATTTGGCAAAACCAGCTACTCAATGCCATCAAATCGTTACCTTGGGTGTTAGGGCTCACCGTCTTTATCGTAACTTTTGCGCCATGGTATTTGCTTGCTGAGCAAAAGACGCCGGGCTTTATAAATTACTTCATTATTGGCGAGCATATTCAACGCTTTTTAGAACCAGGTTGGCAAGGTGACTTATATGGCAGTGCTCATCTAGAAACGAAAGGCACTATCTGGCTATTCTGGCTAGGTGTGGCATGTCCGTGGTCGTTTATCTTAATCTTCAAATTACTCACCGCACCGAAACAACTAAAAGCTTTATGCAAAATAGATCTGAATCGCTACCTGATTGCTTGGGCCATTGCACCAATGCTGTTGTTTACACTGGCGAATAATATTTTATCTGCCTACGTGCTTCCAGGCTTACCTGCATTTGCACTATTGATGGCCATCATGTTTTCACATGAAAAACAGCTAGCTGTTTCAAATAGACCCGTATTACAAACAACGGCTGATAAGCAGTTTTTGACTATAGGTCTAGTGTGTTTAGCACTATATAGTTTAATCATCACAGCTGTCATTAAAGGCTGGCACAGTAAGTACTCTGAAATCGAACTACTCGAAGTGATTGCGAAGCCTTGCCCTTCGGTGCCTGTTTTTTATATAGAAAAACGACCATTTTCAGCACGCTTCTACAGTTGTGGCAAAGCACAATTAATTGAGCAAGTTGCTGAACTATCAGACATACTTAATACTCAGAAACAAAGCTATTTGGTGCTGACACATACACAAAAAAAGATACTCACTTTACCCAGCACGCATACCTGCTTAACCATTAACACGAGTCAAAAAGGGGTGCTACTGACGTGCACACAGAAAAGTCGCTGAGCATTTTATTGGTCGAAGATTCTCAGCAAGTCGCTGAGACCATCTTCGACTACTTTGAAGAAGAACATTATGAATTAGACTATGCAGCCAATGGCATTATGGGGCTGCAATTGGCCTGCGCTAATCGCTATGACTGTATTATTTTAGACATCATGCTGCCTGGTCTCGACGGCATCGAAATTTGTAAACGCTTACGCGCACAAGGAAACAATACCCCAATCATCATGCTTACAGCCCGAGATACCCAACAAGACATGCTAGGTGGCTTAAATTGCGGTGCGGATGACTACATCATTAAGCCCTTTGATCTTATGCTCTTAGAAGCCAGGATCAAAGCGGTTATCAGACGCACCCAAGGCGTTGGTTTTAAAACACAATTAAATGTGGGTTCATTAATGATTGATTTAAATACTCGATCAGTCAGCCGAGCCGGTCAGTCAATCAAACTTAATCCCAGTGGCTATAAAATTTTACTAACACTAGCGAAACAAAGCCCGAACCCAGTCACTCGAGAGGCCATTGAACATGCACTTTGGCCCGATGACGTACCGGACCAAGATCTATTACGCCGACATATTTACCAATTGCGTAAAGCACTTGATAAACCATTCGAGCAAGACATGTTAATAACCGTACCTAAGTTTGGCTATAAGTTGATCACAGATGAAAACGCTTAAACAACAGCTTTTTAGAGCCACATGGCTCGGCGCAATTATGCTTATCTCAATTTATACATTGGTATTGAGCTCTGCCATTATGTATACCGAGAATCGTAGTAGCGAGCAGAGACTCAGTATTATTGCCCCCCACCATTTTAAACAGTTTGCAACGACCGAAACACCTGAGATAGAGATAAACCCACTCCTAACACTCTACAAAGATTACTCATCTTTACCCCAAAAGATACAAGCAGCTATCTCAGAGGGTTGGACGGGTGTGCAAACTTTCCAGTTTGATGATGACAGTGAATTTAGTGTATATGCAGCCGCTTTAGATGGTCAGACACACACCTATTATGCCGTAGAGGATGTGAACCCAATTGAGTGGAGTGATGCTGATTTATTAAAAGTTGAGGTTATTTTTGCCGGTGCTGGTGGTTTACTTTTTTTACTCGCAACGTATCTGATCCGTATTCAAGCGGGCCGTTTAGCAAAACCGCTTCAGGATTTAGTGCATCATATCAGCGATAAAAACAAAGATGATTTAGATACAAACATTGTCAATGAGAAAAGTTGCGCGGAGATCTACCACATCGAGACGGCTGTGAACCATTATCGCCAACGGATGAAACAAATGCTCCATCGAGAGCAAACCTTTACTCGCTATGTTAGCCATGAATTGCGAACACCTATGATGGCCATTAAGGGTAATGTGTCTGTGTTACAAAAGCGACATGGCGACAATAAACAATTGAAAGGCATCAATAATGCCTTAGATAACGTGAATGAATTAATTCACACCTTTTTGTGTTTGGCTAGAGAGTCAGAACTCGCGCCTACTCCAATTACACTCGATAATAGGTGGGTTGAAACACTTATTGCACCCCTACAAAGTAAATGCCAGGCGAATCAAGTCACTTTACATTGGCAATTACAAGAACCTTTTGAGATAAACTGTGAAGCAATCCTGTTGCAGACGCTTGTGTATAATCTATTAGACAATGCCATAAACTGCACTTTTAATGGCGAAGTTGATTTATTCGTCAGTCAATCAGGTGTCATCGTGATAGATTCAGGTATAGGACTTGATGAAAAGCCCAGAGGTTATGAAGGGTTTGGTGTAGGTTTACAAATCGTTGAAGATATTTGTGCAAAATACCATTGGCAATTCTCATTACAAAGTAACCCTGAACAAGGTTGTCGAGCCGAAGTAACATTTATCTAAATAAGGAGAGCGCCATGCGCGAACAAGCCCTGATAGAAGCCAAGCAGCTACTAACCAACGCTAAGATTGCGGTGCTCTCTACTCATTCAAATACTTTACCAGGCTTCCCGTTTGGTTCAACTGTACAGTTTTTTGCTAATACCAAGGGACAAATCTATCTATTCATTAGCGATATAGCTCAGCATGCTAAAAACTTGTCTCATGACAACAAATTATCTCTGACAGTCTTCGAGCAACAAGACAGTAATGACCCACAAATGTCGCGCTTAACCCTCGTCGCTGAGGCCACTAAATTTGCTAGAGATGACAGTGAAGGTTTAATTGCCCAATTTGTAGAATACTTCCCAAGTAGCGAGCAATATAAAGATCTAACCGACTTTCATATTTGGGAATTGAATATGGTAAGAGCCCGCTTTATCGCAGGCTTTGGCAAAATATTTTGGTTAGAACAAGATGAATGGGCGTATGGAGAATGATGAGCGTTAGGTAATATCTTCTCCAGCTTCATCCATTTCCACCCATTCAGTTTCTTCAAGGGCTGCTTTGATCCACTTTTGCAAAGCTGGACACTCAAGCACTCGCTGCATATAGGCAGTTGCCAACTCATTAAGCTCAATGCCATAAGTCTGAAAACGTAACACCACTGGCGCATACATGGCATCCACGATAGACCACTCACCAAATAACCAGCCTCGATGTTGCTCATATTGCTCCGTGAATATTTGCTCAATACGTTGAATATCACGCTTTGCTTGTTCGCTCAAGACAAGTTTACGCTTAGCACGGATATTCATCGGCATTTCGTTACGTAAAGCGTTAAACCCTGCATGCATCTCAGAGGCAAGCGCTCTTGCTTTTGCCCTTTGACTGATTTCACTCGGCCAACCTTCCCCTGATAAATAAGTTTCACTTATATACTCACAAATTGCGAGAGACTCCCACACAAGGCTATCACCATCTACCAAACACGGCACTTTCGCAGTTGGCGTAATATTTTTAAGCGTGCTAAAAAATTCAGGCGTTTCTAAATTGAGCGTAGTCTCTTCATAGTTAACACCTGACTTTTCTAGCATAAGCCAAGCTCTTAATGACCAAGTCGAGTAGTTTTTATTAGCGATATATAGCTGCATATATGATTTCCTTGTTAACTGCTGTATCGTGATTTAACGTCAATGAAAATAACCTGGGCTCAGGTTAAGTATTTTTATAAGCCTTGACTAACTGATTATTCTTATACAACCTATAAGAAAATCGAATAGGTACTCACAATGGATATTGACGCGCTGCGCAGCTTTTTAGCTTTTATAGAAACAGGCAGTTTTACTCGCGCTGCAAAACAGGTGCATCGCACACAAGCTGCCGTGAGTATGCAGATGAAAAAGCTCGAAGACGATGTCGGTAAATGCCTATTTGAAAAACAAGGTCGATTATTAACCCTGAGCCAAGATGGTCGCCAATTTAGTCACTATGCAAAACAGCTATTGCAGCTTCATGATGAAACTTTACAGACGATGCGTCACAGCACGAGCAATACGCTTCTCAGACTGGGTTGCCCAGATGATTATGCCGACAACCTTTTACCAGTGCTGATCCAGCACCTGCAT
The DNA here is from genome assembly GCF_040104455.1 of Pseudoalteromonas sp. BZB3. NCBI lineage: Bacteria > Pseudomonadati > Pseudomonadota > Gammaproteobacteria > Alteromonadales > Pseudoalteromonadaceae > Pseudoalteromonas > Pseudoalteromonas sp. BZB3. The sequence continues at coordinate 323,230 of NZ_JBECOS010000008.1, read as the reverse complement.
GCACAATTCAGTAACCTAGACTTAAGAGTAACCTGTTTACCGAGTTTTAAAATCAAGCAATTGTTGGATGCGGGCGATTTAGATCTTGGGCTTATTACCCGCTCCCCCGACTCAGAAGAAGGTCAGCTCATATGCCAAGACAAAGGTGTATGGGTGTATAACCCTGAGCACACGGCCCACCTTAAATCACCTTTGCCGATTGCAGTATTTCAACCTGACTGTCGCTTTCATCAAGGTGCCATTGAGGGGCTTATGAAAGCAAAAATTCCCTTTCAAGTCGTCGCGAGCTGTAGCAGCCTTACTGCTTTATTGGGTTTGGTAAAACAAGGTGTCGCCATCGGTGCAATCGCAAATATATCTACCGCAGACTATAGCGTGTTAAGTAACACAGAGTTACCCACTTTGCCCGGTGCTAATATCGCTTTGATCCGCAGCCAAAGTCTGCGTAACCCAATTTCCCAAGAGATTTATGAGCAGCTAAGTCAGACTATGAGAACTTTTTCAGTAAACTAGCCAAAAATATAAGAAATTGAAATATCTACACATCTTATCTGACACTTTTTCACATTCTCATACATTCCACCTACAACCGCTGACATTCCTCCAACAGACTCTAACAAGCTTGCGCTCTACTATGAGCACATCAAAACCAAACAGGAATGTTCATCATGAAAACTCGCGCACTATTATTATTGGCTTTACTATCATCAACGGCTTTAATGAGCCAAGCTCAGGCTTCTGAAGAAAAACACAAAGTTGGTATTCAACTTTCTGGTGGTGGTGCAGAATACAAAGGCTCAAGCAAAGACGGTGACGGTGTTGGTCAGGCGTATCTTTACTATAACTACCAGTTTTCACCAATGTTGGCTTTAGAAGTCGGTTTAAATGGCGGTAGTGAAGCTGACGACTGGGAATGTACAGACATCGATGATAATAAATTCACATGCAAAAATAACGACAAGCCGCTGTTTAATTTAGATGCGAATAAACTTGAGTACAGTAACTTAGTGTTTGCAGGTAAAGGTGAATACTACCTAACAAAAAACAATAGCCTTTATGCTAAGTTAGGTGCGAACTTTTACGACTACGACATTAAACAAAATAGCAAAGTACTAAATTCTGATGATGGTGTAGGCTTGTTTGCTGAGCTGGGCTGGGAGTATGATTTTAATAATGGCATCGGCATTAATGCATCTTACCAGTACATGGATATGGGTGACCTAGATACATTTACATTGGGTTTAGGTTTAAGCTACCGTTTTTAATTCAGCTCATCACCGAAATTAAAAACAAAAAAAGGTTAACGCTTGTGTTAACCTTTTTAGATAAATGGATTTGCTAATCCAAGCTATGTGCTTTTAGGATATCAAGGGGAATGTAGTCCAGAACTTTTTCATGGGTTGCATGAAGTTTTACCGGTGGCGCAACGCCTGCTTCATATGCCTCTTTCCAGCGAAGTGCACATAAACACCAACCATCACCAGGTTTTAACCCTGGAAAACTATACTCAGGTATCGGCGTGCTTAGGTCGTTGCCTCTTGAGCGTGTAAACGTTAAAAACGCTTCTGTTACAACTGCACACACAACATGAGTACCAATATCAAGATGATTTGTGTTGCAAAACCCGTCTCTCATAAACCCGGTTAATGGATCACTACAACACAGCTGCAATTCACTGCCCAATACATTCTGAGCTTTCTTCTCTGTCATGACCTTTTCAATCTTTTAAATATTTGAGAGTGTTAAAACGAAGAATTACTAAGCATCGATCAATTGTTGCTGTAATTGATGAATTTCATCACGTAACTTGGCCGCTTTTTCAAACTCTAGCTCTCTAGCATGATGCACCATTTGAGTTTCCAGTGCGCTGATCTGCTCTGCAATTTGCTTCGGATCTAAATAACCCGCTTTAGGCTCAGCGACTCTTGCAGATACCGGTGAACTTGATGACTCATCGACACTTTCACCAACATCCATCACATCCGTGATTTTCTTATTCAATGCCGTTGGCACTATGCCGTGTTTTTCATTATAAGCTTCTTGTATTGATCGACGACGCTCGGTTTCTTCAATGGCTTTTTTCATCGATTTGGTGATCACATCACCATATAAAATTGCTTTACCATTTAAGTGACGTGCCGCTCGACCAATAGTCTGTATTAATGAGCGCGCTGAGCGTAAGAAGCCTTCTTTGTCTGCATCGAGTATTGCGACAAGAGACACTTCTGGCATATCGAGACCTTCTCGAAGTAAGTTAATGCCCACTAGCACATCAAATACGCCCTTACGCAAGTCGCGGATGATTTCCATACGTTCAACGGTATCAATATCGGAGTGTAAATAACGCACTTTCACATCATGGTCATTCAGGTAGTCAGTTAAGTCTTCAGCCATGCGCTTAGTTAAAGTGGTCACCAAGACGCGCTCTTTTTTCTCAACACGTTTATAAATCTCAGAGAGTAAATCGTCTACTTGTGACCCAACTGGGCGTACTTCTAATTCAGGATCAAGTAAGCCTGTCGGACGAATAACCTGCTCAGCCACGTCGCCATTTGATTTCTCTAATTCGTAATCACCGGGTGTCGCTGATACATAAATCGTCTGTGGGGAAATCGCTTCAAACTCATCGAATTTTAGCGGTCGGTTGTCCATGGCCGATGGCAAACGGAACCCGTATTCAACTAAGTTTTCTTTACGGCTTCTATCCCCTTTGTACATGGCGCCCACTTGAGAGACGGTCACATGAGACTCATCGATGATCATTAACGCATCATCAGGCAAATAATCGAGTAACGTTGGAGGCGGCTCGCCCGGCGCTCTGCCAGAAAGATAGCGGCTATAGTTTTCGATGCCTGAGCAATAACCAAGCTCGGTCATCATTTCAATATCGTATTGTGTACGCTGAGCAACTCGCTGTTCTTCAACTAAGCGATTGTCATCGAGAAGGCGCTTTCTTCTGTCTCTTAGTTCATCTTTTATTTTTTCAATGGCATCTAAGATTTTCTCCCGGGGAGTAACATAGTGGGTTTTCGGATAGATAGTTGCACGAACGATGTGTTTTTCAATGGCTCCCGTAAGCGGATCAAATAAGCTCAAACGCTCAATTTCATCATCGAACATTTCAACGCGAACACCAATATCGTCCGATTCTGCAGGAAAGATATCGATCACCTCGCCTCTAACTCGATATGTACCCCGACTAAAATCAATGTCGTTACGGGTATATTGCAGCTCAGCCAGCTTTCGTAGGATGTCGCGTTGGTCAACTGTATCACCGACTTTCAGCAGTAACATCATCTGCATATAAGAATCAGGATCGCCCAGACCATAAATCGCCGACACAGACGCAACAATAATGGTGTCTCGTCTTTCTAATAAGGCTTTGGTTGCCGATAAACGCATTTGCTCGATGTGTTCATTTATCGACGCATCTTTTTCTATAAAGGTGTCACTTGCAACCACATACGCTTCAGGCTGATAGTAGTCATAATATGAGACAAAATACTCGACTGCATTTTCAGGAAAGAACTCTTTCATCTCACCATATAGCTGTGCCGCCAAGGTTTTATTGTGTGCAAGAATAATGGTCGGGCGATTCAGATTACTGATTATATTCGCCATGGTAAAAGTTTTACCCGTTCCCGTTGCACCCAATAAAGTTTGATGTGCAAGACCCGCTTCTAAACCATCGCACAATTGCGCGATAGCCGTTGGCTGGTCACCATTTGGTGAAAACTCGGAGTGAAGTTTAAATACATCAGTCATGTTTTAATTCCTGCTCAGGCACAGATTGCATACGGTTTAAACTCGCGCAGAACCAATTGTAGGCGACAATGGCTGTGACCAAATTACCGATTGCAGCACCAATAAATAACCCTTTCAGACCTGCTAAATGCGATCCTAAATAAGCGAATGGTACGAAAAACACAAACAATCTGATCACGCTCAGTAACAAGGCATTCATTGGTTTGTGAAGCGCATTGAATGAAGAATTACTTAAAATGATCACCCCTTGAAAACCGTAGCTCAATGGCATGATATAAATAAACAGCTCAATGATGCGTTGAACTTCTTTTTCAGCACCAAAGGTTTTACTAATTAAGCCTGAACAAATGAGTAATACGATATAGATAGCAAACTGCCAAACCATTACGAACTTCAATGTAGTTTTATAGGCTTCTGTCACACGCTGATAGTTCTGCGCCCCATAATTTTGACTGACAAAGGGCGGTAATGTCATCGACAATGCAAGTACAACTAAACTCGCGATAGATTCAATACGGCTGCCTACCCCAAAAGCTGCAACCGCTTCAGGTCCATAAGTTGCTACAATCGCTGTCATAACAGCCATGGCGATAGGTGTCAGCATATTCGCGCCTGCAGCAGGAAAACCAATTTTTAGGATTTTCTTAACTGCCTGCATAACGCCCTGCTCTCCAGGGCTAACACTGAGTAGGCGCTTTTTCACTGCAAGTAAATAAAAGATAATGCCTACCGCTACAGACCAAGCGATGACACTGGCAATCGCGGCACCTTGAACCCCTAACTCAGGGAAAGGGCCAATGCCAAAAATAAGAAGAGGGTCGAGGATCGCATTTATCAAACCCGCTGCGCCCATAATAATGCTTGGCGTTTTAGTATCGCCACTAGCACGTAATACTGAATTACCAATCATAGGCGTGATTAAGAATACGCTGCCCAAGAACCAAATAGACATATAGTCATATATATGTGGCATGACTTCAGCGTGAGCACCCAATAGTTTGAAAATCGGCTCTATCATTAAAAAGCCAAATAAAGACAACAAGAACACCATTACTGCTGATAATAAAAGTGCAATAGTGGCATCAAACTTTGCCTCTTCTACTTTATTCGCACCCAGCGCTTTGGCAATTACTGCAGACGTGCCGATACCTAAACCTATTGCAAGACTAATCACAGTGAAAGTAACAGGGAAAGTAAAACTGACAGCAGCAAGCTCTTCAGTCCCTAACATACTGATAAAGAAAGTATCGACTAAATTGAACATCATCAGCGTGATCATGCCAAATATCATGGGAATGGTCATACGTTTGAGTGTGGACGGGATGTCCCCTTCAAGGATGTCATTGGAGACTTGAGACTGCTGCGCTGATGCCATATTAAATAGAAACCTTAAGATAAGCCCGACCAGTGGATTGAGCATTCTAGATCATCATGAAAACTAAACCCAGAGGATCGTGATCATTTATCAACAATAAATATTAATTCAACTCTGAGATCTTCGCTTTTGAATCATTTAGACCAAGCTATGCACCAAAAAGGCACAAAAACACCTTCCATAAGCACTTACTAACCTGTCGCTTTAGTAGCCACTGAGATTTTTTTGCACAAGTATGACGCTTATTTGACTATAAAAAATACTGCAATGAGTAAAAACCACACAAACCAGAACAAAAAACAGCAACCCATTGTTTTTATTAAACTAAAAAAATTTAGCAAAAAGTATTGCAAAGCTCCCAAAGCCCGACATATATGGCTTTGCAATACTTTTTAAAGATTAATAAACAATGTTATCCACAGATTCTGTGGGTAAGTGTCATAAAGCTAATAAAATAAAGACTTATAGCGCGATCAAAAGATCAGAAACACACCTGTGGAAAAGGATCTTTGTTTCCTTTATATGACAAAAAAAGATCTTTAGTCACTGATGTTGATAACTTTAAAGTTATCAACAGGAAAATAAGCTATCTAGATATATTCACTTAGATTTTATAACCCCTTATTTTAAAAGGCCAAATAGTAATCAGTAAAAAATTCTATGCTTCAAAAGCTTTCTCAGTGACTATTTTCTGCACCGCACGAATAAATGAAACAAACAATAGTCTTCGGAATTTATTGATCATGCTCTTGCATAAAGAAGAAAACATCAGATCTCTTTAAAAAGTTATATTTAAGGCTTTTGAGTAAAATATGACTCATACTGCGCAAAATAAACATTTTTAATTTTATATTTAAGCACTGCGAAGTCGCTTTTTTTGGATTTGCTTCACTTCCACAGAGTAAATTTGCGCTAAAAAATCGGCAAATCGGATATAAAACCAGCGGATAAACGGATTTTTTAAATTTCTGTCATTTTATTTGTTGACACCTTGGCAAGGGGTCATTAATATTTCGCCCCGTTGAGAGACACGCTTCCCCCTTAGCTCAGTTGGTTAGAGCGACGGACTGTTAATCCGCAGGTCCCCCGTTCGAGTCGGGGAGGGGGAGCCAAGTTTCTTGATAATAACGATTCCCCCTTAGCTCAGTTGGTTAGAGCGACGGACTGTTAATCCGCAGGTCCCCCGTTCGAGTCGGGGAGGGGGAGCCAATCGTTATAGTGTAATTCCCCCTTAGCTCAGTTGGTTAGAGCGACGGACTGTTAATCCGCAGGTCCCCCGTTCGAGTCGGGGAGGGGGAGCCAACACTGCTATTCTTTTATATTGTTCCCCCTTAGCTCAGTTGGTTAGAGCGACGGACTGTTAATCCGCAGGTCCCCCGTTCGAGTCGGGGAGGGGGAGCCAATATTCAGATTCTCATAGACTTTTCTCGCACATTGCACTACCCTACTACAGTTAATTTTTTCCTTTAAAATCGCTGACTCAGCTTAATTAAATAATTAAAATTTTTGCTTATTTTGCGACAATTGTTCCTCAATTTTTAAACTTAGTTGACGATAAAGAACCGTATTATCTTGGCTATAAGTATGCGCTCAAAAAATTTAGGCTAGCTTAATCGCGACTAGATTATTTGTAGTTTGGAATAAAACTAAAAAGAACTGAAAGACACAATAATGGCAGGCTTTAAAAAACTTATATTTGTGCAGTTGATCTCTTGGCTTCTGTTTTCACTTGTTGGAGTATTTTTCTTTGCGACCAGCTTTGATTCAGCAGTTTCAAAAGCACAGCAAAGTGCACAAGTAATGGTGACTCAGTATATAAAAGAAAAAACCATGGCAGAGGTCACCCCTCAGCATATTCGTCAGGCTCTGGCGAATGGTAATGTGTTTTCAACCTTCATTGTTAGAGATTTTAATGGTGACACAGTTTTAAACGTTAATACCCATAGTTCATTACCTTTTATCGCTGAAATTATCGAATCAAATATTAATGCTATTCGCCCGCAATTTGCTGTGAATGTGACCAAAGACATTAAAATTGAATTCATTATTAATGCACAAAGTCAGGCGCAACTTTTACAGCAAGCTGTCATCATGATGTTTATTATCACCGCCCTACTCGCATTTATTCCTGTCTTCTATATGAAAGCAATTTATAAACGCTTAAATCGTAATGTCAGTATGACTGTTGCTGATGCGGTAGATATGTACATTACTCAAAACCAGGTGACCGACAGTATAGAAAATGACTTTAACGCAGGTAAGGTACAAGCGCTGGGTGCAGAGCTTGCGCCTTCTTTCAATCGTCTAGCGCATTTCTTAAAGAGTAAACAAGAAGATATTCAGAGTGCCGCACAAAGTATAAAGCAAGAAGCCTATAAAGATGTGGTAACTGGTCTTGGTAACCGTAATATGTTCGTGGAGTATTACGAGCAGCATATTGAATCAAGTAATAAAAAATCATTTGGTACCCTTGCCATGATCCGTTGTAGTGAACTACAAGTGATCAACCAAACTCGTGGTTACCAAAAAGGCGACGAGTATATTAAATCAGTATCAGAGATTATTACCCATGTTTGTGGTACTTACACAGGCGGACAAACCTTCAGGTTAAACAGCTCTGATTTTGCGGTTATTTTGCCAAACATTCCGGCAAAAGAAGCCGAACATTTCGGTGATACATTACAAGCTAGATTCACTCAATATCAACAAAACCAAGAGCTCAGCTCAGTGGCTAACACAGGTATTGTTCCATACGAAACTGGCAAACCATTAGGCGAGATACTATCTGTAGTCGACAATGCCATGAGCATGGCCCAGAGCAAGCAAGCGAATGCGTGGCACATACAGCGTGAATCTGATCTTATTAATAATGTTGGTGCAGGTTTTGGTAACCAAAACTGGCGTAAAGTTATCCACGATGTGATCGAAGCAAAACGCGTCAGCTTAATGATGCAAAACATTATGCCTATTGGTAAAAATGTTAAAGCCTATGCCGAAATTCAAGCGCGCTTTAAAACTGAAGATAACCAAATGCTGCCAACGGCGTCTTTCTTGGCGATGGCAGAAAAACTTGAGATGGCCATCGAAATCGATAAATTGATCATAGATACGTCACTTGAGCTCATAAAAACCCGTAACTTCACTGAAAAGTTCTTCGGTATCAATGTCACTGCGTCAAGCGCCCACTCTGATCAATTTGTGATCTGGTTAGAGCGTCGTCTATTAAAAGACGCCAATATTGCTTCGAAATTGATTTTTGAAGTGAGCGAGTTTGGTTTACAGCAAAATATTAAAGCCAGTAAACGCTTTATCGATATGGTTCACCGCGTTGGTGCACGTGTCACCGTAGAGCGTTTTGGTGTTGGTTTAACCTCATTTAAGTTTTTCAGAGATTTGAAACCTGACTTCATCAAGATGGATGCAAGTTATACCCGTGGTCTAGAAGAAGATAAAAATAACCAATACTTCATGCGTCTGATGGTCGACCTTGCTCATCGTATTGGTGTGAGTGTGTTTGCTGAAGGGGTCGAAAACCAAGAAGAAAAGCACGTCGTTGAAACACTCTGCCTCGACGGTGTTCAGGGTTACTACATAGAGAAACCCAAAGAAATATAACAGCAAAAACCAGGCCCTTTCAGGGCCTTTTTTGATTTCGCCGCGTATATCCGTAAATCTTTACAAAAATACCCATTTATCAAAACAATTCTGCCGTTTTTGTTGTGATATTCAGCGCCAAACTTGGTAAAATTAACAATCGCTAGGCACTCAATAAAAAGGCGTCAACGTTAGGGGCTATAATGACTGAATATATTCTGTTGCTGATTGGCACAGTATTAGTAAATAATTTCGTGTTGGTACAATTCTTAGGCTTATGCCCTTTCATGGGCGTATCAGGCAAATTAGACACTGCCGTTGGTATGTCAATGGCCACAACTTTTGTACTCACGCTAGCCTCAGTGACGAGTTACCTTGTTAACGAGTATATATTGCAACCTCTCGAATTAGAGTTCTTACGCACCATGAGCTTCATACTCGTTATTGCTGTGGTGGTGCAATTTACCGAAATGGTGGTGAAGAAAACCAGCCCTACCCTATACCGTTTACTGGGTATTTTCTTACCGCTTATCACAACTAACTGTGCGGTATTAGGTGTTGCCCTGCTTAACATTAAAAATGAGCATACCTTTATCAGCTCAGCCGTATTTGGTTTTGGTGCTGCAGTTGGTTTTTCTATGGTGCTGGTCTTATTTGCCGCACTGCGTGAACGCCTTGCAGTTGCAGATGTACCAACGCCGTTCAAAGGTGCCTCAATTGCCATGATCACCGCCGGCTTAATGTCTCTTGCCTTTATGGGCTTTTCTGGATTAGTGAAGTTTTAACCATGACCTTGTTTTATGCACTTATTGCGCTAGGTTCACTGGCGCTGATTTTTGGCCTTATACTCGGTTACGCCGCAGTAAAATATCGTGTTGAAAGCAGCCCTGTTGTCGACCAAGTCGATGCCATTTTACCGCAAACACAATGTGGACAATGTGGTTACCCGGGTTGTCGCCCTTACGCCGAAGCCATTGCCAATGGCGACGAAATTAATAAATGCCCACCGGGTGGTGATGCCACCATTAAAAAGTTAGCTGATTTGATGGGCGTTGAGCCTAAACCTTTGGCTGGCGGCGAAGAAGCTGAGCCAGTTAAAACTGTGGCATATATTCGTGAAGACGAATGTATCGGCTGTACTAAATGCATTCAAGCTTGTCCTGTTGACGCCATTGTTGGTGCCACAAGACAAATGCATACCGTATTGAAAGGTGAATGTACCGGCTGTGACTTATGTGTTGAGCCTTGCCCGGTTGATTGTATTGATATGATCCCTGTTGCTGAAACAAAGCAAACATGGAAATGGCAGTTAAACGCCATTAACGTCACTCAGATTGATTAGAGGTTGCCGTGGAATCGTTATTTGAACAAATTGAACGTGGAACGCTGTGGCAATTTCCTGGCGGTATTCATCCACCAGAACAAAAAACATTGTCAAACCAACTCCCAATTCGCCAGTTACCCTTACCTGATAAATTGGTTATTCCATTAAAGCAGCATATTGGTGCCAACGGTCACCTGCTCGTCCATGTGGGCGATCATGTTTTAAAAGGTCAAGCACTGACAAAACCCGCTGGGAATTGGTCTTTACCTATCCATGCCGCTACTTCAGGCACTATCACCGCCATTGAACATAGACCATCGGCACACCCGTCAGCTTTACCAGAGCCTAGCATCGTGCTTGAACCTGATGGTCAAGACACTTGGTGTGAGCTTGAACCTCTTGCTCAGTACAAAGATATTTCAAAACAGCAACTGGTTGATAAAATTCATGATGCAGGTATTGCCGGTATGGGTGGCGCAGGCTTCCCAACCTACGTGAAAGCCAGCAGCCAAGCAGAGATTGACTTTTTTGTTGTCAATGGCGTTGAATGTGAACCTTATATCACTGCCGATGACATGTTAATGCGTGAACATGCTGAGCAAATCGTGCAGGGCATTGAGATCATGCAGCACTTACTCTCTCCAAAATATGTGTTAGTTGGTATTGAAGACAATAAGCCTGAAGCCATTGCTGCGATGCAGAAAGCATCAGCACATAACGATAAAATCTTAGTTCGCTCAGTGCCAACAAAATACCCTTCTGGCGGTGAAAAACAACTGATCAAAGTACTGACTTCTCGCGAAGTGCCTAGTGCGGGCATTCCTGCAGATATTGGCGTATTAGTGCAAAACGTCGGTACTTTATTTGCGATAAGCGACGCTGTGCTTCATGGCAAACCGCTCATTGAGCGTGTTGTTACTGTAACCGGTAACACCATCAAACAAGCACAAAATGTTTGGGCACTGATGGGCACTGAGATTAAGCACCTACTCGATAGCCAAAAGTTTGAACCAGTTACTGCGCAGCGCGTCATCATGGGTGGGCCAATGATGGGCTTTACCTTACCAACAGTGCGCATTCCTGTGGTCAAAACCACAAACTGTATTTTGGCACCTGACAACCAAGAGCTAGCCGAGCCAAACGATGAAAAAGCTTGTATTCGCTGTAGTGCGTGTGCCGATGCTTGCCCGCAAACTTTGCTACCACAACAATTACAGTGGTTTGCTAAGGGCAAAGAGTATCAAAAGCTTGAAGAATACAACCTGTTTGATTGTATTGAATGTGGTGCGTGTTCGTACGTTTGCCCGAGTGAAATTCCACTGGTGCAATATTACCGCGTTGCCAAAGCTGAGATCCGCGAACAAAAACTAGAACAAATCAAAGCTGAGCGAGCAAAAGAGCGTTTCGAAGCCCGTAAAGAACGTTTAGAGCGAGAACAAGAAGAACGTCAAAACCGTCATAAACGTTCAGCTAGCCGCGCTACTCAATCCACACAAAGTAAAGAAAAAGTGGCTGAAGCACTTGAGCGTGTTAAAAACAAGAAAACACTAGAAAAGTCAGCAGTTGAAGCTGCAATTGCCCGAGCTAAAGCGAAAAAAGCGGCTGATGGTTCACTCGAACCAGATAATAGTGCTGTTGCATTAGAGCGCGCTAAGCGTAAAGAGCAAGCTCGCCAATACAAGGCTGAGAAAGCCACAGATGACAGTGACGATAAGCCTAAAGATACTAAGGCTGCTGTTGCCGCTGCCATTGCACGTGCGAAAGCGAAAAAGGCCGCGCAGCAATCTGATACAGATGATGTAAATACAGAACAGCAAGCAACTCAAACGGATGCATCGACCGATCCACGTAAAGCCGCGGTTGCCGCAGCCATCGCTCGTGCAAAAGCAAAGAAAGCGGCACAAAATGCTGTTCAAGATGAAGCGCCAGCTGAAACTGAAAGCACTGACGATCCGCGCAAAGCTGCTGTGGCAGCCGCTATTGCCCGTGCAAAAGCAAAGAAAGCAGCTAAAGAAACAGAGCAAAACGATGAAGCTGTAGCTGATAGCGAGTCTGAAGATCCTCGCAAAGCAGCTGTAGCAGCGGCCATCGCTCGAGCAAAAGCGAAAAAAGCAGCGAAAGAAGCTGAGCAAAGCGATGAAGCTGTATCTGATAGCGAGCCGGAAGATCCGCGCAAAGCAGCTGTTGCAGCTGCTATCGCTCGTGCAAAAGCGAAAAAAGCAGCGAAAGAAGCAGAGCAAAGCGATGAGACTGTAGCTGATAGCGAACCGGAAGATCCACGTAAAGCCGCAGTTGCCGCCGCCATCGCTCGAGCAAAAGCGAAAAAAGCAGCGAAAGAAGCAGAGCAAAGCGATGAAACTGTTGCTGATAGCGAGCCGGAAGATCCACGTAAGGCTGCTGTAGCAGCCGCCATCGCCCGTGCTAAAGCAAAGAAAGCGGCCAAAGAGGCTGAGCAAGCGACTAGTGAAGACAATGCTGAAACGGATACTCAAACTGAGCAATTAGAACAAAGCAGCGAGCCAGAAGATCCGCGTAAAGCGGCTGTTGCAGCTGCTATTGCGCGTGCTAAAGCGAAAAAGGCAGCCAAAGAGGCGGAGCTTGCGGCTAGCGAAGATAATGCCGAAGCTGATATTCAAACTGAGCAAGCAGAACAAAGTAGCGAGCCAGAAGATCCGCGTAAAGCAGCTGTTGCAGCCGCTATTGCACGTGCCAAAGCAAAGAAAGCAGCTAAAGAAGCACAATTAAAGCAAGAATCAGAAGAAGGAAATGAACCGTCATGAAATTAACCATGGCTTCATCGCCCCACAATCATAGCCATAAAGCACTGAATAAATTAATGATGACAGTGATCGCTGCGTGTGTACCCGGGATCATCGCTCAGTGCTACTTTTTTGGCTCAGCTGTTTTAATTCAAATACTCATCGCACTCATTTCTGTCAGTGCATTTGAAGCAGCTATCGTGAAGATCCGTAATAAAGCCATTTGGCCATCATTAAACGATGGCTCTGCTTGGTTAACTGGTGTGCTGCTTGCAATCAGTATTCCGCCTCTGGCACCTTGGTGGGTCATCGTCATCGGCTGCCTTTTTGCCATCGTGATCGTAAAGCAACTGTATGGTGGTTTAGGCTTTAATCTATTCAACCCGGCTATGGCAGGTTATGTCTTATTGCTTATTTCATTCCCGGTGCAAATGACAGCTTGGTCGCCAGTGTCTGAACTGTTAGTGACTCCTGTAAGTTTTATTGATCAACTTGCTTTAATTTTCACGCAAACTACAACGTCAGGTTTAAGCCTAGAGCAAGCTAGAGCGGGTATTGATGGTATTACGATGGCTACACCACTCGATACAGTAAAAACAGCTGTTGCTCAGGGCTATACTGTCACTGAAGCGATGCAAAGCGCCGTGTTTGCCGATTACGCAGGTAAAGGCTGGATGTGGGTAAACCTAGCTTATCTGGCCGGTGGCCTTTTCTTACTTTGGCGAGGCATTATTAACTGGCATATTCCTGTTGCCTTCATTTTTGCATTGGCATTTTGCAGTGCCGTGGGTTACATCATTGCACCGGGTAGCCACGCTGGTCTTGTTTTCCACCTACTCAGTGGCGCGACCATGTTAGGGGCATTCTTCATTGCCACCGATCCGGTTTCTGCTTGTACCACAGATAGAGGCCGTTTAATTTTTGGTGCAGCCATTGGCGTACTGGTTTATATCATCCGTACCTACGGTGGCTATCCAGATGCTGTGGCCTTCTCTGTGTTACTCATGAATATGGCTGTACCATTGATTGATCACTACAGTCGCCCGCGCACATTTGGTCATGGAGGTGCACAATGATAGCCAAGTCTATGTATAAAAATGGCGCCATCTTGTGTGCTTTTGCATTGGCAACCACAGGCAGTGTAGCTGTGGTTCAGAGCCTGACCGAAACACGGATCGCAGAGCAAGAAAAAGCACAACTGATGTCTTTGCTGTCTCAAGTTATTCCAAGTGAGCGTTACGACAACCAACTCTATCTTGACTGCGTAGAAAGTGACGCGCCAGAGCTTGGCCCAGCAGGCCCACATATTATTTATCGTGCAAGATTAAACGGCGAGCCCGCGGCTTTGCTTGTTCGTCACATCACTCCAAAAGGTTATAGCGGTAATATCGATATCTTAACTGCTGTTACAAAACGTGGCGAAATCACCGGTGTACGTGTCACCCGCCATGAAGAAACACCCGGCCTTGGAGATAAGATAGAGCTTTCTAGATCTGATTGGATCACCACATTTAACGGCATGCAAATCAATAGCGCAAATGATGGCCGTTTCGCAGTTAAGAAAGATGGTGGTGAGTTTGACCAATTTACTGGCGCGACCATCACGCCTAGAGCAGTGACTGGCTCAGTGGGAGAAGCTGCTTGGTACGCAACAACACACTTTGATGCTTTATTTGCCAAAGACAACCTGTGCGCAGGAGAAACACAATGAGCGAATATAAAACCCTCATAAAAGATGGCATGTGGGCCAACAACCCAGCCATTGTTCAACTACTTGGTTTATGCCCACTGCTTGCTGTAACCAGCACCATTACCAATGCTATGGGCTTGGGGATCGCAACCCTTCTGGTACTGGTTGGCTCGAATGTCACTGTGTCATTGGTACGTAATTTTGTACCAAAAGACATTCGCATTCCTGTATTTGTCATGATCATTGCCGCGTTTGTAACCATCGTACAGCTATTGATGAACGCTTATACCTTCGGCTTATATCAAGCGCTGGGGATCTTCATTCCATTAATCGTAACCAACTGTGCCATTATCGGTCGTGCCGAAGCCTACGCATCTAAAAACACTCCGTTTCTATCTGCATTCGATGGCATCATGATGGGCCTAGGGTTTATGGTAGTACTCGTGCTACTAGGCGCAATGCGCGAGTTAATTGGCCAAGGTACCTTATTTGATGGTGCCAACTTACTATTAGGCGATTGGGCGACGGTTCTGCGTATTGAAGTTTTCCAATTTGATAACCAATTTTTAGTAGCCATTCTACCGCCGGGTGCCTTCCTAGGTTTGGGTTTGTTAATTGCCGCTAAAAATGTCATTGATGCGCAAATTAAAGCTAAAGCACAGCCTACGCAAGAAGCCGAAAAAGCGCCGAGAGCACGTGTTACTAGCTTAACTTAAACGGGTTACGAACAATGAACAAAACCAAAAGACTTGAGATCTTAACCCGTTTACGTGATGACAATCCAAACCCAGAAACAGAGTTGGATTTCACCACCCCATTTGAGCTACTTGTTGCTGTCACCTTGTCAGCACAAGCCACCGATGTAAGTGTGAACAAAGCGACGGCAAAACTCTTTCCAAAAGCCAATACCCCACAAGGTATTTTAGATATTGGCTTAGAATCACTCAGAGATCACATTAAAACCATTGGTTTATATAATTCTAAAGCCAATAACGTCTATAAGATGTGTCAGATCCTCATAGATAAACACGGTGGTGAAGTACCTGAAAACCGTGAAGCATTAGAAGCCCTTCCTGGCGTTGGCCGAAAAACCGCAAATGTAGTTTTAAACTGTGCGTTTGGCTGGCCAACCATTGCAGTCGACACCCATATTTATCGCGTTTCAAATCGCACTAAATTTGCCATGGGTAAAGACGTGGTTGCTGTTGAAGAAAAGCTTGAAAAAGTGGTACCGAAAGAGTTTAAAGTCGACGTACATCACTGGCTGATTTTACATGGCCGTTATGTGTGTATTGCCCGTAAACCGAAATGTGGTTCGTGTATTATTGAAGATTTGTGTGAGTTTAAAGAAAAGACAGAGTAAAACTAATTATGCTTTGAGCAAGGAACAGACGGTTTCAAGCCACTTCATGCACGTTGCAAAATGTGATCTTATGAATTATTTACCCTATAAATTTTTCATCGACATTCTTGGAATGTCTCTACTGCACATAAGATCTGTAAGTTAGCATGCTCGGCAAAGAATTCATTAGGAAGTTATAAGTGATTTATATTATTAGAATTTATCAAGCATTGTTTATTTATCTATTATTAGATCGAGCTCAACTTACCTTAATTTATGGAACTGGTGAAGCCTCTATGCTCATAGCGTACTGCTTCTTTGTTGTCTTTTATTTTCTTTTCGATGTAAAAAACAATTTATGGTGTGGCTTTACTGCACTTGCCTCACTATTTACTTACCAAGCCATTCCATACTTTATTTATGCTAGTTCATCATATGAACATACTGTCACCGGGCAGTTAATTCTACTTGGGTTAGTTGTTGGATTCTACGGACCTGCGTTTGGCTTGGTTTTTAGCAAGATACGAAGAAATAAAAAGGGACAGGCATAAAATCTTGCAAAATTTAAGCTGTGGGCTAATGCTAATGCATACAGTTTAAATTTGAGTTCATAAGTAAACGGGGTCATCCGTTGTAAAGCACGCGATTAATTTTCTACAGGATGGTTTCAAGCGTAAAATGGTAGCCTATAAACTCATGAATAGAACCATGGAGTTTGGCTCTACTCAAGAAAACGTTATAAAGGCGCACACGACTTTTTAATGATAAGTTCTATGTATATCCCCTGAGCGACTTGCCTTATCACTTATCATTACTTTTCCTTGCTTCACGTCATAACTTGAAAAGGCATTAACCTTCATTTTTGTTAAGCTTTTCTCAGTATTAATAGACACTATATGTAAGTATTCACTCTCACCTTCTGCATTCATATAATAAAGGTGTTGGTTATCTATTTTGGCCCAGTAGAACTCATTAGGTAAAGTCAAAGGGGTCGGCTCAATTTGATGGTCATCACTAACGGTATTTAACCTCACTTGATACAAGCGGTGACTCCCTCTCTCAATGAGGTAAACATTTCCCTTTTGCGAATTATCAGATAAGCCATAAGCCCACTCCCCTTGTGGTAAATCGATGCGTTCTCCTGCTAGATTGCGAATATGCAGATTAGGTTTGGCATGTTTAACCGCTGTAATTGCAACCATATCATTTGAAAGCCAATCTACGGCTATCACAGGTACATCACTGGTAAAAATAGCTTTTTCATCTGAAAGAACATCGAGCGGTTGTTGAGACTTCAGCTTATGGAGTGGGAGCGCGAAGACATCGTTGTCGATGACGAGTAAAACTTGTTTATCATCGGGTGAAATCGCCATATTACTCAGGGCATAAGATGACGTAAACTGGGTTAATATTTTTGATTGTGCTCGATGACTGTCTACAAAGTAGATCTGCATTTCACCACTGCGATTTGAAGCAAATAAGTAATCATCACTTTGATGAAACAAGGCTGGGTATGAATCAAACACTGCCGAATTATGCAGCGATCGTGTTGCATCATCTGATATTAACCTCAAATTATAGTCATCTTGCTCAGTGCTAAACAGCAGAGAATGCCCATCGGCTATGCGGTTTAATCTCTTAGAAAGTCGCTCTGAAACATTAACCACAACTCGACTATTGTCACCATCAAAGTCACTTTGCATAATCTTCTGCATAGACGAAGACGAATAATAAAAGATTTGCTCGGAGTCATGTGCCCAAATGGCTTCATAAACAGGCCTATCAAATTGCTTGCCAGCTGTGACTTGGTGATTTATCAAGTTGAATGACAATAGCTGAGTTTTATGATCACTCCCTGTGCTCATAACCAATAGTTTCTCGCCATCTGGTGACACATCTAGGTGGTGATATCCCCACCCTTTTGGTGCAGGTTGGTTCAGTAGAACATGTTCGTTTTTATTAAGGTCATAAGCATATATATGGTTAGGCCAGAAGTTTTCAGGCTGAGCAGTATAATAAATGACGTTTTTCTGAGCGTGATAAGCGATGTCTTTAACTCTTTTATCCTTGCAGTTAAATAACATCGTTTCATCAGCGACACTAAAACCCTCACCTTGCTGATAATTCAAGCGGGCTTTATAAACATCACACCGCCCCTGACCTTTGTCTAAATAGATAAATTCACTCCGTGTATCTTGCTCGGTAACAGCAATGATTTCGCTGATAAGATGAGGCAGAGATACTCGATTTACAGACGCGGTATGTATATTTTTAACCCATAGTTCAACATCATCAGACACATTACGTGTTCTTAAATAAAACAAGTGGTTTTGATCTGGGTGCATACGTGGAGAAAATTCTATCCCCTGCTCTCTCGTTAATGCCACTGAATAAGCAAGCTTGTCATTGTCACTTTGCTTAAACACAAACCAAACAGCAGTAAGTAAAAACAAACCCAGAACGATAACTAAGAACTGACGATACAGATTAAAGTTAGCCGCTTCATTATCCTGCCTATCATTAACCCTTGATTCTTCATTAACCGGCGAAGGTTTACACTCAGAAATAGTGCAAATAAATCGGTAGCCTCGCTTTGGTACGGTTTGTATATACTTTGGCTGTTTTGGGTCGTCATTAAGGGCTTTACGCAGATTGCCAACTAACTTATTAATCGCATTATCTGTCACTAAGGTATTAGCCCATACCGTTTCGAGCAGCGTTTGTCTTGAAATTAACTGTTCTGGATGGGTGAGAAAAAACTCTAAAAGCGCAATGAGTTTGGGCTCGATTTCTACTTGCGTGTTTTGTATTGTGAGCAAACGTTGCTGCTGACTGTCAAAAATAAAATCGCCAAACTTAAGCATAAACAATTGTAATCAATAGATAAAAATTAATATTTCAGCACTTTATCACAGTATCTAACAGGTACAAAAAACAAACTTCAGAACAACCATCGAGCAAAAACTGATTGCCTTGCAACGATTAATCCTCTTTTCATCCCTTTTTTTCCTGCAAATTTCATTACTTTCGGCGGTTTTCCTAGCAACTTAAACACCGGTTAATTTGTACAACTAAAGGAATTAAAATGAAGAAAGTTATCGTCTTTATATTTACTCTATGTTTTATATTTAATTTAAGTGCTGATGCATCCGAACGGGGCACCACGATAGAAGATGGGATCTATTCCTCTATTTTATCTGAGCAACGCGGGCTATTAATTCACTTACCTAATGCTTATCACCTAAATAAGTCGCAAACTTACCCAGTTTTATATTTGACGGATGGGCTAAGAAACTTTAAACATGCGGCTGGTACTTTAGATCTACTGACTCAGTCTGATCATGCAAAAGAAATGATCATCGTCGCCATTAAAAATACACATAGAACACGCGATTTCACGCCAACTTACGATGAAAGCTATAACCAGTGGGGTGTATCTGGTGGGGCCGATAACTTCTTGGACTTTATAGAAAAAGAGCTTATTCCTCATATCAATAAACGCTATCGTAGCAATGGCTTTAAGGTGTTATCAGGCCATTCGCTCGGTGGACTGCTATCAATCTATGCATTACAAACCCGACCTCAGTTATTCCAAGCGTATTTTGCTTTTAGCCCAAGCCTTTGGTGGCACAAAGGGAAAGTGCTAAAACAAGCTCACACTTTTTATAAACAAAAGAAAAACCTAAATAACTATTTATATTTAAACCTCGCTGATGAGACAGGCCATATGTTGAGCTCTTTTGAGCAATATCGTGAATTACTAGGTAATCAAACACGTCTAGGCTTTGATTATGATTTAGAGTTTATAAAAGATGAGAATCACAGTACATCAGCAATGGTGGGACAAAACAGAGCCTATGTTGAGTTGTTTGAACAATTTAAATGCTCACCGGATTTTGCAGCGCTGGGCTTAACAGGTATTGATGCTTGCTATGCTCAACTCTCTAAGCAGTATGGGGTCAATTTAAAACCTGATTATCTGGCTTACAGATACGCTGCCAAAAAGGCCATTAAAGACAAACGCTACGCCGATGCCATCGACATATATACACAACTTATCAGTACTTACCCTACTCGCACTGATGCTTATTTCAGACTCGCCTATTTGTATGAAGGTAAAGGAGACAACACCCTGGCTATAAAAACCCTAGACAAGGCGCTAAAAATAAGCTTGAAAGAAAATGTTGAGAACAACAAGATTAAGACTTTCAGAGCCCATATTATGGCAAAGCTGCCAAAGCAAAATTGCGAAACAGCAAAAGTGTATGTAGAAAACGGCAAAACAAAATGCGCTTTGTAGATTAGAGGGAGCTTGCTCCCTCTAATTATTTTCTAAGAATGATTTACGATATACCGAGGGGCTTTGGCCAACTATTTTTTTAAAAGCCGTATTAAATGTCGACTTAGAATTAAAGCCGACTTCGAAGGCTATAATTGTGACTTGCTTTGTGGTTTCGATCAGCGCAGTTTTTGCAGCTTCAATCCTGAAACCATTCACAAACTGAAAGAAATTTGTATTTAAGTGCTGCGATAGAGTTTCTGATATATGATTTTCAGACTCGCTTACTTCTTCTGATAAACGTTTTAAAGAAAGTGACTCATCTAAAAATAGCTGTTCACTGTGCATAGCATGCCTGAGCTTATGCGCAATACTTTGCATTTTATCCTCACTCAACAAAGCCGTCCGTGTGCCTTGTGCTTTAGGTACGCCTTTGTCGACATGACTGAGTACTTTTTGGCTTAACGCTTTTTGTATAAATATGGCCAAAGCAACGACCTCTAAAGCTGGCAGCAATCTACCTGTGCCAAACCAACGCCAACCTAAGGCATTAAGGGTAAATTCTTTCGCAAACATGCACCATACCGCTCCCCAAATCACCAGTATAGGTTTAAACCAATCTACAGAGCGCTGTTCAATGTCAGAAAAGCGCTCCATAAGCTGCTGGTTATGGGCTTTATGAAGCTGAAAAGCCAGCAATAAAAAATACGCAGTGTAAATGATAAACAGAGTCGTCACGATCGAGCAGGTTAATATTGAAATTCGCCATAACTCAGGGTCTCGTGTGGCTGGGTTTGCCAAAGCGAGCTTCTCAGCAGGCGTAATCAAGAATAAGAATGGCAGCATAACGATGACTACCAGTACAGGACCCGATAAAGCCATCAGCCAATACTTTTTATCTATTTTCTTATCAGCAGACATCGTCGCGTGAGCGTAAAAGAACAGCGCTGGGCCCATTAAGATTCTAAAGGGAAACTGTAACCCTGCTAATTCAGGGACGTACACATAGGCACCCGAATAAATAAACAGCTCACCGGCTAAGTGGATAACAAGGAGTAGAAGTAAGCCTTTTAAAAATAAATTTTGCCTTTCTTTGCCACGATTAAACAAATCTAACAGGGCAATAAAAGCCATCCCTATCATGCAAGAGTACAAAACTGTCGGAAATACATTAACCATTCACGTATTCAATAAATTATTAAAATAAGCGTTCTAACTATATATCTAACTCTTCCTACAGTCTATCACCTATCCATCTGATACTATTGCTAATTTTATTTTATATCTCGAAGTTTTTATATCTTTTTTAAGTAAAAATAACCCGTTATCAAACTATTTCTCACTCAAAAAGAACGCATTAATTTCTATTATTTCGTTCAAATAGGCCCATCAAGACGAACAACTTTTACTTTTTCGGCAATCTTATTCGCATCAAAAATAACTGATTAGAGCGACCTATGAAAATCTTTGAATGGCATGAAAAAAGACAGCACTTATTATCTTTGTTATGGATATTTATCACCGTCAATTACATTTACTGTGATGTTTTCACTCTACATCTTGCACCTTACTTGGAAGCTTTTTTAGCTGGGCAAGTTGGCAGTATAAGCATCACAGAAGAGTTCTTATTAATGTTTGCCTTCATTATGCAAATTCCCATGATCATGATTCTACTATCAAGGGTGCTGGCTTTTCCGTTAAATAAATACGCCAACCTTATTGCCGGAATAATTACAACATCAATACAAGCTTTTACCGTCACCATGGGTGGCAGTCTTCACTACCTATTTTTTAGTTTCTTTGAGATCTGTACCGGGATTTTCATTATCTATCTCGCTGCAACTTGGAAGAAAAACGAAACGAGCTTACCTCTTTAAAAGGAACGAACAATGAATACACAACATAAGAATCAGCAATTTTACGCCCGAGTAGCAGGTCTTTCGTACATTGTTTTTACCCTTGCCGGTATTTTGGATAACTTTATTTTAAGCTCGACGCTCGCCTCTAGCGAACAATTCTTAAGTCATGGCGTGTTTGCCAACGAGCAACATTTTCGCTGGGGTATATTCGCAGAAATAGTGATGTTTACAGCGGTAACAACCGCCTCTATGGGTTTTTACCTTGCTTTAAAACCCATCAATAAACCACTTATGCAAACTGCTCTTTGTTTTCGGTTAGTTGAAATCATTATAGGTAGCTTTGTCGTCACAGTGAGTATGTCTATGTTGGCTCTGTCTAATAAAGCTTATTTACTGAATGTATTCGACGCTGAACAAATACGTCATATCATCGTCATTGCTTCAAGCTTTAGACGACCTGCGAGTGAATATAGCTGGATATTTATGGGCGTGGCCGGGATCATGACCTTTTATCTATTTTTTAAAACCAATTACATCCCGAAAGCTTGGTCAGTGTGGGGCATGATCACTTACACCAGTTTAATTATTTACCCTGTTGCCAAACTATTGATTGCCGATTTGCCAAGAGAAGCCATGTTTGTGATGTTTCCAGGTGCACTATTTGAGTTAGGTGTTGGCTGTTGGTTACTTATAAAAGGGTTAGACTTTTCAGCCTATAAACCTGAGCTACCTGCCAAGAGTGAGTCGTCAATTTCTGCAGAGGCATGAATAGAGGAATACGAAGAGAGGCTGATTTAAACTTGCTCAGCCTCTTCATTAAGGTGAATTATCGTATAAATTTATTAATAAACTGATCAACCAATGCAGACTGTGCATTCAGTGATTCTTGAGTCTTAGACATAGTCGAAATGGTTTTATCCGAACTCTGCATAGAATCATTGGCTAATTGCGAGATATGAACGGCGTTGTTATTAAGCTCATTTGATACGCCTGACATCTGCTCAGTGGCCGTAGCTATTTGATAGTTTAAGCCTGAAATATCATTCACGATGGCATTAATGCTTTCTAAGCTCGCCTGAGCACCTTCCGCTTGAGACACACATTCTGTCGATTTATTCACGCCGTTTTGAATAGCCTGCACAGCTTGCTCTGCACGCCCTCTTAAGTTTGCAATAATGGTATCAATTTCTTTGGTAGATTCTTGAGTACGTTGAGCAAGCGCTCTTACTTCGTCAGCTACCACTGCAAACCCTCTTCCTTGTTCGCCAGCACGAGCTGCTTCGATCGCGGCATTAAGTGCCAACAAATTGGTTTGCTCTGAAATACCTCTGATCACATCCACTACACTGCCTATGTTTACAGTTTGCGCATTTAATTCTTCAATATCAGTTTGCGTTTGTGACAGCTCTTCGGCCAACGCATAGTTATTTTGCATATTTTCATTAACCGCTTCATTGCCTATTTTTACTGACTCTAAAGCAGCTTCAGAGCGCTCTGCAGCATTGTTAGTATTGCTTGCAACTTCTGAGATTGTCGCGGTCATTTCATTGATTGCAGTTGCCAGTCCATCAGTCTGCGCTTGTTGGCTATTTAATAATTCAGCACTGTGATTGCATTCATTCACCGTCTCATTGGCTTGTTCGGTTACCGTTGCACTGGCGTCTTTAACACGCCCTAATACAGCTCTAAGCTCAGATTCCCTTG
Source organism: Pseudoalteromonas sp. BZB3 (assembly GCF_040104455.1). Taxonomy (NCBI): domain Bacteria; kingdom Pseudomonadati; phylum Pseudomonadota; class Gammaproteobacteria; order Alteromonadales; family Pseudoalteromonadaceae; genus Pseudoalteromonas; species Pseudoalteromonas sp. BZB3. The sequence continues at coordinate 299,539 of NZ_JBECOS010000008.1, read as the reverse complement.
CTATAAGCGCTAATTCAATTGCAGCAATATCATTTACTTTACCCAAGTAAACCTTTTGCATTAGCGGATCATCATAAACTTGTTTCGCTTTTTCACTAAGCGCTCTTATTGGTGCGAGTTGCCTATGTGTGAAAGCTAAAATGGCGACTAAAAGTACAGTCTCTAAAATATAGTTCCAAGGCGTAGGTAATGAAGTAAACATCATGGTCAATAAATAAAATGCAACTATGATTGCCATCATTTGGGTGGGTAATGACCAAGATGCTGCTGTGAGCTTTTCTGCAGAACTACCAGAATTAAGCTTTTGATAAATTTTCTCAGCCCGGTTAACCACCGCTCTATCTGGTTTGGTTCTCACCGATTGATACTCAACGGTTTTACCTGAGGTATCTTTTATTGGTGTAACAAAGGCATTCACCCAGTAGTGATCACCATTTTTACAGCGGTTTTTAACCATTCCCATCCAAGATTGCCCACTGCCAATATAATCCCAAAGGTTTTTAAAAGCAGCTTTTGGCATGCTCGGGTGGCGAACAATATTATGCGGTTTATTTTCTAGTTCGTGCAGCTCAAATCCAGCGACTTCGCAAAATTGCTTATTCGCATATTTAATTTGGCCTTTGGTATTGGTTGTCGATAACAGATTGTAATGATTGGGGTAATCATGCTCTCTGTTGGTCACTTGATTTCTTCCTTTAGTCATCGTCGTTCACACTAAGTAAAAAACGTATGATATTTCTTTTTAATACAAAAGGGTGAACTAACAACGGAGAAAAGTTGATCTAAATCAAGTTTTGAAATTAACGCAATAAAAAACAAACAGTTCTTTCAAAAATCAAGAATAAAAATAGTGTGATTTATTATGAATAAAATAGGAAGTGGTAACGAAAGTGGCGTCCCCTAGGGGATTCGAACCCCTGTTACCGCCGTGAAAGGGCGGTGTCCTAGGCCTCTAGACGAAGGGGACGCAGTATCATGTAGATAGTGTGTCACTAGGACTGGTTATTTAAACTCTTACCATACGAGCATTTATCTGAGCACTTTAAGTAAAGTGGCGTCCCCTAGGGGATTCGAACCCCTGTTACCGCCGTGAAAGGGCGGTGTCCTAGGCCTCTAGACGAAGGGGACGCAGAAATTGTTTAGTAAATCATTGATTTGCTATTTCTGCGTTAGGTGAGTCCGAGCCAGAGAGGCGAACGGCATTATTCTATCGCAGAATTCTGTGTCACTAGGACTGGTTATTTAGACTCTTACCATACGAGCGTTTATCTTGAGCACTTTAAGTAAAGTGGCGTCCCCTAGGGGATTCGAACCCCTGTTACCGCCGTGAAAGGGCGGTGTCCTAGGCCTCTAGACGAAGGGGACGCAGTATCATGTAGATAATGTGTCACTAGGACTGGTTATTTTAACTCTTACCATACGAGCGTTTATCTTGAGTACTTTAAGTAAAGTGGCGTCCCCTAGGGGATTCGAACCCCTGTTACCGCCGTGAAAGGGCGGTGTCCTAGGCCTCTAGACGAAGGGGACGCAGAAATTGTTTAGCAAATCACTGATTTGCTATTTCTGCGTTAGGTGAGTCCGAGCCAGCGAGGCGAACGGCATTATTCTATCGCAGAATTCTGTGTCACTAGGACTGGTTATTTAAACTCTTACCATACGAGTGTTTATCTTGAGCACTTTAAGTAAAGTGGCGTCCCCTAGGGGATTCGAACCCCTGTTACCGCCGTGAAAGGGCGGTGTCCTAGGCCTCTAGACGAAGGGGACGCAATATCATATAGATAATGTGTCACTAGGACTGGTTATTTAAACTCTTACCATAAGAGTGTTTATCTTGAGCACTTTAAGTAAAGTGGCGTCCCCTAGGGGATTCGAACCCCTGTTACCGCCGTGAAAGGGCGGTGTCCTAGGCCTCTAGACGAAGGGGACGCAATATCATGTAGATAATGTGTCACTAGGACTGGCTATTTTAACTCTTACCATACGAGTATATTTAACTTCCCTACTCCATTCGAAGAAGTAGCGAAATTGGCGTCCCCTAGGGGATTCGAACCCCTGTTACCGCCGTGAAAGGGCGGTGTCCTAGGCCTCTAGACGAAGGGGACACAAAAACTGTGTTCTCTAGGACAATTGCACTTAGAATATTGGTGGAGCTATGCGGGATCGAACCGCAGACCTCCTCGCTGCCAGCGAGGCGCTCTCCCAGCTGAGCTATAGCCCCTTACCTTGGGTTTATCTAACTTTTCAGTTAGTCACCTGTATCGCTGAGTGCGGGGCGCATTCTATGCACCCATAAAATTAAAGTCAACATTTTTTCTTTAACTTTTTACTGTTCGCTTTAAAAATCAGCAAACAGGCGCATATATAATCACAACAACCGTTTTTAGGCAACTAAACACTCTCAATATCATCACCATAGCACTCAAATTGCTTTGTTTTACTCTCTGTTGCACTCAGTGATTAACAAGAGCTATGGCATTTTATATTTTTCCTTGGCATTTCAACTCATATAAAGCATCTAAATTTAGCTTTTTTGAATAAGTTTAGAAGGTTTTATTGTAATTTAAGCAGCTAAGACAACCCTTAGATCAAATTCCTTATATCAAGGGTTTTAATCTTGGTTCATTTTCAATGAGTCAATTTTCTTGGTTTTTTAAGTTTTTTAAGCGTGAAAACCCACTTGCTATATAATGAAGAACAATTGCAATTTGATGATAAAACCCGCAGACAGACCAAAATTGTAAATTCAGCTATTGACTCTGTTGCAAGTCTCCCTATAATACCGCTCCACAACGACACGGTAACGTGTTGTTTTTAGATATGGGTCGTTAGCTCAGTTGGGAGAGCATCGCCCTTACAAGGCGAGGGTCACTGGTTCAAGTCCAGTACGACCCACCACATATCTAAATTTATCTATAATGGGTCGTTAGCTCAGTTGGGAGAGCATCGCCCTTACAAGGCGAGGGTCACTGGTTCAAGTCCAGTACGACCCACCATTATAGAGTTGTAATATGGGTCGTTAGCTCAGTTGGGAGAGCATCGCCCTTACAAGGCGAGGGTCACTGGTTCAAGTCCAGTACGACCCACCATATTACACACCACTATCTAAATGGGTCGTTAGCTCAGTTGGGAGAGCATCGCCCTTACAAGGCGAGGGTCACTGGTTCAAGTCCAGTACGACCCACCATTTAGAAACACTTTGCGGGTTGTTAGCTCAGTTGGGAGAGCATCGCCCTTACAAGGCGAGGGTCACTGGTTCAAGTCCAGTACAACCCACCACTTTATTGGTTCGCAAAGTACATTGATATGGGTCGTTAGCTCAGTTGGGAGAGCATCGCCCTTACAAGGCGAGGGTCACTGGTTCAAGTCCAGTACGACCCACCATATCAAGATTATAATTATGTGGGTCGTTAGCTCAGTTGGGAGAGCATCGCCCTTACAAGGCGAGGGTCACTGGTTCAAGTCCAGTACGACCCACCACATAATCCAATCTTAAATTCTTAATCTTACTCTGTTTTATCTCCAAACTATTTAAAAAAGCCCATTAAAGGTCTAGACTGTCATAAGCCCTTACAGTTACTAATTTATTCAATGAGCTTAAACAACTTTAGCAATATCAAGCTGTTAATTGTCGAAGAACAGCCGCTCGCGCTGAGCCACCTCAGGCGCTCTTTAGAGCAGCTACAATTTAAGCATATCCATATTGCCGAGCATGCTATTGCAGCAGTTGAACTGTGTGCCAGTGAAAAGTTTGATCTAATAATTTGCTCATTTGACTTAACCAAACGACAAAACGGCTATCAGCTCTACGAAGAGTTAAAAAGTAAAAACCTCATCAAAAACACCACCGCTTTTATTTTTGTCTCAGCAGAGACCAGCGGGGAGCTTGTTCACAGCGTACTTGAGCTTCAACCCGATGATTTCTTAGTTAAACCATTTTCAATTAAAGAATTAAAAACCAGACTTACCCGCGTGTTAAAGCGAAAATCTGCGCTAAAACAAATTTTTACTTTAATTGATGATGGCAATGATTCAAAAGCAGTTAAATTTATCGACAAAGAACTCGATAATGATGACAACACCTACAGCCCGATTTTGCTCAAACTCAAAGGTGAGGCATTACTTAGATTAAAACGGGTTGATGAGGCTAAAACATTTTATAAATCAGCGCTTTCTTTACAAAAATTCGCTTGGGCTAAAATTGGCCTGGTAGAAGCTTTAATTGCAAACAAAGAACATGTACTCGCTCAACGTATGCTAAAGACGATGTTAGAACGTTCAGAAACTCGATTGGTTGCGCTCGACTTACTTGGTCGCCTTGAAATGCAATTGAATAAATTTGAAAATGCACAAACGTTTCTTCAGCAAGCGTCTAATATGGCACCGCGGAATATCGAGAGACAAAAAAGTTTAGGTCGGGTTGCGTCAATCAATCATGATTATGAATCGAGCTACAACGCGCATAAAGACATTGCTCAGTACGCTAAGCACTCCATTCATGATAGCCCTGAGATCTATTTAAATGCAGCTAGAGCGGGCATCGACTTTGCCTTAGCCACTGATCAAACCGAGCAAATTAATCGCATCACACGACAAACACAAAAATATCTAGGCGATTTAAAAAAACAATTTCCAAATGCCGATAATCAAACTCAATTAGATGTTTTAAACGCACGTATTCACTACTTGAAAGATGAGCACCAAAAAGCGATTCAACTTATTAATCAACTAGAAGATGAACCAACAATACGTTCTATCGATGCTGCACTTGATAAAGCAAAAGCTTGTCATGAACTAGGGATGCAGCATAAGGCTCAAGATTTATTCACACAGATCATACAACACTGTGAGCGTCATAAAGACATTAGTGACCCCACTACCCTGCACTATATTCATCAACAAAAAACAGAGAAGCAAGACATTACCATGGGCCCGAAAGAGCTCAATAACCATGCTGTGACTCAGTTTAACCGCGGTAGAATTGATGTCGCACTTGAAGCATTTACGCAAGCGTTTAGAGTCATGCCCAAAAATGCCAGTATTGCTCTTAATTTGGCGCAATGTTTATTAGACAAAAACCACCAAAAAGAAAACACCATCAACACCCCATTGCTCAAGAAGTGTTTTGCGCTTTTAAACAATGTGGAGTTAGATGCTGATCAGAAAGAGCGCCTAGGTAAGCTGAAAGTCACCAGCGATGAGCTGGGACTTTCGGTAGAGTGATTAGGTTAAGCTTTTGTCATCGATAACGCATTTACACAATAACGCAAACCTGTCGGTGGTGGGCCATCGGGAAATACATGGCCTAGGTGTGCATCACACACATTACAAACAATCTCGACTCGCTGCATACCATTGCTGTTATCACCAATGTAAGCAATCGATTCTAAATAGGCGGGTTTTGTAAATGATGGCCAACCTGTACCACTGTTAAACTTTTCGTCCCCTGAAAACAATAAATTACTGCAACAGGCACAGTGATAGTCTCCGGCTTCAAATACCGTGCAACTGCCACTGCTAAAGGGTCTTTCGGTGCCTTTATTACGGGTAATATAGAAGACTTCAGGGTCTAGCTCTTGTTGCCACTGTTCAGCTGTTTTCTCAACTCGATTTTTCGGCTCTGGATTACCAGCGTTCGCGTACTTTAAAACATCTTGCCAGGTCAGCATAATTTACCCCTTATTATCTTGTTTTTCAGGCTCAGGCCAATCATTAAAAAAGTAGCTTAAATAGCGACTTTTGAGCAAATACAATATTACCCAGAGCAAGAGCACCATTTGCACTGCTAAAAACATCGAAAACTGGTAATACGATTGTGATGCTTGATAGATCAGCCAAGTTAAGTCTAAGCATGCACAAAGTAATAACGGCCAGCGCATGTGCCGCCAAATCTTGGCTAACTTCTGAGAGCTAGTTGGTCGGCGAAGTGAATAAATTACAGTCGGCACAATGGCAATGGCCCCAATGCCTAACGCCGTAAAGAAGTGGAATTTAGAAACAAAGAACAGCGACATAAAGTCGATATCGGGACGTCTTGCCAATGCTGAGAAAGTCCATAAAAAATAGGCACGCAGCAACACCACCAGCGTCAAGTTGAATGCCAAAGGTGTACGATACACGCCATATTTATCCCAATATTCTGGGCCGTAATGTTTCATAAATGTCCTAATCCTCTATGCAGAGGAACTACTACAAAAACGCGGTCGTATTGGCCGCGTTTCTACTAGTAAGGGTATTTCTATAATTACTGCTCGGTATTATTCATGTTCAGCGAACAAGGCAATTAAGGCATCTTCATCAAGGATCTCAATACCTAAATCTTGGGCTTTAGTTAGCTTAGAGCCCGCTTTTTCACCTGCAACAAGGGCATGGGTATTTTTAGAAACACTGCCTGCCACTTTCGCACCGAGTGCCTGTAAACGCGCTTTCGCATCGTTACGATTTAACTGACTTAATGTGCCCGTAAGCACATAAGTTAACCCAGCAAGCGGCTGTGTATCTGCAGACTTCTGTTTTATTTGCGGCCAATTGATACCAATTTCAAGTAGCGCGTTCACAACGGCTTGGTTATGCTGCTCGTTAAAGAAGGCATGAATATGTTTAGCAACCACAACGCCCACATCACTGACTGTTTGTAAGTCATCCGTGCTGGCTGCCATTACCTTTTCTAGCGTTAAATAGTGGTTTGCCAGATTCTGTGCGGTAGCTTCACCCACTTCACGAATACCCAAAGCATATAAGAACTTTGCCAAAGTGGTTTGCTTTGCAGCTTCTAAGGCGTTAACTAGATTCAATGCCGATTTTGGCCCCATACGCTCTAATGACTCAAAATGACCTTGCTTTAAGGTAAATAAGTCAGCAGGCGTTTCAATCAGCTCTCTATCCACAAGCTGATCAACAATTTTATCGCCTAGACCATCAATATCGAATGCTTTACGTGATGCAAAGTGCTTAATCGCCTGCTGACGTTGCGCTTGGCATACTAAGCCACCAGTACAACGGGCCACTGCTTCACCTTCAACTCGCTCGACATGTGAATCACATACTGGGCATGTTTCAGGGAAGACGATGTCTTTGGCATCATCAGGTCGACGATCTAACACCACTTGCGTTACTTGAGGTATTACGTCGCCTGCACGGCGTATAATGACGGTATCTCCTACTTTTACGCCAAGGCGTTCTATTTCATCGCGGTTGTGAAGCGTTGCGTTTGATACGGTTACACCACCGACAAAAACTGGCTCTAAACGTGCTACCGGTGTAATTGCACCAGTACGACCTACTTGGAATTCAACATCAAGTAACTGAGTGATTTCTTCTTGCGCAGGAAACTTAAAGGCAATGGCCCAACGCGGTGCGCGGGCGACAAAGCCAAGCTGTTGTTGGTAATCTTTGCGGTTTACTTTGATCACCACGCCATCGATTTCATAGGCAAGGCTTGCTCGGCGCTCTAGAATATCTTGATAATACGCCATTACTTCTGTGGTGCCTGTCACTAAGCGGGTCTCTGGGCACATTGGAAAGCCCCAGTCTTTGAGCTTACTGAGTTGTTCAAAATGCGCATCAGGCAACTCTACCCCTTCAACAACACCGGTTGAGTAGGCATAAAACATCAATGGGCGTTTAGCGGTAATTTTAGAATCTAGCTGACGTAAACTGCCCGCAGCCGCGTTACGAGGGTTAGCAAAGGTTTTTTCACCTTTGGCAAACGCAGTTTCATTTAATTTTTCGAAACCCGCCGTATCCATAAATACTTCACCGCGCACTTCAAGCTCAGCCGGAATGTCATCACCACGTAAACGCAGCGGCACGTTACGAATGGTTTTAACGTTCTCAGTAATGTTTTCACCGACTTGACCATCACCGCGAGTTGCCGCCTGCACTAACACGCCATCTTTATATAAGATAGATACTGCTAGGCCATCGAGCTTAGGTTCGCAACAAAAATCCAGTGGCTCACTCACTAATAAGCGCTCTTGAATACGACGATTAAATGCAGTGAACTCTACTTCATCAAAAGCATTATCAAGAGACAACATCGGTACTTTATGGGTCACTTGAGAGAACTTACTCAGCGCTTCCCCACCGACTTTTTGTGATGGAGAATCAGGTGAAAGTAATTCAGGGTTTGCTTGCTCTAGCGCCATTAACTCACGCATTACCCTATCGTATTCTGCGTCTGGCACACTTGGATTATCTAATACGTAATACTGGTAGTTATACTCTTCTAATTGCTGTTTTAATGCATCAATTTGCTTAACAACTGACTCTGACATCTCGACCTCTAAAAACAAAAAGCCACCAAACATCAGTTTGGTGGCCTAAAAAATCATAACGCACTATTAATTAAGCCGTGAATTCGCGAACCCTTTCAACATAGCTGCGAACCGTTTCAACACTTAGAGGCTGACGTTGATGATCAAGTACCGTAGCACCAAATTCATCGGACAGCTTCTTAGCTGCGCTGTTCAGCATGTTAAAGGCTGCAAGGCTATCACCCTCACATGGTAACGTCATAAATAAACTAACACCCGCAGTACTGAACTGCTCCATGTTATCAATATCGAACGTACCCGGATTGAACATATTTACTAAGCGGAACAAAACAGGGCCATTACCTGAAGGCTCAACATGACGATTAAAGAAACCTTCATCAGAATATTTAAAGCCTAAGCTCAAAACACAAGGTAATAGCTTAGAGCCCGCCATAGAAAGACCTTCTGGCATCTCAATGTGTAAGATAATGAAGTCTTGTGGCTCAGGGGCTGCTGCCAGTGCGCCATCTTGTTGCTGCTCTTCAACAACTGGCTCAACAGTAGGCTCTTCATCTACCGCTGAAAAATTCATATCACCCAGTTCAGGCTCATTGTCTGTCGCTGGGGCCGCAGGCTCAACTTTAGGCTGTGGTTTCGGAGTATTATCAGTTTGTTCTGGTGTTTCTTTTTTTCTTACTGACCATAAGCCGTGGATCAATAAACCGCCAATAACTAGCGCACTGATCACGATTAATGCCCATCTTAATTCTTCGGCCATTACTCACCTTTATCTTGCTACGTTTGTGCCATTTGCACTGCTTGTTCTATGTCTACGGCAACCATACGCGAAACACCCGGTTCGGCCATGGTTACCCCCGTCAGTCTTCCCGCCATTTCCATGGCGATTTTATTGTGACTAATATATATAAATTGCACCGATTGTGACATTTCTTCAACCAAACGGCAAAAACGCACGACGTTGGCGTCATCAAGCGGTGCATCAACTTCATCCAGCATACAAAATGGCGCTGGATTTAGCCTAAATATTGAAAACACTAATGATAATGCGGTCAGCGCTTTTTCTCCACCACTTAAAAGGTGAATTGTTGAGTTTTTCTTGCCCGGAGGCCTTGCCATAATCGCCACACCGGTTTCTAACAGGTCATCTGAGGTCAACTCTAGATAAGCTTGCCCTCCCCCAAACACTTTCGGGAACAACCCAGCAAAGTCTTTGTTTACTTGATCAAAGGTTTGCTTAAAGCGCTGCTTGGTTTCTCGGTCTATTTTACGAATAGCGCCTTCAAGGGTTTCGAGTGCGGCAGTTAGATCATCCAGCTGCTCGTCTAAATACGTTTTGCGCTCAAGTGCTTGGTCATATTCTTCAATCGCAGCGAGGTTTACCGCACCTAACTCCAACAACTGTTGAGTAGTATTTTGTAACTTTGACTGAAAGCTCACCAGCTTAGGGGTTTCTGGCAAACTTGCCAGAATATCTTTGAGTGTTTGCTGTAACTCTTCAAGGGGTTCTAGCATCAACTGCGCTTTAATCATTAGCTCTTGCTCTGCTAATTTAAGCTGCTGAAGCTGATTTTGTTTTTTCGTAACGCCCGATTGTGCGTCTTGCAAACTCGCTTGCTTATCTTGTAGTGCTTTTTGGGCTTGAGCTTTTTGCGTTTGGCACTGCTCTAGCTGAATTTCGATTTCTTGATGCTGCTCAACTAAAACCATCAACTGCTCTTCACACTCTAGCAGTGGCAGTTGTTGATCTTCTAATTGCTGTTGTAAGGTTTCAAGACGCTCTAGGGCGCTATTTAACACGCTTTGACTGTGTAGCTGTTTTGTTTGCTCAATTTGCCACGTATTTTGAACTTTTTGTAACTCAAGCTCTGCCTGATGCAATGCTTGTTGAGCCGTTTGCGAGTGACTTGCAGCCTGAGTGTATGCCTGTTCTTGTTCATCGGCCTGAGCTTGTAACTCAATTTGCTGCGCTTGCAGTAACTCAAGAGCAGCCTCTATGTCAGCAATCTGTTGTTTTTGTTTGACAATAGGTGCTGCTTGCTCAGTTAACTGTGCTTTAAGCGAGCCTTGCTTTTGTTGGTATTGTTCGAGTGTTTGTTGCCAATTAGCATGTTGCTTTTCTAATAGATCGGAGTGAGTTTGTGCCTTTGCCATACTCTGAGCGATTTGGTGAATATTGGTACTGTTACTCTCTATTTCTTGTTGCGCTACTTGTAAACGAGTTTGTCGGGTTTCTTTTTGCGCTTTTGTTTGCTCAACCTCTGCGATTAGTTTTGGTAATTCAGCATTAAGTTCGTTTAATTGCGTTTGCTGTGTTAATAAGCCTACAGAAGTTTGTTTAGACTTACTAACTCTAAAGTTCTCACCATACAAGTTACCTTCGCCATCAACGGCCATCCACCAGCCTAGCTCGGGGGTAAATCTCTGACCTTGTTTAAGTAATTGGATCTGGTTTAAAAATGCCAGGTAAACCTGCCCCTGCAGTAAACTTGCAACTGAGCCCTCGCGAGGCGCTTGGGTGTTATCCCAAACACCATGCTCAGTGGTGCTTTCGCTCACAGGTAATAACGTCATGCCAAGCAGCGCACTTTCAACAATCGCTGCATCACTCGTATTGACAGATAAGGTTTGCAGTAGCGTCTGCTGTACGTCCTCGGTCAGTGAGCTAAGCACATTCTCTAACGCACTGATATTTACTTTGCAGCTACTGAGCTTTTGCGCGCGCTCGCGCTCTTCAAGCTCGGCCTTTGTATAATGAGTCTGTGCATCATCTAAAGTCGTAGACAGTTGCTTGGCCTGCGATTGTAGCCCAGCCATTTGCTTCGCAAGCTGATTAAACTCGGCTTTTGCTGCATCGAGCTCTTTTATCACTGATTGGCTTTGCTGCTGTTCAATTTGCTTTGCCACATCTGCTATATTTGCCTGCAAATGAGTCAGCGATAACTCTGCTTGCTTAAGATTTTGTTCTTCCTGTTGCAAAGTTTGGCGCTGCTCAGATATTTCATGCTGACCTGCATTTAACTTCGCTTGTTGTGCTTTATGTGTAGCTTGTGACGATTCAAATGTATTTTGTGCTTTTAATAACGTCTCTTTCGCTTGTTCAAGCCCTTGCTCTGCCACTTGCTGTTGCTCGGTAAACTCAGTTTGCGCATGCTGCAGGGTTTGCAGTGCATCTTGTGCTTCTTTAAATGCTTGCTTTTGTTTATCTATGTCAGCTTGTAGTTGCGTCTTTTGTTGCTGTGCACTGAGTTTTTGTTGCTCAAAGCGAATTATCTCGGTATGAGTGCGATGCTTTTGTTGTTGTGTGTCTTCTAGTTTATGAGTGTCTTGCTCAAGCTTTGCTTCTAGTGCTGAAAGCACATCTGCATGACCTTGATGAGCGTCACTAAAAAAGCGGATTTGTTTTTCAAGCTCAGCGATTTCGGCGGCTTTTTGCTGTTGTTGTGCGTTTAGCTTTTGCCATTTAATAACTGCAACTTGACCTTTGAGCAAACGCTCATCTCGCTTTAGTTCACGATATTGCTTCGCTTGCTCTGCTTGCACCGAGAGTTTATCAAGCTGATTTTTTAGCTCTTGGCGCATGTCTAGCAAGCGCTCTAAGTTATCACGTGTACTTTGAATACGGGTTTGCGTTTCGCGGCGTCGCTCTTTGTATTTAGAAACACCGGCGGCTTCTTCTAAAAACACTCTGAGCTCTTGTGGGCGGCTTTCAATTAAGCGAGAGATCATACCCTGTTCGATAATCGCATAACTACGCGGACCAAGGCCTGTGCCTAAGAAAATGTCGGTAATATCGCGTTTACGACATTTGCTGCCATTGAGAAAATACAATGACTGGCCATCTCGGGTTACTAAACGCTTAATCGCGATTTGATTTCGATTTGCAAGACTGCCTTGCAATACACCTGAAGTGTTATCAAAGAAGAGTTCTACGGAAGCTTGAGAGACTGGTTTACGATGTGTTGAGCCGTTAAAAATCACGTCTGTCATGGCATCGCCACGCAGGTTCTTGGCTGAGCTTTCACCCAACACCCAGCGTACCGCATCAATCACATTAGACTTACCACAGCCATTGGGGCCGACCACACAGGTCATCTGATCTGGGAATGGGATCTTGCTGGGCTCAACAAATGATTTAAAGCCTGCAAGCTTAATATGGGTCAGCCGCATGATTTTTAGGGTTACTTTAGTTAATTGAAAACAATAACAAAATAATCTTCAAAGATTAAGCTTGGCGCTTAATGTTATCTAGGATGATACCAGTCGCCATAGCCACATTGAGCGACTCTGCCCCACCAAAAGCAGGAATGGTGATCTTTTGGTTGACGTACGGCGCAACTTGTTCACGAATACCATGAGATTCGCTGCCCATTACCAACACCCCTTTTGTAGCAAACTGAGTTTTATGAACACTTTGACCACCCAGGTAGGCGCCATAAATATCGCCGTCATAGTCCGCTAAAAATTCCGCCAAGTCAGTGCGGATCACATTCACACGAACAAACGAGCCCATGGTCGCACTAATCACCTTAGGATTAAAATGGTCAGCACAATCTTGGCTAACCACGATTTGCTTCAAACCATACCAGTCAGCCACGCGAATAATGGTGCCTAGGTTTCCTGGGTCTGATACCCCATCTAGCACTAGTACGAGGCCTGATACGTCTATGCAGCTTGGCTCTGGCATAGTGACAATGGCAATGGCCGCATTGTTACTCACTAAAGTGCTCGCTTTACTTAAACTCTCTTCATCGGCTTCGACAATGTCATCGGCAAGAATTTTATCGTTATGGGCTGCAATAAATACAGGTGAGGCAAATAACTGTTTTACTGGCACATTGGCAGCAAACAACTCAAGAATATTTTTTTCTCCTTGCACTAAATAGCAATTATGTTGTTTGCGATATTTTTTCTGCGCCAATGCACGCAATAATTTTAGTTGGTTTTTAGAAATCATAGTTACCCCACAAAAGACCTTGGCGATTATACCTGATATTTATAAACACAAACAGATTGCGACCGTCCAGCGTCAGAACTGCTTGTTTTGATTTAAAACATTGACATTGATAACTATTTGCATTTACATTTAACAACCTTGTACCTATAATCCCCGCCGTTGAATTCTCTGCACTTATATATTCAACAGTCAACTCGACGAGCTCGGCATGCGCATCCATACCAAGTATCGGTAGGAAAGCCGACCTATATCCAAAAATTATTGAGAGGATCTCATAATGTCTAAGAATTTTACCAAGCACTTAATTGCAGCTTCACTATCTTGTGCGTTTTTAAATACAGCTGCATTCGCTGAAGATGACAACACAACTCATGAATCAATGGAAACCATTGTTATCATGGGTGAAAAAGCCGAACGAACTTTAAAAGATACCGCTTCTTCTGTGTCAGTAATCAATGAAGAACTACTTAAAACATTGACTCATTTAAGCGTTACTTCAGCAGTCTCTGAAATTGCCAATGTGGTTGTTAAACCAGGCGCTTTACCTGACATTCGTGGTGTATCCGGTAATGGTGCTGCCGCAGGCTTTAATGGTGTAACAGGGGGTGCTAAGGGCCGTGTTTCAATTTTAGTTGATGGCATTTACCAACCTTATATGGCTGACTTAACCGGTGACTCTGGTATCTGGGACGTAGAACAAATCGAAGTATTTCGAGGCCCTCAATCAACGACTAATGGCCGAAACAGCATTGGTGGCATGATCTTCATCAAAACCAAAGATCCAAGTTTTGATTGGGAAGCTGCAGGTAGACTTGGATACCGTAATCAAAGTGATTATATTGATACTTCTGTGATGGCATCAGGCCCTATTATTGAAGATGAATTAGCATTTAGGTTCACAGCGCAAGGTCTTCAAGGTAATGATTATGATAACAGCATCATTCACCCAACCCACGACCCTGAATTTGATTTAGACAAACTCAAAACCACACGTTATGGCACTAAGCTATTGTGGAAGCCAAAAGCCCTTGAAGGGTTTTCTACTATGTTAAGTTTTGACAGCAACAGTGAAGAAGGCAACTCAGGCCGTCGTTATTTTAGAAATGACGATCCTTGGGCCTACGTACCAAATTTCGAAAGAAATATGGACACAGATACACGCACAACAAAATTAAATGTCGACTACACAATTGATAAAAACAGCAGCGTCGATGTGTTGTGGGCATATATGGATCACAGGTGGGGCTTTAATTCATACGAATTAGTTGAAGCGAGAAATCAGCTTCTCATTATGAATGAAAAGAACGTGACTTTTGATGGTAAGTACAACTTTGGTTTAGATGATGCAGCGCTTAAGGGTTTTATTGGCCTGGCCTATTTTGAGCGAGAGCAGGATTATCAAAGCCATACAGGCTTCTTATATCAAGGTAACGACAGTAGTGACTCACGCGCAATCTATGGTGAAGTCAGTTACAACATCAATGAGCAATTCAGTGTGATCTCAGGTCTACGTGTAGAACAAGAATCACAGTTCCGTGATTACATAGAAAATGCGATGGAAGGTGAACAACTGGTTCACCGCTCTCGCTCTATACTTGATCAAGAAAATACTATTCGCTTACCTAAAGTTGTTCTGCAATACAAGATAAATGAACAACATACCGCAAACATCAGTGCACGCCGAGGCTATAACTCTGCCGGTGGTGCTTTTAACTGGATGACGCAGCAGTACTATTATTACGATGCTGAATATGTGAACACCTACGAAGCTGGCCTAAGAAGCTCACTGAATGATGGCAATGTTAACTTCAGTGCCAATGTGTTCTTTAATGCCTACCAGGGCTATCAAGCTGTAGGCCCTAACAGAAATATTGATAACCTAGCGCGTGTTGATACTTATGGACTTGAGTTAGAAGTGTCTGCAATGCTCTCTGACAATGTACAAGTGACCGGTGGTCTAGGCCTTCTTGAGACTGAAATAAAAGATGGCACTGAAACCTTCAAATACTTAAATGGCAAAGAGCTCAACTCAGCACCCAAAATCACCGCCAATGCAGGTGTAAAGTATTGGGTTAATGATGCCTTCAATGTCGGTCTTTCTGGTAATTATGTTGATGAGTTTTTTGGGACATTTATGAATGAACCAGAAAAGAAAGCGGGTAACTACTCTTTGGTTCGAGTACATGCCAACTATGAATTGGAGAATTGGCTTTTCAACGTGTTCGTGAATAATGCGTTAGATAGACAAGCAGTAACTCACCGTTCCCCTGCAAATGCCCGTGACCCATATGGCAACGCCGGTATTATTGACCCGCGCACTTTCGGTATTTCAGCGACTTATACTTTCTAAAGCTTGAGCTAACACAAAGGCGGGCTGCTTTACTCGCCTTTTTCCTTTCTTTTATTTGGACAGTAGATCCGCATAACGCTACACTATTCGCGTTTTTATTAAACAGTTTATCAACTATGACTCCAGAATTTGCAATTATCGCGGTTAATTTTATTGTGCTGTTTGTTGCCTATTTTTATGCAAACCCAAAATATGCGGGCAATGACCTTAAGAAGATCTCTCTACAAGATTTAATTGCATCAGTGATTTCTTTGTTTGTCGTCGGCTCTGTATATATGGGCTCATCTCAGACTTTCACTTTAGTTTTCACTGAAGTTAGCTGGGTATGGTTTACCTTGGTAAGCTTCTCAGTCATCGAGCTGCCCTTCTTTTTATGGTATGCGAAACGTTACAACGTTGAATTGCCTAAATAACCTTATTGCTGATCGCAAGCTTCCACTTTGACATAGTTTGTTACTATAAGCGCTAGTCGCTGTCTCTGGAACACTTTATACTAAAAACGTGTACATATAATTGTTGAGGCTAGTTGTGCAGTTAAGCAAAGGTATTGAGTATTTCATTGCTGGGTTTTCGTTAATAACTCAAAAAGGATTAAAACGCTTTGTATTTATTCCATTGTTTATTAACGTTTTGCTATTCGGCGGTTCTTTATTCTTTTTATACGATTGGCTAGTTCAAGGCTTTGAATACATCAACAACTTGCTGCCATCTTGGTTGAGTTGGCTTGAATGGCTGATGTGGCCGATTGCTATCTTGGTGATCTTATTCTCCTACTCCATGGTTTTCACTGTAATAACCAATTTCATTGCTGCACCTTTTAATGGTTTGCTTAGTGAAAAAGTTGAGTTCTATTTAACAGGCCAACCTATCAATGACGATAAGCTGTCAGATACCTTAAAAGACGTACCTCGTATGCTTGGACGAGAGTGGACTAAGCTTTGTTACTATCTTCCTAGGGCAATCGGTTTCTTTATTTTACTTTGGATACTCCCTGTATTCGGGCAAATCATGTGGGTGCTATTTACCTGTTGGATGTACAACGTACAGTACAACGACTACCCGTTTGACAATCACAAGATTCATTTCAAGCAAATGAAAGACGACCTAAAAAACGAACAGGGGTTATCGTACGGGTTTGGTTTTGCAGTATTTGTTTTAACCTCGATTCCTTTCGTAAACTTGATCGTAATGCCTGTTGCAGTATGTGGCGCAACCAAGCTATGGGTTGAAAATTATCGTAAGAACTATCGCGAAGTTTAACTCTCTGTCCTTTAAACTTCGATAAAAAAATGGCGACCTATTGGTTGCCATTTTTAGTGGGAGTCTGTTAAACAATAAGATTTACTTAGTGGTCATGCTCGTGATCATGTTCTTCAGCTTCAAACGCACCTACCCAAGTAAGGTTCGCGATTGGCTTATCAAAGTGCTGAATTTCAGTGCTTGTTTTTGCTTCAGTGTCTACTGCGTATAAGTGCTCACCATAAGCGACGTAAACAATGTGATGCGCCATGTTTGCAATGATCTTAGCCGTGGCACCTTCTTCAATTTCTTCTAAAACTTGAATACGCGCTTCATTTTCCCAGTCATGCTCGCCATGGAAAACATTTAAGTAACCTTGATCATCTAGCACTAATGCGTTGCCTGTCTTTGCATTACCTGCGTATGCAAGATACTTTTCAACACCTTCTGGTTGCCATGCAAAAGCTTTGATTTCACCAGTCTCTAAGTTAACAGAGTATGGCCCTACGCGAGATAAACCAATGACCGTGTGGTTTTCAGGGTGACCAATAAATTTACCTATACGAACACCTTCTGGAAAACCTTCTGGATATGCAATATGTTTTGAAGTAAATACTTCTGATTCTTCTTCAATCGCAACGATGCCATCAGTACAACCGAAAGCAACAAACTCTTCTGTTTGAACGCTACCATGAAGCCCTGGGCACTTATGTTCGAATTCTTGCTCTTGATGGAAGTGATCATCATGCAGTTCAAATAGTGCTATTTGATCTGGTAACGTGCCTTCGGCATCAGCATCACGTAGTGTTGAAATCACATACTCACCACGAATTTCACCGGTACCATGCATGAAAGTATTAAATTCATGATGAGCATCAATTTTTGCTTCAGTAATGCCTTCATCTGAAATTAAAGCAAAACCTGCATCTGCTTGAGTGTCTTTATCACCGTCAAAGAATACCAATGCATGCTCACCACCTGGTACATAATGTGTTGGCTTTGTTTCTGTTAATTCAAAGTTCACCGCCTGAACATCTTCTTGTTCTAGATGGAAGTGGTCATCATGGGCTTCTAAGAAAATTCCGCCATCAATAAATTCAACATGGTTATGATCACGCTGAATAGCAACCACATAGCGACCTTCTGGGCTCGCATAAAGTGCAGAAACAGGGTTAGTTAAAGTAACTGTTTCTAATAGTTCATTGTTTGTAAGGTCATAAACTGATACATCACTTTCATCAGCAAATGAAACAGCAAGTCGTCCTAGTGGATACTCAATTTCATGGTCATGATCGCTACCAGAGCCTTCGCCCGAACCTTCACCAGAACCCTGATCGACTTGTTCAGTCGGCGTGATTTCTTCAACTTTACTGCTATTACCACAGCCACTTAGCATGGCTAATAAGATTGCACTGCTTAATAATTTTAATTTCATTTAAAACACCAGAGAGATAATATAACAACGCAAATGTTACCTTATATCATATACATATTGAAGTACCTGTTTAAGAAAATGAGATTAAATATCATTTATAAAAGACAATTAACATTGCTCGGGTTATAAGCAGTTAAACTCTATTTGCATCTATGAATACAACACTCTAAAGTGCGCAATAATTAATTTTCCAAAGAGAAAAGGCTCTGCATGCTAGCCACTATAGTGATATTCATAAGTGCGTTCTTGCTGTTTCAAGTTCAGCCCTTGTTAGCTAAATCTTTGCTGCCCGTGTTTGGTGGTGGCGCACAAGTTTGGACAACCTGCTTACTGTTTTTTCAAACTTTTTTACTCGCAGGCTATTGTTATGCACACTTGCTGGTTAAATTTCTTGATATAAAAAAACAGCAAATTGTGCATTTGAGCCTCTTACTCATTAGCTTACTCGCTATACCTTTAGGTCTATCTGATAGTGATATTAAGGAACAAGCTTCTCCAGAGTTCGCTTTGTTACTTAAACTTGCTCAGAGCGTAGGTCTACCTTATTTTGTGCTTGCTGCAACTTCGCCACTATTACAAAGTTGGCAATCTCAATCGCTCAACAGCAAAGTGTACAAACTCTATAGTTACTCAAACATAGGCTCTTTTTTAGCACTACTCAGTTACCCGTTTGTATTTGAACCTTGGTTAACACTGTCTGCACAATCTTGGGCTTGGAGCCTTGTTTATGGCGTGTTTGTCTTATTATTTACAGGTTTTATTGGCTTAGCACTTAAACAAAACAATTACACTCAGGCGCAAACAAATGAAAGTACTTCGACACTGGATAAGCGTCTGCCTTTGTGGCTATTGCTCAGTGCCAGTGGTGTGATCATGCTAACGGCAACCACCAGCGCGATGACACAGAATGTATCGCCTATTCCTTTTTTATGGTTGCTGCCTTTATCACTCTATTTACTGACGTTTATTCTATGTTTTCACTCAGCTAAAATTTACCAACGCTGGTTTTGGCTGGCGGTGTTCGCATTCAGTAGTTTTATTGGATTGATGCTGTTCTTTATTGACAGCCAACTCGATTTACTCAGTCAAATTGTGCTCTATTCAACCGTGTTATTCAGTGCCTGTATGATCTGTCATGGCGAGCTTGAGAAGACCAAACCGCATCAGTCTAAACTGACACAGTTTTATTTAATGATGTCTTTAGGTGGGGCTTTAGGCACAGCAGCGGTTACTTTCATCGCGCCAAAGGTTTTTACTTTGTTTTATGAGTATCCTCTGGCTTTAGGGCTTGTATTGGCGCTTTTCATTTATTCTTTAATAAGTACAGAGCAGTTTGCAAAAAGCCGTAACATGGTGCTTGTCGCTAGCGGGGTACTAGTATTACTTGCCCCGACTTTTATCTGGCTAAACAGCCAATTTACCAACCATGACACATTGAGATTGCGTAACTTTTATGGCTTATTGTCGGTCAAAGAAGTTTCTGTCAATGGGCAAATGGAGCGTCGCTTAATTGATGGTACCACCTCTCACGGTACTGAGAT
Source organism: Pseudoalteromonas sp. BZB3 (assembly GCF_040104455.1). Lineage (NCBI taxonomy): Bacteria > Pseudomonadati > Pseudomonadota > Gammaproteobacteria > Alteromonadales > Pseudoalteromonadaceae > Pseudoalteromonas > Pseudoalteromonas sp. BZB3. Next base: position 279,747 of record NZ_JBECOS010000008.1, on the reverse strand, counting down.
CATTGAACCGACTTACTTACAAGGTCAACCACAAAGTTACTACCGCTTTGAAACAGCGGTGGCTCAACTACTCAACAGTCAAGCCAACGGTGCGCAAGTGGGCTTTATCGGCTTAGGTGCAGGTACGCTGGCAGCATACGGTAAGCATCGTGATAACTATACATTTTACGAGCTAAACCCTAATGTTGTGGCAACGGCGCAAAGCCATTTTAGCTACTTAAATAAAAGTAAAGCACAGGTTGAATATGTGGTTGGTGATGGTCGTGTACAACTTCAAAAGCAAAAAGAGCAAGGCCAAGTAAACAGATTTGACGCCCTTGTCCTAGATGCGTTCAGTGGCGATGCCATTCCTATGCACTTGTTAACGCTTGAAGCCATGCAACTATATTTATCACAGCTTAAGGAAAATGGTGTTTTAGCAATACATATCTCTAATAGTCATTTAGATCTCACGCCCCTCATGCGCGGCCTTGCTGACGAGCTGAAACTTAAAGTACATTTCTTTGAAACAAAAGCCAAGCAAGCGCATGAGCACAACACACACTGGGTCACTTTAACCTTTGATGAGCAGGCAATTGAAAGCTTTAAGCATCTTCAAAGCCCTTGGCCAAATCAAAAGCCAACATTTATTTGGCGCGATGATTACAGTAACTTAATGTCAGCACTTTAGGAGCAAACCAAATGACGAAGACTGACAAAACTTTATATATCACAGGCGCAGGCGTCAGTGCTGAAAGTGGCATTCCTACCTTTCGTGGGGAAGATGGCTTTTGGACGATTGGTAGCCGTAACTATACGCCACAGCAAATGGCGACGCGCGATATGTATATGCACAACCCTGGTGAGTTTTTAAAATGGTATTACAACCGTTTTGCCACTTACCGCCACCACGGGCCTAATAAAGTGCATCATTGGCTTGCTGACAAAACCTTGATCACACAAAACATCGATGGCTTAGACGGTAAAGCCGGTAATCCTGATTACATTTCAATTCACGGTCGATTGGATGAAGTCACTTTATTCCATCATCAAGGCGATGATGTTGAACGTATTAGAGCCCCTTGGGATGAGGTGGATGAAACAAACCTCGAAAGTTCGCTGCTTGAATTATTTAAAATAGGTAAAAATGGGCCAATATTAAATGAATCATTAAAGCCATATGTACTGCTATTTGATGAATACTACACTGAGTTATATGAAATCAGCCGAGCGCAACAGCAGATGCTAGACGCTGAGAAAATGGTATTCATGGGGACCTCGTTTAGCGTCAATATCACCAATATGGCATTAGAGATTGCCCGCCACAACAACATTCAGGTGGAAGTAGTCGATCCGAACCCTACTCATATTTTACATTCTCAGGTTGAGTACTTTGCTATTACAGCGCAAGATTATATCTCGCGCTAAAATAACCTGACCTCAAATTAAACTATTACATTAAATACAAAAAAAGCCCTGAACTTGAATAAGTCAGGGCTTTATTATTTTTATAAAAACTGCATTAAACGTTAGCTGAACAGTTTTTGAGGGATCTTGTGTATTTGCACTTGTACCGTGATCTCTTCACGGTCATGGTATAAATGTTTGGCTTGCAAAGTATACTCAATCTCGTACTTAGGTAACTCTTCTCGAATTAGCTCTAGGCACTGATACACCTCTTCAAAGCGTTTCTTCATGGGTAGCTTTAAGTTAAAAATTAACTCGCTAGCAAAGCCATTCACCATCCAATCTAACATTAGGTTTGTCACTTTCTTCGGTTTTTCTACCATATCGCATACTAACCAAGTGTTATTGCGCTTTTCTGGTAAGTACTTAAAGCCATCCTCTCTGAAGTGCTTCACCTGACCTGAATCCATTAAATTCTGATTCATCGGCCCGTTATCTATGGCAGCGACAAACATGCCTCGACGAACAAGTTGGTAGGTCCAACCGCCCGGGCACGCACCTAAATCCACGGCACGCATACCTGGCTGTACACGTTGTTCCATTTCTTCTGGCGGCACAAAAACGTGAAAGGCTTCGTCTAGTTTCAACGTAGAGCGGCTCGGCGCATCACTAGGCATACGCAGACGCGGAATCCCCATAAAGAAAGGCGAGTTATTATTTGGGAAAGAGTAACCCACAAATGCCGTATTGTTTGCTAAAAACATCACATGTAATACTGGGCGGTTCTTCTTTACTGCACGAGTCAGCTTATTTTGCTTTTCTAGACTTTTCGCAAGCGGCGTTGAAAACTTCTTACAGAATTTTGAAAGCTCTTTGCCTTCATTAGTATCTGGGGTTTCTACACGCAACTCGCCACATAATGGGAAGTCAGCCACTACGGCTTTTACTTCGCTGACACGATCTTCTATCGACATCTTGCTGACAAAGACACCTGCAAACCACTGTCTTGCGAATACCAAGCTTTGAAAGTCGATTTTCTTAATGAGCAATTCTGCATCGCTTGCTGCATAGGTTTCAAAACTCACATAACCGGTATTTGGCTTGGCTTTTACATAGCCTGCAACGCCTTGTAAGGCTGCATGATGGTTAATTTCAGCTGCGGCATCACTTTCAAAGCCACTACGACAATAAATCACAACACTCGACATAGGTGTTCTCAAATCTCTTTAATTAAAATTTATGTTTGGCTGCTTTAATCATCAAAAGCAACCAACCTAAAATAAAGCACACGCCGCCAATTGGCGTGATCGGGCCTAAAAAGCGCCATTCGGTCAGCGCCAGCAAATATAAGCTGCCACTGAATAAAATGGTGCCAAGGGTAAATAACCAGCCTGATGCATTAAGTTTTAAACCTTGCTTAATCAGCATCGCCACTAAAATCAAAGCCAAGCCATGAAACATTTGGTATTCAGCTGCTGTTTTAAAAATACCTACCGCATACTCGGAAGCATGTTTTTTCAAACCATGAGCGGCAAAAGCACCTAACACCACTGATAACATGCAATATGAGCTGCCTATCAATAAAAATAGTTTAGTCATTCAGGTGTTGCTCTATAAATTCCACAGTAGTTTTTGTTGCAGCCAAACGATGTGCTTCTTCGCTAAAGCCACTTTTCTTACGCGGTTTTAGTGAATGATCGCCATCGGGAAAAAATTGAAAAGTTGGCGCTTTAGCAAATGACATTTCAGCCAGTTCAGCTTGTGTACCAAAGGTATCTCGTTCACCTTGTAATACTAAGAATGGGCAAGGAATATCAGCAAAATGATCCGTTCTCAGTTTTTCAGGTTTGCCTGGTGGGTGGAACGGATAACCCATAGCAATCACGCCTTTTACAGGTAAAGAGTGCTCAGTCACTAATAATGAGGCCATTCTACCGCCCATTGATTTGCCACCAATAAATAGAGGTAGATCCGTATCGATTGATGCTAGTACTTTGTTGAAATAGGCGAGTAACTTAGGCGCTCTATCCGGTGGACGGCGCTTACCGGTTTGTTTGGCAACTTGCATATATTCGAAATCGAATAAGCCAACTTGAATGCCATGCTCAGCCAGCTTATTAGCCATATCTTGCATAAACTCAGAGTCACTGCCTGCCCCCGCCCCATGGGCAAAAATAAATTGTGCTTTGGGGTTATCAGCTTTAATCCATTGGATCATTCTTGTTCCTCTTGCTCTACCATACTGAGCATCCACTCTTTAAACGAAACGATTTTACCCAGCTCAGCTTGCGCCTCTCTCACTACAAGATAAAACGCGTTTTTACTTTCTAAACTATGGCTGAAAGGAATGACTAAGCGGCCCGCATCTAAATCAGGTTTTGCTAATACACTGTTACCCAGTGCAACGCCTTGGCCGTGGATCGCAGCCTGTAACACCATGGATGAGTGACTAAAGATAGGTCCTTGATTCACAGGAACATCCCTTACACCGGCAGTTTTCATCCACGCTTTCCAAGTTCGACGAGAGGTGTCATGTAACAAGGTATGCTGACTTAAATCTGATGGTGTATGGAGTGGTTTCGGGCCTGTTAGAAGAAAAGGGCTACATAAAGGCACCAAATACTCTTTGTGAAGCTGATAGGCCTCTACCCCGTTCCAGTTACCACGGCCATAGTAAATAGCCACGTCTACGTCATCGGTTAACGAGTTTTCTTCATCGTCTTGGGCTTTTATTCGCACATCAATTTCAGGGTGCAGCTCGTGAAACTTACTTAATCGAGGTACCAACCATTGAATGGCAAAGCTTGGTGTTAAACATACCGTTAATGACCCTTTTGCGCCACGCGCTAATAACCTATCGGTGGCATCGACCAACTGATTAAAAATTTCTTTTATGTCTAAGTAATAACCCTGTCCTTCTTCAGTCAGAAGTAAGGAGCGGTTTTTACGCAAGAAGAGTTTTAACCCAAGGTGCTCTTCAAGGGTTTTAATTTGATGACTGACAGCAGCTTGTGTGACATACAATTCTTCTGCGGCTTTGGTAAAGCTCAAATTACGTGCCGCAGCTTCAAAAGCTTTTAGGGCGTTTAATGGCGGGAGTCTTCTAGACATAATTCTTTAAACCAAACTAAAGAGCAGCAAATTTGCTGCTCTTTATAATTATTATAAGTCGGCTGCGCTTGTATCTAGTGGTTCGAAGCTTTTCACTAAATCGTCCACCGCTTTCATTTGCTTTAAGTAGCCCTCTAACTTAGCCAGTGGTAATGCACAAGGGCCGTCACACTTTGCTTCGTTTGGATTTGGGTGTGATTCAATAAATAAACCAGCTAAACCGAGCGCCATACCACTGCGTGCAAGCTCGGTTGCTTGAGCACGACGACCATCGGCAGAATCAGAACGACCACCAGGACGTTGTAACGCGTGTGTTGCATCGAACATTACAGGCGCCATGTGCTTCATGTCATCCATGCCCAGCATATCAACCACTAGGTTGTTATAACCAAAACTACTACCACGCTCACATAAAATAACTTGGTCGTTGCCCGCATCATTCAGCTTTTTGATGATATGACGCATTTCATGTGGCGCTAAGAATTGCGGTTTTTTCACATTAATCACAGCGCCAGTTTTTGCCATCGCCACAACTAAATCTGTTTGACGTGCTAAAAACGCTGGAAGTTGGATAATATCAGCCACTTCCGCAACCGGAGCTGCTTGAAATGGTTCGTGCACATCGGTGATCACAGGGACATTGAAGGTCTTTTTAATCTCTTCGAAAATCTTTAGACCTTCTTCCATGCCTGGACCACGGTAAGAGTTGATTGAAGAGCGATTTGCTTTATCAAAAGATGCCTTAAATACATAAGGGATGTTTAGCTTGCTGGTTACTTCAACATAGTGCTCAGCAATTTGCATTGCAAGATCACGCGATTCCAATACATTCATACCGCCAAATAATACAAACGGTTTGTCGTTTGCCACTTCAATATCTGCAACTTTTACGATTTGCGTGTTCATAATTTTCCTAATTCTTTTAATAATAGAAATCTAATAGATGTCTATTCAGGAGCCTGTAGAGCATGATTTAACGCCATACTAAACTTGGCATAAATATTAAAGCCCGCTATTTGTTCTTATTAGTGGACTACATGATTGTAGTCTTGTAACTCTTCAATTTGATGCTGAATAATCTCAATCGTTGGATCGTCCGGGCACTCATCAACGAAAAACTGTAAATCAGCTTTAGCTAATTTAGGGCAATTTATCTGATTGAGTAGATACCCTCTATCACGGCGTTCATATGGATCATCACCGAGTAAGTCCATCAACTGTTCAACGCAACTTAATGCATGACCAAACTTATCTGCAGTGATAAACGCCCATTTTTGCTGAGCGAGATATAGCTTAAATGCTTCATCACCTAATAATAATTCGTAAGGCTCTTCGTCTTTACTGTCGTTTTCGGGATTGATATACCAAGTTTGGTTGCCACCACATGGCTCTACGATATACCCTTCTTCAGCACTTAAAGCGATATGAACCATGATATCGCCTTGGTGAAATGCCATGTTCACATCAAGCTGTGCACGTTGCAGTAAATGCGTCAAAATCAAAGCAAGAGAAGTGGCATTGCCAGTTCGCATTTTCAATACATGATTGACACTATTTAACTTGTACTCAACTTCGCTTTGATTGCTGCCACTGAATAACCAACGAGTATAAAACGCATCTAAAAGAACATCGATCAACGTATGTGTTTCGGTATGTTCGCGACATAATTGATCAACAGCTAATTCAAGTTCTGCAAGCTGGCAGTAACTCTCTTCTAGATTTATCTGCGCATCCCACTGACGCTCAGCGTCGATGCATCTAAATAATGTATGCTGTGGTATGTAGTCTGCACTACTGTCTTGTTCATCGAACCAGATATCAGTCATAAATACCAACGACCTTAACTATTACTCTTACTTATTAATCGGCTAGTCTAACATTTTTTATAGGAATTAATGTAGCGCCTTATAGAAGTAGTTTTTGTTAATTGATTTAGAAAGAGTTATATGGGGTAAAAATGAGGAGAGGTTGAGTAGGCAAAGCCTACTCAAAGAAACTTAAAGTAAAAATGACGCTTTACTACCCGCTAAATAACCAATGAGAAGTAGCGAGATAGTAGCTGCTGTCAGTGCGATAACCTGCGTTTTAAACTGTGTCGATTTAGCAACCACAAACCCTAAACCAATATAAGCAAAAACTAAAACAATTTTTTCAGTCAGCCATGGTTGTTGCAATGGGTTCATACTCGCAACAACTAACAGCGCGACAGCAGAAACCAATAATAAAGTGTCTATAATGTGACTACCAATAAAAACGAGTTTATTACTGGCAAGTTTCCCCGACATAAAACGAGATACTGTTCTCGTGTAGAACAAAATAATACTCAACAGTGCGAACATCACATGAGTATGTTTGATTGCAATATATTCCATTTAATTAACTACTCTACTTATCTGGATACTTCACTAAAATCGCCTCTAAATCGTCGATAATGCTATTAAATACATCCACGAGTTTAGGATCAAAATGCTTACCTTTTTGGCTATTAATCTCGGCCATAACGGGCTCTAATTCCCAGGCAGGCTTGTAGCAACGCTTATGTCGAAGTGCATCATAGACATCTGCGAGTGCAACAATTCGTCCATAAATATGAATACTCTCACCTTGTTTACCGGCTGGGTAGCCTGAGCCATCCCATTTTTCATGGTGATCTTTGGCTATGACCGCACCAGCATTCACAATTTCACGGCGTGAATCCTTTAAAATCTCATAACCTTTTTCAGCGTGAGTTTGCATTAATTGCCATTCTTGCTCTTCAAGCTTTTCTGGCTTATTTAAAATCGCATCAGGAATGCCGACTTTGCCTACATCATGAAGTGGCGAGGCCATACGCACTAACTCAGCATCACGTTTTGGCAAACCGTACCCTTCGGCTAGGGCATAACAAATATGCGCGACCCGTTTTACATGATTACCTGTTTCAGTAGAGCGCAGCTCTAACGCTTCACTCAATCTGTAAACAAGCTCTTGTTGGGTATCTTCGATCTCAGCCTGAAGTTGCACATTCTCATAAGCAAGTTGCACATTTTGTGAAAATATTTCGATTAAGTGCTTTTGTGTATCGGTCAGAAAATCAGGAATACCTGACACAAATAACATTGAGCTATGATTAAACTCACTGGTGCAGTAGGCGAACAAATAATTATCTTTATAAACTATGCTTTTTTCTTGCAAAGCAGTAGAGCAAGCTTGGAGCTGGTCCTGAGTTAGCACTTCAGAAATAGGTTTACCTTCACAAGATTCAAACTCACCACGGCCTGTGAAAACAACCAGCTGTTCAGCATTATGATTTGAGTCATTACTTGCAACCAAAGACGTTGCGTAAATCGCTTCATCGACAGTACCTAACAAAGAGGTTAACTGCTGAACCACGCCCTTAATAAAATGCTCTAAGGAGTGTGATGAAAAGATGTCTCGTGAAGCGCAAATAATCTTTTCTAAACCTTGACGTGATTGCTCAATGGCTAAAATGTCGCGATAAGAGCGCAGACTCGACATCACAACTGTAAAAAGCTTTTGTGCTGTCAGTTCTGTTTTAGACTTATAGTCGTTAATATCATAGTTAACTATGACTTGTCTTTCCGGCGCTTGCCCCGGTTGACCGGTTCTTAAAATGATACGAATATGATTGTTTTTTGCGGTTTCTCGAATGAACTTAGCAACTTGTAAACCCGCATCGTCGGTTTCCATCACCACATCAAGTAAAACAATGGCTGCATCTGGGTGTGCTTGGATCACCTTACGCGCTTCTTCACCAGAATATGCACTAATAAACTCTAAACGCTTCTTTTGAAACTCAAAATCACTTAATGCAAGCTTAGTGACCGCATGAACTTCAGGTTCATCATCGACAACAATTACTTTCCAAACGCCATTGCTGTCGGGCTCAACTACATCGTTCGGCTCATCTGAAAACAAAAAATCATCCATACGCGGGGTCCTATTAATACACAGGGCGTTTTTATCGCTTGCCTTGCCACTGGGCCATGGTTACTCGATCACAGCCTGCCATATCTTTTATAGTAAGTATATTGCTATACGCCATTTGTGCAAAAAACTCTTGTAATAACAGCGCTTGTTGATAACCATGCTCAATAAGCAAATATCCGTTCGGTGCCAGATATTGCCGCGCTTGCTCAATGATTAGCTTAATATCAGCCATACCATTATCTGGTGCAACTAGTGCACTTTTTGGTTCAAAACGCACATCACCTTGGTTTAAATGCTCATCAAGTTCATCAATATACGGCGGATTACTGACAATGAGGTCAAATTGCTGATTTGATACTGAGCTAAACCAATCGCTTTGTAAAACAGTGACATTATTTAAAGCAAGTTTTTGTTGATTTCGCTTTGCAAGCGAAACGGCTTGCTCAGAATAATCGACCGCAGTGACCTGCCAGTCAGGCTGCTCTGATGCCAGCGATAACGCTATGGCGCCTGTCCCAGTCCCCAAATCAAGCATTTTTGCATTGGTAGGCAAATCTAAGTTAAGCGCTTTTTCAACTAGGGTTTCGGTATCAGGTCTAGGAATTAACGTCGAGTTATTGACTTCGAGTTCTAAACTCCAAAACTCGCGCACACCGACTAAATGAGCAACAGGATGCCCTGTTTCTCGCTCTGCAATCAGCTTCTTAAATGTACTTAATTGCACTTCTGTTAGCTCAGCTTCAGGCCAAGTAAATAAATAGCTTTTAGGTTTATCAAGTACATGAAGCAATAAAACTTCAGCATCAAGTTTAGGTGAGTCAGAGGTATTTTGAAGAATTTGGGTTGCCCAAGCGAGTGCTTGGGCGACTGTTAGGTTGACCACGATTAATCGTCACCCATTGCTGCTAATAAGTCAGCTTGGTGTTCGAGTAGTAATGGATCAATCACGGCTCCAAGTTCACCGGCTACAATCTCATTTAGACGGTAAAGTGTTAAGTTAATACGGTGATCAGTAATACGACCTTGAGGATAGTTGTAAGTGCGAATACGCTCTGAACGGTCACCACTTCCTACTAGATTACGACGCTCAGATGCCTCGGCTGCTTGACGCTTTTCATCTTCAGCTTGTTGTAAACGTGCTCCTAGTACAGAAAGTGCTTTAGCACGGTTTTTGTGCTGAGAGCGCTCATCCTGGCATTCGACAACCACACCTGTTGGAATGTGCGTTATACGAATTGCAGAGTCTGTTTTGTTAACATGCTGACCACCGGCACCCGATGCACGGAAGGTATCTACTTTTAAATCTGCAGGGTTAATTTGGATTGCTTCGGCTTCAGGTATTTCAGCCATTACTGCAACCGTACATGCAGACGTGTGAACACGACCTTGAGATTCAGTTTCAGGAACACGTTGAACACGATGCGCACCTGATTCGAACTTCAACTTGCCATATACACCTTCACCACTGATGTGAGCGATAACTTCTTTATAACCACCGTGCTCGCCTTCGTTGGTGCTGACAACCTCAACTTTCCACTTTTGAGTTTCAGCGTAGCGGCTGTACATACGGAATAAATCACCCGCAAAAATTGCTGCTTCATCACCACCGGTACCTGCGCGAACTTCGAGATAAACATTGTTGTTATCTTTAGGATCTTTTGGCAGCATCAAAATTTGCAGTTCGTCTTCTAGGGCAACAATGGCTGCTTTTGCCTCTTTATATTCTTCTTGCGCCATCTCACGCATATCAGGATCTGAGTCTTTCAGCATTTCTTCAGCTGTCGCCACATCGTCTTGGGCTTGCTGATAAGAAGCAAACGCTTTAACTACGTCTTCAAGTTCTGAGTATTCTTTTGATAAGGCACGGAAACGATTTTGATCGCCAATAACTTCTGGATCACTTAGCATCGCTTGCACTTCTTCATAGCGCTCGGCTAAGGTCTCTAATTTACGATATACAGACTCTTTCATTAATTTACTTTTCCTGCTCGATTCCTAATGTTTGTTTAAGCACGGCCAATTTATCGATATCACCCTCTTGCGCCGCGGCCTGTATTGCCCGTGTTGGTGCGTGAGTTAAACGATTTGTGAGCTTGTTAGCCAATTCAAGCAACACTTTTTCGGCTGATTTGCCTGATTGTAGCTGATTTACAGCCTTTTCTACTAATTCTGTTTTTACTTCTTGCGCCGAGTCTCGATATTGTCGAATAACATCAATTGACCCTTGTGAACGTTGCCACTTGGCAAATTCATGGGTTTTTTGCAGTATGATTTCTTGCGCTTGCTCTGCCGCTTGCTCACGGCTTGCCATGTTTTCGTTGACGATGGCTTGTAAGTCATCAACTGAGTAAAGGTAAGCCGCATCTAACTCGCCTACCTGGCTTTCAATATCTCGCGGCACGGCAATATCAACGAACAACATTGGCTTATAACGGCGCTGTTTGAGTGCTTGCTCAACCATACCTTTACCGATGATAGGCAACGTACTAGCCGTTGAACTGATGACAATATCAGCGTCATGCAGTTTTTCTGGCAATTGCGCCAATGAAATCACATCAGCTTCAACTTCTTCAGCTAAGTTTTTGGCACGCTCTATTGTTCTATTTGCAACCGTGATGGCTTTTGGGTGCTGTTGATATAAGTGTCTGGCTACCAACTCAATAGTCTCACCTGCACCAATTAGCAGCACTTTGGTTTTATCTAATTGGCCATAAATGTGTTTAGCTAAGTTAACTGCTGCATAGGCAACAGATACTGCACTGGCACCAATATCCGTTTCAGTTCTTACTTGCTTGGCGACTGAAAAGGTTTTTTGAAATAAACGCTCAAAAGTAGGTAACACACAGTCGTGCTGCTTTGCACTGTTATAAGACTGTTTGATCTGGCCAAGGATCTGTGGCTCGCCTAACACTAAAGAATCCAAACCACAGGCTACGCGCATTAAATGATTTATGGCGTCTTGGTTTTGATGAATGTAGACATTATCTTCAAGTTGTTCAGTGTCGATACAGTGAAAATCAGCTAACCATTTGAGAAGCGCTTGGGAATTGCTATGCTCAAGGCTACAATACAGTTCAGTTCGGTTACAGGTCGAGACAATCACGGTCTCTTTAAACTGCTCAGAGCTCGCCAATTGCGACAATGCGTTTGATAATTGCTCAGGTGAGAACGCCACTTTTTCGCGTAATTCAACTGATGCTGTTTTGTGATTAATACCAAGTGCGATAATGGTCATAGCTACCAATAAATTGCTCGAGCCCTGCTAGAAAGCCGAGAATTTTATCAAACATCCTGCAAATATGGAAAGGAAGGAACAACATTTGAAACAAATTCATTTGATTTTGCTCATGTTTTTTTTATTTATCAGTGGCTGTGCCCAACGAATAACTGAGCAAGACGCGCTACAGACAGATTGGCGGTCGCAATTAGAGGCACAAAAAAACTGGAAAGCCAGTGGTAAAGTCGCCTTTATTGCGCCCAATGATCGACAATCTGTTAACTTTAATTGGCAACTTAAAGAAAGTCATCAACATCTAATTTTATCTAGCTTTATTGGCACACAATTACTCGAATTAGTCGAGCATGAAAATCACAGTGAAATGGCCTATCAAGATGAGCAATATATTGATCAAAGCAGCAGTGAACTGATTGCTCGCTTGAGTGGTTTTCAATTACCTTTTGAAAAAGCACCACTTTGGTTAACCGGTGCCATTCGTAGTGATAATAACCAGTACGACCCTCAATCACGCCTTAAGTCTGCAAAGTGGACAGATGAACAAGGCAAAACATGGTTTATCAACTATCAAAGCTATCAAAGGGTTGATGGATTTTGGGTACCAAAACGTATTTCACTTACCCAAGATAAATTAAGAATAAAAATTCAACTCAATTCATGGCAGTTTAATAATGAATAATTTGACTCTAACGGCTCCAGCAAAACTTAATCTGTTTTTACATATCAATAACCAACGGGAAGACGGCTATCATGAATTAGAGAGTTTGTTTACCTTTTTAGATTTTGGTGACGAATTAGAGTTCAACTTAACGGATGATAATCAAATTAGTATCATTGGTGATACCAATAATATCAAAACCGAAGACAACCTTATCTTTAAAGCGGCTCACGCTTTGTTGCCATACAAGCAAACAAACCAAGGTGTGACCATTAATTTAAAAAAATGTTTGCCCATGGGCGGTGGTGTTGGTGGTGGTTCATCCGATGCAGCAACGGCTTTATTAGCATTAAATTCATTATGGCAATGTCACTTAGATCTAAACACCTTGTCAGAGATAGGCTTAACACTTGGTGCGGATGTGCCTGTATTCATTAATGGTAAAACTGCCGTAGCACAAGGCGTTGGTGAAAAACTCAATGCGGTTGAGATTGAACATAAATGGTATTGTGTGGTGTTCCCCAATGTTCACATTAGTACAGCAAAAGTCTTCACTCACCCTGACTTACCAAGAAATACACCTAAACTCACCAGTCAGTGGTTTATGGAAAATACCAGCAACGATTGTGAAGCTCTGGTTAAAAAGCTCTACCCCGAGGTTGAAAAGACCCTGCAGTGGTTGCTAAAATACGGCCCGTCAAGAATGACTGGGACGGGAGCGTGCTGTTTTGTCGAGCTAGACTCTGAGCAAAGCGCACGGCGTGTACTCTCTGAATTACCCAATGCTTGGCAAGGGTTTATCGCCCCAAGCCATGCTGTATCACTGGCCCATCGCCAGTTAGCGTCATGGCTTAAAGAGTAGAAGTAAAATTGTTTAAGTTAGCCTGTTTTGACAACGTCATTGCATGTTAGTCCAAAAAATTTCAGTGCCTGAGGAACCCTACCGTGCCTGACATGAAGCTCTTCGCTGGTAACGCAACGCCTGAGTTAGCTCAAAAAATTGCGAAACGTTTATTCATCGAGTTAGGTGATGCTGTTGTTGGTCGTTTTAGTGACGGCGAGATCAGTGTTCAAATCAATGAAAATGTACGTGGATCGGATGTTTTCATTATTCAATCAACCTGTGCCCCTACAAACGACAACTTAATGGAACTAATCGTGATGGTTGACGCTTTGCGTCGTGCATCAGCAGGTCGTATTACAGCTGTTATCCCTTACTTCGGTTATGCGCGTCAAGACCGTCGTGTTCGCTCAGCTCGTGTACCAATCACAGCTAAAGTAGTAGCAGACTTCCTTTCAAGCGTTGGTGTTGACCGCGTATTGACTGTAGACCTGCACGCAGAACAAATTCAAGGTTTCTTCGATGTGCCTGTAGACAACGTGTTTGGTAGCCCTGTACTACTTGACGACATGAAGTCTCGTGAATTTGACGATGTTGTAGTCGTATCTCCAGACATTGGTGGTGTTGTACGTGCTCGTGCAATTGCAAAACTACTGAACGATACTGACCTGGCTATCATCGACAAACGTCGTCCGAAAGCAAACGTATCTCAAGTAATGCACATCATTGGTGATGTAGAAGGCCGTGACTGTATCATCGTTGACGACATGATCGACACAGGTGGTACATTATGTAAAGCAGCAGAGGCACTTAAAGAGCATGGCGCTAAACGCGTATTTGCTTATGCAACACACCCTGTACTTTCTGGTGCTGCTGCAGAAAACCTTCGCAACTCTGTTATTGATGAAGTTATCGTAACTGACTCAATCACGTTAAGTGATGAGCTTCGTTCAATCGATAAAATTAAAGTATTGACCCTTGCAGATATGTTGGCTGAAACGATTCGCCGCATCAGCAACGAAGAGTCAATCTCGGCAATGTTTACACATTAAGCGACGCCTACTTTAACAAAAAGCACCTTCGGGTGCTTTTTTTGTTTAATTTACCGTCCAACGGTGGTATAGTAGCGCGCCTTTTTAAGGTAGAGGATTTGGTCGCGAGTCCTCTAATTACTAATTTAACTTTTATTTTGGAGACATCCATGTCTAACGAATTATACACTTTAGAAGCAGAAGTACGTGAAGTTTTAGGTACTGGTGCGAGCCGCCGCCTACGTCACGCTGATAAAGTACCAGCAATCCTTTACGGTGCTGGTAAAGATGCAGTTGCTTTAACGCTTGACCACAACAAAGTAATCAAAGCGCAAGAAGATGAAGGTTTCTACACTCACATCCTTACACTAAACATCGGTGGTGAGTCTGTTGAAGCGATCCTTAAAGACATCCAACGTCACCCGTTCAAGCCTAAAGTAACTCACTTAGACTTCCAACGTGTTGATGCTGCTCACAAGATCCACACTAAGGTTCCTGTACACTTCATCAACGAAGAAGCTGCAACTAAAGGCGGTAACACTGTTGCTCACCACGTAACAGAAATCGAAATCACTTGTTTACCAGCTCAACTTCCTGAGTTCGTAGAAGTAGACGTAGCAGCATTAGAAGTAGGTGCAACTGTACACCTTTCTGACGTAGCTCTTCCTGCAGGTGTTGTTTCAGTAGAACTAGCTAAAGGTGCAGACCACGACCAAGCAGTTGTTACTTTAAACGCTCCTAAAGGCGCTGCTTCTGAAGAAGCTGAAGAAGCTGCAGAATAATTTCTAAGGTGTTAGCACCTTGAATACTATTCAAATGCTTGTGGGCCTGGCTAATCCAGGCCCCGAATATGCTCAAACCCGTCATAATGCCGGTGCGTGGTTCATCGAAGAACTGGCAAAACGCTACAATTGCATCCTCAAACCTGATTCAAAACATCACGGCCTGACTGGCAAAGTGATAATCAACAACCAAGAATTCAAACTGCTTATTCCTACAACTTATATGAACTTAAGTGGTAAAGCGGTATCAAGCCTTGCTAATTTTTATAAAATCCCAGCTGAAAATATTTTAGTTGCCCATGACGAAATGGACATGGAACCGGGGATCGCCAAAATTAAAAAAGGCGGTGGTCACGGTGGTCACAATGGCTTGAAAGACATTATTGCTAAAATGGGCAATAACAAAGAATTTATGCGTTTACGTGTTGGTATTGGTCACCCTGGTCACAGAGATAAAGTAACAGGCTGGGTTTTAGGTAAAGCACCTCAAGCTGACCAAGAAAAAATCGACGCTGTGGTTGATGAAGCTGTTCGCTGTATGGAAGTTTTAGCAAAAGACGGTGTGTTAAAAGCACAAAACAGACTACATTCATTTAAGCCGTAAAATCGCTTACGGCAACAATTTGATTAACTGAAGGTTCAAAATTATGGGTTTTAAATGTGGCATTGTAGGTTTACCTAACGTTGGTAAATCAACCCTATTTAATGCATTAACTAAAGCGGGAATTGAAGCCGCAAACTTTCCGTTTTGTACAATCGAACCAAACACAGGCGTTGTTGCCGTGCCAGATCCGCGTTTAGACCAACTGGCTGAGATTGTTAATCCTCAAAAAACAATCGCAACAACCATGGAGTTCGTTGATATTGCAGGTCTTGTAAAAGGCGCGTCAAAAGGTGAAGGTTTAGGTAACCAATTCCTTGCTAATATTCGTGAAACAGATGCCATTGGTCATGTTGTTCGTTGTTTTGAAGATGAAAACATTGTTCACGTGTCTGGCCAAGTAAATCCGGCTGATGATATTGATGTTATCAACACTGAACTTGTTTTAGCAGATATGGAAGCTGCAGATCGCGCTGCTCAACGTAATGCTAAAAAAGCGAAAGGCGGTGATAAAGAAGCAAAATTCCAGAATGAAGTACTAGAAAAAGTGAAAGCCCATTTAGATGAAGGCTTAACACTGCGTTCTTTAGAGCTTAGTAAAGAAGAACTAGCTGCTATTAAGCCGCTTAACTTCTTAACAATTAAGCCTACCATGTATATTGCGAACGTTACTGAAGATGGTTTTGAAAATAACCCATTCTTAGAGCAAGTTCGTGAAATTGCTGCAAACGAAGATGCTGTTGTGATCCCTGTGTGTGCTGCAATTGAATCTGAGCTTTCAGAGCTAGAAGAAGAAGATAAGTTAGAGTTTATGGCTGATCTTGGTCTTGAAGAGCCAGGTCTTAACCTTGTGATCCGTGGTGGTTACGAGCTACTTAAATTACAGACTTACTTCACTGCTGGTGTAAAAGAAGTACGTGCATGGACTATCCCTGTAGGTGCAACTGCGCCACAAGCTGCAGGTAAAATCCACACAGACTTCGAACGTGGCTTTATTCGTGCGCAAACAATTGGTTTTGATGATTACATCGAATTCAAAGGCGAAAGCGGTGCGAAAGACGCAGGTAAAATGCGCCAAGAAGGTAAAGAATACATTGTTAAAGATGGCGACGTGATGAACTTCCTATTCAACGTTTAATCGCTTTAACTGAGTGTTTTGAAAAGGAGACTTGATGTCTCCTTTTTTATTTTCTAAAAACAGCTCACTTTTTATCTTTTTATGGTTCATATTCAGCCATTTCGCGCAATTAATCTGCAAAAGAACTTTAATGACAACTTTTTTGCAAAAAAGGTGTTGACGAGTTTGGAGCATATCAGCATAATACGCCCCGCACCAGCGATGGTGACACACTAAAAAGAGATGGCTATGTAGCTCAGCTGGTTAGAGCACATCACTCATAATGATGGGGTCCCCTGTTCAAATCAGGGCATAGCCACCATGCTTTTTAGAGTTGATTAGCAACTATAAAACTAACTACCTTGTAGTGCGGAAGTGGCGGAATTGGTAGACGCGCTGGATTTAGGTTCCAGTATCTTCGGATGTGAGAGTTCAAGTCTCTCCTTCCGCACCATGTTCTTGATTAGAACTAAAACAATCAACTACCTTAGTTGGAGTATCGCCAAGCGGTAAGGGCAGAAGAGAGAGGTTTTGACCCCTCACTCATTTATCCCCCAGATTCAAATCCTGGTTCAACAAAGATTTGAAGTTTTCGTTGGAGTATCGCCAAGCGGTAAGGCAGCGGGTTTTGATCCCGCCATTCCCAGGTTCAAATCCTGGTACTCCAGCCAACATTGCGGAAGTGGCGGAATTGGTAGACGCGCTGGATTTAGGTTCCAGTATCTTCGGATGTGAGAGTTCAAGTCTCTCCTTCCGCACCATGTTCTCGATTAGAACTAAAACAATCAACTACCTTAGTTGGAGTATCGCCAAGCGGTAAGGGCATAAGAGAGAGGTTTTGATACCTCACTCATTTATCCCCCCAGATTCAAATCCTGGTTCAAAAAAGATTTGAGGTTTTCGTTGGAGTATCGCCAAGCGGTAAGGCAGCGGGTTTTGATCCCGCCATTCCCAGGTTCAAATCCTGGTACTCCAGCCAAATGGCTATGTAGCTCAGCTGGTTAGAGCACATCACTCATAATGATGGGGTCCCCTGTTCAAATCAGGGCATAGCCACCATTTTCTTTAAAGAAAATATGCGGAAGTGGCGGAATTGGTAGACGCGCTGGATTTAGGTTCCAGTATCTTCGGATGTGAGAGTTCAAGTCTCTCCTTCCGCACCATGTTCTTAAAGTTTGAACTAAAAAAGCTTTTACTACCTTTAGTTGGAGTATCGCCAAGCGGTAAGGCAGCGGGTTTTGATCCCGCCATTCCCAGGTTCAAATCCTGGTACTCCAGCCAACTTTTCTGAAGTTGAGGAATTTGCAGGTGTCTTGAAATAGACGCTGGATTTAGGTTCCAAAATACTCCAGATAATATTGCGGAAGTGGCGGAATTGGTAGACGCGCTGGATTTAGGTTCCAGTATCTTAGGATGTGAGAGTTCAAGTCTCTCCTTCCGCACCATGTTCTTTTAAGTTTGAACTAAAATAACTTAGCTTATCCTTGATGTTGGAGTATCGCCAAGCGGTAAGGACAGAAGAGAGAGGTTTTGATCCCTCACTCATTCATCCCCAGATTTAAGTCCAGAGACCAACAGAAAGTTAAAATTTTGTTGGAGTATCGCCAAGCGGTAAGGCAGCGGGTTTTGATCCCGCCATTCCCAGGTTCAAATCCTGGTACTCCAGCCAATCTCTTATGAGAAAAACATTGCGGAAGTGGCGGAATTGGTAGACGCGCTGGATTTAGGTTCCAGTATCTTCGGATGTGAGAGTTCAAGTCTCTCCTTCCGCACCATGTTTTCTAAAATTATCTAACAACCCTACCCTATAAATAAATCATCTATAATTTCCCAGTCTAAGTTTTATATCATTTTTCTCGCATACTTTTTTACACGCACAAAAAAAGCGAACCTTAATCCGCTTCAATCAAAGAAATTTACTGATTAAAAATCACCGCCCATCGCATGCTTTAGCACTTGCTTCTTCAGCACACCTGCATTGTCAGCCACTTTTAATGCTAAATTGCGCAGGTGCTTTAATGGTTTTATGTCATTCGAGAAACCAAAGTAACACGCATCCATCATGCTCATCATCGTCAAATTATCTAAACGACGTTTTTTTTCATATTTATGCAAAGCTAAAGGACAGCCAAAATCGTCTGTCGATTCTAATGCTTCGGCTAGGGCAGCGACGTCTTTAAAGCCTAGGTTAACCCCCTGACCTGCTAATGGGTTGATCGAATGGGCTGCATCCCCCACAAGTACAACTCTACCTTGTGAATAAGTATTAGCATGTTGCCTAGCAAGCGGAAACACCGCCTTTTCTTCAACACTAAAATCGCCAGGCAACGCAAAGAAGTTTGACTGAATTTCAGCTTTTAATTGTTCATTTGATAGTTGCTTCAATCGAGCAAGCTCAGCGCTATCATGATACCAAATTAAATTGGCATACGGTGCGTGCATAGGCAGAAACGCAATTGGGCCAGTCTGTTTAAATTGCTGCCATGTTTTTGTTTGCTGCGGAGCATCAATTTTGATTAGTACACCCATACAACTTTGTTGATATTGCCAGCCTGTAACACCTATTCCAACTAAATGCCTTACCTGTGAGCGACCACCATCAGCGGCAACAAGTAAATCGGCGGTATGACTTTTGTTTTTATAGTGCAGTGTAACGGTATCATCAGATTGCGCTATGCTCACTGGTAAACCATCAACTTGCTCAACTTGTATTTGCCATTGCTCAAATTGCGCCCATAAACTAGCTTGCGTTAAGCTGTTTTCGATAAGATGCCCAAGGTGACTTGTGCCAACTTCTTCACTATCAAATAACAGTGAGTTTTGTACTGACTCATAGGCTTCTAGTTGGGTATAAGGGGCAATTCTATTTTCTCTGAGTAAAGGCATTGCCCCTAAGTCATCAAGTAAAGCTTCTGAAAAGCGGTTAATGGCAGAGATTCGAATATCAATTTTTTCACTCGCAAGCACCGCAAGAGGGTCGATACACTGTTGCTCCAAAACTGTTACCGACGCGCCCTGTTTTGCTAGCTTAATTGCTGTAGCTGCACCGACCATGCCGCCACCGACTATAACCACCTTGTTTTTCATCTATTTTGCCTCTTAAAAACAATGCCAGCATTGTACCGCAAGCAATACTAATTTGTCTGACTGTAATGCGCAAAATACGTTTCAATTTGATCACGCTTTGCAAAGTTAAAAACTATACTTGGCTAGATGTGCTTGGTCATATAAAATACGCGTCCTTTAAGTTGTGCGTATACTTTTTAGGTCTAAGCAAGTGGCCTAAATCAGAGTCCGAATTGAAAACGAGGCAATATTTCAATGAGTAAAAAATTGCATATTAAAACCTGGGGTTGTCAGATGAACGAGTACGACTCGCAGAAGATGGCTGACCTGTTAGATGCAACCAATGGTTATGAAGTAACCGAAGAAGCTGAACAAGCTGATGTAATCTTACTCAACACCTGTTCAATTCGTGAAAAAGCACAAGAAAAAGTGTTCCATCAACTGGGTCGCTGGAAGTTATTAAAAGATGACAACCCAGATCTAGTTATTGGTGTGGGTGGTTGTGTAGCTTCACAAGAAGGTGACACGATTCGTCAACGCGCACCGTTTGTTGATATCGTATTTGGCCCGCAAACATTGCACCGTTTACCTGAGATGATCAAGCAAGTACAAAGCAAGCAAGGTGCGGTTGTTGATATTTCATTCCCTGAAATTGAAAAGTTTGACCGTCTACCAGAGCCTAAAGCAGAAGGCCCTACGGCATTCGTTTCAATTATGGAAGGCTGTTCTAAATACTGTACTTTCTGTGTTGTACCTTACACGCGTGGTGAAGAAGTAAGCCGTCCGTTAGATGACGTATTACTAGAAGTTGCACAACTTGCTGAGCAAGGTGTTCGTGAAGTTAACCTACTTGGCCAAAACGTAAATGCATTCCGCGGTGAAATGCACGACGGTGAAATCTGTTACTTCTCAGATCTACTTCGTTACGTTGCTGCCATTGATGGTATTGACCGTATTCGATACACCACATCTCACCCTGTTGAATTCACGCCTGACATTATTGAAGCTTACGCTGATGTACCAGAGCTGGTAGACCACTTACACTTACCGGTACAAAGTGGCTCAGACCGTGTTCTTAACCTTATGAAACGTGGTCACACAGCCTTAGAATACAAATCAACCATTCGTAAGCTTCGTAAGATCCGCCCTAACCTGTCAATGTCTTCAGACTTCATCATTGGTTTCCCGGGTGAAACGAGTGCTGACTTTGAAGCAACAATGAATCTGATCAATGACATTGGTTTTGATATGAGCTTCAGCTTTATCTATTCAGCGCGCCCAGGTACCCCTGCGGCAGATTTGCCTGATGATGTTTCTGAACAAGAGAAGAAAGAGCGTCTATACATTCTTCAAAACCGTATCAACCAGATGTCTCAAGACATCAGTCGTAAGATGTTTGATACTGAGCAGCGTATTTTGGTTGAAGGTCCATCGAAGAAAAACCCAATGGAACTGCGCGGTCGTACCGAAAACAACCGTGTTGTGAACTTTGAAGGTCCGCATTCAGTGATCGGTCAGTTCGTTGATGTACGTATTACCGAAGCTTTACCTAACTCTTTACGTGGTGAGCTAATTCGTACAGAATCAGAAATGAATTTAAGGAAAGATGTTGCACCTGCCGATATTTTAAATCGTGCGCCGTCGGAACCCGAAGCCGATGAGTTAGGTGTTGCAACCTTTACACCTTAGTTAAATACAGATTGCGCCAGCACTTTTGCTGGCGCGGTTGTTACAGGAAGCAATTTTGAGCAGTCAACTAAAGAATATTGAGTTTTATTTAGAGCCCGCCGACAACGTTCGCCTTTCATCACTTTGCGGCCCTTTTGACGAGAATTTAAAACAAATAGAACGTCGCCTTGGGGTTGAAATCACACACAGAGACAACTGGTTTAAAGTGACTGGACAACCTGTTCAAGCTAAAGCTGCTACCGATATCATAAAAGGTTTATACATTGATACTCAGCCTGTTCGTGGCGAAGTAAATGAAATTGAACCTGATAACGTACACTTAGCGATCACTGAAGCTAATTGTCTAGAGCAAGATGCACCGAGTGTATGGAATGAAGAGGTTTATATTAAAACCCGCCGTGGTGTGATTAAGCCTCGTAATCCGAATCAGAGTCAGTATGTGGCTAATATTCTTCGTCATGATATCAGTTTTGGTATTGGTCCTGCTGGTACTGGTAAAACCTACCTTGCAGTTGCCGCTGCTGTAGATGCACTAGAACGTCAAGAAATTCGTCGCATCTTATTAACTCGCCCTGCGGTTGAAGCGGGTGAAAAACTTGGTTTCTTACCTGGCGATTTAACACAAAAAATTGACCCATACCTGCGTCCACTCTATGACGCATTATTTGAAATGCTTGGCTTTGAAAAAGTTGAACGCTTAATAGAAAAAAATGTCATAGAAGTTGCGCCGCTTGCCTATATGCGTGGTCGAACGCTTAATGATGCCTTTATCATTCTAGATGAAAGCCAAAACACCACCACAGAACAAATGAAAATGTTCTTAACGCGTATCGGCTTTAATTCAAAAGCGGTGATCACAGGTGACATTACGCAAGTTGATTTACCTCGTGGTGCGCGCTCTGGTCTTCGTCATGCTATTGAAGTACTGAGTGATGTCGATGAGATTTCATTTAATTTCTTCAAGTCACATGATGTTGTTCGCCACCCAGTTGTGGCACGTATTGTTGAAGCATACGAGAAGAAAGAAGAATCTGAGCGAAAAGAAAAGGCCGAAAAAGAACGCCTTCGTAAAGAAGCTAAAGCGAATCAAGCTGAGTAACGAACATGAGCGTTGAATTAGATTTACAAATTGCCTGTGAGTTTGAAGATTTACCTTCACATGAACAGTTTGAATTATGGGCTGACAAAGCCCTATCTGCGTATCGTGAACATGCAGAATTAACGATTCGTATTGCTGATGAAGCTGAAAGCCAAGAGCTTAACAGCCAGTATCGTGGCAAAGACAAGCCAACTAATGTGCTATCTTTTCCATTTGATGCGCCTCCAGGCATTGAACTTCCTCTTGTTGGCGACTTAATTATTTGCCCACAAGTTGTGAAAGCAGAGTCTATAGAGCAAGAAAAAAGCTTTCATGAGCACTTTGCTCATATGACAATTCATGGCTGCTTGCATTTACTTGGATTTGACCATATAAATGAACAAGACGCCATTGAGATGGAAGGCATCGAAAAAACATTATTAGCCGAATTGGGCATAGACGATCCATATCGTGATGATGCTTACTAAGTTCGACTAACAGAATTTTATTTAATTGGAGATATAAAAAGAAATGAGCGACGATAACTCGCAAAGTAGTCAGGGTTCTGCTGGCAAAAGCTGGCTAGGACGCATTACCCAGATGCTGCAAGGAGAACCCCAAAATAAAGAAGAGCTGGTTGAAGTCATCGCTGATGCGCAAGAGCGTGCTCTCATCGACCCTGAGACCAAAGACATGATGGAAGGCGTACTAAGCGTCTCTGAACTTAAAGTTCGAGATATCATGATCCCTCGCTCACAAATGATTACTTTAGATGTAGATGAGTCTCTAGAGCATCAACTACCGATTATGGTTGAATCATCACACTCTCGCTTTCCAGTGATCTGTGAAGACAAAGACCATGTTGAAGGTATTTTACTGGCTAAAGACTTATTGCCGCTGATTTTGGATAAATCTGATGCCTTACCGGCATTAAGAGAATATCTTCGCCCTGCTATCGTGGTACCTGAGAGTAAACGTGTTGACACCTTGCTTAATGAGTTTCGACAAAAGCGTTACCATATGGCTATTGTTATCGATGAGTATGGCGGCGTATCAGGTTTAGTAACCATCGAAGACATTTTAGAAACCATCGTTGGCGAAATTGAAGATGAGCATGATGACGATGAAGAGCACGACGATATTCGACAGTTGTCAAAGCATGTATTCACTGTACAAGCATTAACGCCTCTTGATGAATTTAATTCGTTTTTTAATACTGATTACGATACACAAGAAGCCGATACCATTGGCGGTATTATTCTTCATGCCTTTGGTCATATGCCGAGTCGTGGTGAAACAATCGACATCGAACCGCTACAGTTTAAAGTCACTAACTCTGATAATCGTCGTATTATTCAACTCCAAGTAACAGTACCAAAGACTGAAATTACCGAAGATCACGTTGAGTAAGCTGTTTTCCCTCTTTTCTAACAAACATGCTTGGCTTGCATTTTTTGCAGGCCTTGCCATGACTTTTAGCTATGCACCGTTTAACCTATGGCCCATCGCTATTTTTTCACTCGTTGCGGCTTGTTATGTAACCGATAAACAGTCTACCCGAAGCGCGGCTAAATATGGCTTTGCTTTTGGTTTTGGCTGGTTTGCACTTGGTATAAGCTGGGTGCATGTCTCTATAGCTCAATTCGGTGGATTACCTTTACCAGTTTCTTTGTTACTGATGGGGTTGCTCTGTGCCTATTTAGCAATTTACCCTGCGCTGGCCTTTGCATTTGCAGCTAGATTCAGCCAAAGCGCGTGGCAAAGGATCGCATTGTTAATAGTCGGCTTTGCCATTGCAGAGTTTCTTCGTGGCAAGTTATTGACTGGCTTTCCATGGCTCAGTTTTGGTTATGCATTTACTGATTCCACACTTAACGCCTTTGCGCCTTTAATTGGCGAGTTTGGCTTAACTTTACTGGCAGTATTTCTTGCTAGTAGCATTTATTACAGCATTAAAGCAAAACATGCTTCTTTTTCGCTTTCAGCAATTGTCACACTGATCTGTTTATATCTTATTAGTAGCTTCACAGTTTCTACTTCGCACTCTGATAAGCGCATTTCAACTTTGCTTGTACAAGGCAACATTCAACAAAGTTTACGCTGGGAGCCAGAACAGTTTTGGCCAACCATGTCAAAATACCGAGATATGACCCGGGTTGAATGGCATGACACAGACCTAGTCGTCTGGCCTGAAGCTGCTATTCCTGAAATAGAGGATATGGCAGCACCATTCTTAGAGGGCCTAGACAAGGCTGCCGCCTTTAACAATACCGCAGTCATTACAGGTATTCCTGATTACCAATTTGATACCAAAGCTGTCTACAACACGCTTGTTGTGTTAGGTAAGAAATACTCAGACTCAAGTGATGGTCACTACAATTACTTACATTCAAATAGGTACCAAAAGCATCAGCTTCTGCCTATTGGTGAGTTTGTGCCATTTGAAGATATTCTCAGACCGTTAGCCCCTTTGTTTAACCTCGCTATGTCTTCATTTTCTCGAGGTGTGCGTGTGCAAAACAACCTCATTGCTAACGGCCTACATATTCTGCCAGCTATTTGCTACGAAATCGTATTTAGCGATTTGGTTAGAGACAACTTCACAGAGCAATCTGATATTCTCTTTACGGTAAGTAATGACGCTTGGTTTGGCGATTCTCACGGCCCCCATCAGCATATGCAAATTGCTAGAATGCGTGCTCTAGAACTGCAAAGACCGCTTGTTCGCGTGACCAATAACGGTATTACTGGCGTTTATGACCCCATCTCTCAAACTGAGCAAACAATACCGCAATTTGAAGCGACGATACTCAAAACTGACTTACAGCTTATTAAAGGATTGAGCCCTTTTAGTAAATATGGCCATTTACCTATCTGGATTTTGGTCGGGTTTTTATCTACTTGTGTCTTTTTACCACGTTTGAAAACAAGCATAGCAAACAAACTTGAAAGGAACTTTTTCTAAAGTACATCATACTATTCCTCAAAATAGATCGTTTAATTAAGAGGGTTAGTATCACATAATAAAGGCGGCTAATGAGCCGCCTTTGAGTTAGGGCTTCGCAAGAGCTTTAAAGCTTTAATCTCACACCAAGCTTGTTTAAGCCAGTCACAGCAAACATCATCATCACTGCAAACCCTAGGCTCCATAGAATCCCCATAGCGCCACTACTCATGAACTCAGGTCTTGCAGGAATTGATAGCAACTGTAGTGCTGCAATTAAAATATAGGGCAAGATATAGATTAATAATGGGTTATTTGCCGCTGGTTCAAATACCTTGCACCAACCAGTCTGTGCCTTTAACTCAACGATGTAATAAATAGCTCCAAAGATCAGTGCACAGAAGAAGATACTCATGAATGCCCAACTTGGCGTTGCCCATATCTTTGAAACTGGCCAATGCCACCAGCTCAACAAGGTAAGTGCACCACTAACAAATACAAAAGCAAAATAGTTGAACCACTTTTTGTCACTTAATTTAGTGTGATAAAAAATTAAGCTCATCACCACACCTGCTAACACTATCGTCGCATGGGTATGGTTTCGGTTATCTTCGACAAGCCGGTCAAGCACACCGTTAATACCGCTTAAGTGTTCTATAACAAAATATAACGCGACAAATGCAAGACTGGCTGCAATTAATTTAATGACATCTTGTTTAGTAAATAAATAAACTGCCACACTAAAAATAAACGCCCAGCCAATTAAGCCTAGGATCCCCCACCACTGAGGTGTCATACCACCGTAAGGGCCTTCATAAATATACGCCAGCACAATAAGGCCAAGTATGCCTAAATATTTACAGCCTTTGACTAATACACTTGAAAGGTGTTTTGGATAGTGACTCCATATGAGTAGTACACTGGCATACATCAACAAAGTCCAAAGCGGCATAGATATCAGCATTTTGCTTTCGTCATAACCATATATGGTGTTCACCATAAACAAGCCGATTACGATTAATCCAAGCGCTCTGAAGGCTGCATCAATCAATAAACGTTTTGAGCTCGCCCCTTTTGCAGCTTTTGCTTGTGTTGAAAATGGAATAGACATACCCACAATAAATAAAAATGCTGGGAATACTAAATCTACAAAAGTCATGGCGTTTGCATCGGCAGGCATATGCGTCATCCAAGGAGGAATATTTTTAATTGCGGCAAGTTCGTTGACAAATACCATGGTAAGGATCGTCAAACCACGGAAAACATCGATAGCCAGAATGCGACGGTTGGGTAAACTGTACTCGGTCATTTATTTCTCTCTTATCAATAGCCGCTCAAAGCTACCTAAAGCAAAACAAAGCTGCAATTAAACACTACAAATCGCAAATAAAATAAACCGAAAATGATGAATCGTTTGATAAATTAGTTGAAGGCTTTTCAAGTACCTATGGAGAGTAAATGGCACAATAACAGAAAACCTAATCAATAAGCACTTGAGTAGAGTATTAGATAGAATAAGATTCAATGAATACAGATAAATCTCATTTTCTTATGATGAAAAATGAGATTTATCTTTTTATTCAGTCACTACATTGTGAGTATGCATGATAGATTTTCATTCAGTAATATTTAAATTAGGCCAAAAAAATATAACTGATCATGACGATAACTGAGACCGCCATAAAACGCGTATCAAAATCACGCATTCTTTTGGTTAATACATGCAATCGCTTATCCTGAGTTTTACTTAACTCTCCAAATTTCAGGGACTCTTCAAGGGCAATCACAAACAAGTTATTGACCCCTATTTTCATTTTGTCTTTTGATAATCTAGCCAAGATATCGGGGTAGGTTTCGCCAACATATACTTTAATTTCATTGACATGCTTAGCTCTGAAATAAACAAAAAGTACCATTAATGCAGTGATAACAAGACCCATATACATATTCTCTCCTTACATTATGTATAAAAAAGGAGGCTTAGCCCCCTTCTGCGTTTCTAAATTAATACTAACGTTATGACTCTATTTTTAAAAGCTCAACTTCAAAAATCAACAATGAGCCTGCTGGGATCTTACCGGCTGCACGGTCTCCATAACCTAACTCAGGACTGATATAAAACTTAAACTTACTGCCTTCAGTCATTAGCTGTACACCTTCAGTCCAACCTGGAATTACCTGGTTTAAGCCAAAGCTGATCGGGCTATTTCGCTCTACTGAGCTATCAAATACGGTGCCATCAGCAAGTGTGCCATGGTAATGTACTTTTACTTTACTGGTGGCAGAAGGCTTTGCATCTCCCTCCCCCTGTGTAAGCACTTCATACTGTAAGCCAGAATCAGTTGTGACCACAGTATCTTTTTTTGCATTTTTTGCCAAAAACTCAGCCGCTTTAATACGATTCTCTCCTGCAGCCGCTTTATTCTTTTGCGACGCACGAGAAAATAGTGCCACCAAAATCACAATGACAATCACTAAAATAACATTGGTTGTAGACACGCTACTTACTCCTTATCTTGTTCTGTTTCTTCTTTTTCATTATCGCCACTGACCACATCAGCAATTTGCTTTAATCGAGCCAGTGTTAGCGCATTAATAGAGCCCTCAGGGTATTCCCCGTCGACTAGCTCTCCAGCGTCATGATTCATCAATAAGCTCAATGCTTCATCCACGTTTGAAACTGCATAAATATGGAAACGACCACGCTCTACTTCTTGTAACACTTCGTCATCTAAAACTAAGTTAACGCGGTTAGACTGAGGAATGATCACGCCTTGCTGACCAGTTAACCCACGCATTTTACAAAGCTTAAAGAAGCCTTCAATTTTTTCGTTTACGCCACCAATCGCCTGCACTTCACCATGCTGGTTAATAGAACCTGTCAACGCTAACGACTGATTAATAGGTAGTTGAGTGATAGCTGAGATTAAGCCACATAATTCAGCAAGCGAAGCACTATCGCCATCGATATAGCCATAACTTTGTTCAATCGCGATATTGGCACTGAGTGTTAAGCTAAAGTTTTGTGCATACTTATTACCTAGATAGCCCGTTAATAACATGACACCTTTAGAGTGAATTGACTTGCCTAAGTCAGCTTCACGTTCGACGTCAATGACGCCATCTGAACCAGCATATACCGTAGCCGTAATACGCGCTGGCGTACCAAATGCCGTATCACCAATATGTAATACCGTGAGACCATTGATTTTAGCAATCGCTTCACCGTCAGTTTCGATCAATGTGTGACCTTCTTTAATATCACTCAGCATATTTTCGCTAAGTTGACCGGTACGATACTGCTTACCTGCAATGGCTTCATCTATATGCTCTGCGGTAACCTCTGTCACATTATCTTGTTTTGCATAAAAGCTTGCTTCTGCAACTAACTCGAGTACATCCGCAAATCGTGCTGACAGCTTAGTATGGTGTTCTGCTTGGCGATAGCTAAACTTAAGCAAACGGGCAAGACCGCACGCTGTAATACCACAGTTTAAAGTTTTATCGCAGTATTCAAGCACTTTAGTAATGAACTGATATTGAAGTTTATCGCTACTTGGTAGGTAGTAATCAAAATCAGCCAATACTCTGAATAGCTCTGCAAACTCCTCATCGTAATCACTGATGGCATAATATAAATCACGTGAACCCAATAAAATAATCTTCACATCAAGTGGAATTAACTGAGGACGAAGCGTAAAACTGCTACCTACTGAGCTATCTTGATATGGCAAATCATTCTTTATTTGATGGGTTTTAAGCGACAACTTTAGGCCATCCCACACTTGCGAGTTAGCCAAGACTTTGTCGGCATCCATGATCAGATAACCACCATTGGCCTTATGTAGCGCCCCAGGTTGGATTGAGCGATAACTCGTGATTAAGTTGCCTTGTGAAGTGGCGTATTCAACCTTGCCAAAAATATTGCCAAAAGTTGGGTTTGGTTCGTACACCACAGGTGCAGCCTCTCCATCTTTATATTCAACCAGAATATTCGGGGCAAAGAAATCATTCAGCATGCCGCGGTGATCAAACTCGTCTTTATTCTCCTCGCTGCCGCTGTCATCAAGCCACTCTAGCACCGCATCAACAATTTCAATTCGGACATCTTTCAGATAACGAATGACACCAATGTGGCTGGCATACTTAAGTTCTAGTTTCTTTAGTAAAGGCTTAGTGGCGGTTTCAACCGTTTGCTTCTTTAAGTTTCTCAGCTTTTCAGATGATTCACGTTTCCAACGTGGTAGCTCAATTAAGGCTTCTATAAGGTCATCTTCTAACTTATCTATGGCATCAAAAAAGTGTTCTTGCACTTTTTCATCGAGTGCAGCAAATTCTGCATCATCTAATTGTTTGCCATCGATCACTGGTGCAAAGGCCACCTGATTACTTTCTTCTATCAGCGCCACACTTTTTTTAGCGGCAAGCTCTGCCACTGCGGTAATGGCAGCGTCATATTTGTTATCGAATTCTTTATCGATGGACTTCTTTTTGCGTTGATAACCCGGGTTATCGAATGCTGCAGGAAAAGTATCAGCGACTTCATCTAAAAACTCATCCATGTCATCAGCAAGCTCTTTGCTTTGACCTGGCTGCATAAATAGCGCGATAGGTTTACGGTGATCGTCGTAGTTATTGACGTACAACCACTCATTTGGCGTTGGCTTGGTTTTACTGTGTGCTTCTAACTTGTCTTTTACCATGGTAAAACGGCCTAATGCCGCTTCGCCCATTACAAAAGTGTTATAACCAGGTAAGTCCATACCTAGTGAGAAATCTAAAGCACTTTGGGCGCGTTGCTGACCAATAAATGTCAACGCTTCAGGATAAGGGTTGCGCATGCATGACTCAACATGCGCAAGAGAAATAGTTGGCGCTAAGGCCTCAATAGGTAAAGGTGCTATCTTATTTGTCATTCCTAACTTCTTTTTATTATCTAACCCAATTGGCTAGACTATGGAGACAATGCTTTTCGGCTGAATTCTTGATGCTCACATTGGCTACATGCTTTAATTTCAGAGGCATAAAGTACATCTGTAGTATGATGACAATTTTTACATACTAATTGCCCCATGGCTATCCATTCACCCGCTTTGTAAACCCCATCATGCTCAAAATCTTTTAGTAGCGCATGCCATTCTAGCTGTGTGCGGTCTTCAAGTTGTGCCAACTCAAATAGCACACCCGCCTTTAATTCTTGCCAAGCAATATCATCAGTGTCTTTATAGTCATCTTCTAAATGTTGTAAATCACGCTTGAGATAGTGACTATAGTTTTTTACCTTCTCTTCGCCGAGCTCTTTTAGCTTACCCTGACTTTCAATAAATGTATTAATTAAGTCTTCAAGCTCATGCTCTTTTATATCTTTCAGCCAATGCGCAAAATCATCTAACCACTTTTTATACTCCGCCATGGCAGACTCCATTTTTCAGTAAACTTTCTATAACTATAGTCTAGTGGTAAAAAAGTGATATTTTGCTGCCTTGTAAGCACCACAAAATGCACCTCTATGGCTGTGATTCGCTCAGTTTTTGGGGTATGCTATCGGACAATTTTTTATTAATTTGCAAGAAGTCTGGAAACATAGATGCAAGAGCAATATAACCCGCAAGACATTGAGTCAAAAGTCCAACAGTATTGGGAAGAAAACAAGACGTTTAAAGTCGTAGAAGACGAGAGCAAAGAGAAGTATTACTGTCTCTCTATGTTCCCTTACCCAAGTGGTCGACTGCATATGGGTCACGTGCGTAACTACACCATTGGTGATGTGGTATCTCGTTTCCAGCGCTTACAAGGCAAAAACGTTATGCAACCTATGGGTTGGGATGCGTTTGGTCTACCTGCAGAAAACGCGGCTATCAAAAACAACACAGCGCCTGCTAAGTGGACATACGAAAACATTGATTACATGCGCGGTCAGCTAAAACAGCTTGGTTTTGGTTATGACTGGGATCGTGAAATCGCAACATGTCACCCAGAATATTACAAATGGGAACAGTGGTTCTTCACTAAGCTTTACGACAAAGGCTTAGTTTACAAGAAAATGTCTACCGTAAACTGGGATCCAGTTGACCAAACCGTACTGGCTAACGAGCAGGTGATTGACGGTCGCGGTTGGCGTTCTGGCGCACTTGTAGAGCAAAAAGAAATTCCTCAATGGTTCATCAAAATTACTGATTACGCTCAAGAGCTACTAGATGATTTAGACAAACTTGAGCACTGGCCTGAGCAAGTTAAAACCATGCAGCGTAACTGGATTGGTCGCTCTGAAGGTTTAGAGATTGACTTCAAACGTGCTGATAATGGTGAAACTTTCACAGTTTACACTACTCGCCCTGACACTTTCATGGGTGTGACTTACGTTGGTGTTGCTGCAGGTCACCCGATTGCGTTAGAAGCAGCTAAGAACAACCCAGACGTTGCTGCATTTGTTGAAGAATGTAAGAACACTAAGGTTGCTGAAGCTGATATGGCAACCATGGACAAAAAAGGCATAGACACGGGCTTTAAAGCAATTCACCCATTAACTGGTGAAGAAGTACCTGTATGGGCTGCCAACTTTGTACTAATGGACTATGGTTCAGGTGCGGTTATGGCAGTACCAGGTCATGACCAACGTGACTACGAGTTTGCGACAGCTTACGGTCTAAAGATCAAACAAGTTATTGCACCTGCAGAAGGTTCTGAGCTTGTAGCTGACCTTTCAAAAGAAGCATTTACTGAAAAAGGCACACTAATTAATTCTGGCGAATTTGACGGTCTTGAGTTTAAAGCAGCATTCAACGCCATTGCTGACAAACTTGAAGGCATTGGCGCAGGTAAGCGTAAAGTTAACTTCCGTCTACGTGACTGGGGTGTTAGCCGCCAGCGTTACTGGGGCTCACCAATCCCAATGCTAAATAAAGAAGATGGTTCAGAGCTTGCTGCAACTGAAGATATGCTACCAGTTCGCCTGCCAGAAGACGTGGTAATGAACGGTGTAACTTCGCCAATTAAAGCAGATCCTGAGTGGGCTAAAACCACTGTGAACGGAGAACCTGCATTCCACGAAACAGATACGTTTGATACCTTCATGGAATCTTCATGGTACTACGCACGTTACTGTAGTCCACGTTATGACGAAGGTATGTTAGAGCCAGATGCAGCGAATTACTGGCTACCGGTAAACCAATATATTGGTGGTATCGAGCACGCGATCCTTCACCTACTTTATTCGCGTTTCTTCCACAAACTCTTACGTGACTGTGGTTTAGTGAACTCAGATGAGCCGTTCGAGCGTCTACTATGTCAGGGCATGGTATTAGCTGAAACTTATTTCCGTAAAGACGAAAAAGGCGGTGATGTTTGGATTTCACCAACTGACGTTGAAACTGAAACTGACGATAAAGGTCGTATCACTAAAGCGTGGCACAAAGACGACGGTCAACCAGTAGAGTCTGCTGGTATGTCTAAAATGTCTAAATCAAAGAACAATGGTATTGATCCACAAACTGTTATCAAGCAGTACGGCGCAGATACTGTTCGTTTATTCATGATGTTCACAGCGCCACCAGAGCAAACTCTAGAATGGTCTGACTCGGGTGTTGAAGGGTCACTTCGCTTCCTTAAACGTATTTGGAAATACGCAGTAGACGTCAATGCAGCAGGCACAGCTGAGCTTGATGTAAATGCGCTAAACAGCAACCAGAAAGTGCTACGTCGTGAAATCCACAAAACCATTGCAAAAGTAACAGATGATGTTGAGCGTCGCCAAACGTTTAATACTGCGATTGCTGCTATCATGGAGCTATCGAACAAGCTTGCAAAAGCACCGCTTAAAGATGCACAAGATATTGCGTTAGCAAACGAAGCACTTAACGCCATCGTAATTATGCTTGCACCGATTGCACCGCATATGTGTCATCAATTATGGCAAGACTTAGGTCACGAAGGTGACGTGTTAGATGCTACATGGCCTGTGGTTGACCAAGCTGCACTTGTTGAAGACGAAAAACTTATCGTGGTACAAGTTAACGGTAAACTGCGTGCTAAGTTAACGGTTGCTGCCGACTCAACGAAAGAACAAGTTGAAGCGCTTGCATTTGCTGAAGAGAATGTATCTAAATTCATCGAAGGCAAAGAAATCCGTAAAGTGATTTACGTACCAGGTAAACTACTTAATGTGGTTGCAAACTAAGATGCGTTTATCGCGTTCAATTAAGCATGGGCTAGCATTTTTGCTAGCCTGTGTTTTGTTATCTGGTTGTGGCTTTCATTTAAAGCAAGCCTCATATTTACCAAAAGAATTACAAGTACTTCACCTGTCGGGTGATGATAGCAAGTCTGAGCTGTTTTCATTACTTCGCAAAGATCTCGTCGCATCTCAAGTCACCATTAGTGACAACAGAAGCAAACAAGTGCCTGAGCTTCATCTGTATCGAGACTCTCTAACACGCCAAACGTTAAGCTTGTTTAGAAATGGTCAAGTTGCGCAATACGAACTGGCTTATTCTGTTTCATATAGAGTGACACGTCCAGGTCTTGAGCCTGTAGATAAAGGGTTTGAGATTTACCGCAATTATCAAGATGATCCTGACAACGCACTCGCAAAAGCCAAAGAGCTTGATATTATTCTTAACGAGCTGCGCAAACAGGCAAGTAAACGTATTGTCCGAGAGCTGTCACAACTCTAATGCGCTGTTACGCTAACCAACTTCCAGATACTTTACGAAAAGGCCTAGCCCCATTCTATTTAGTTTTAGGTGAAGAACCTTTTCAAGAAGCACAATGTGTGCAGCAAATAAAGCAAGCGGCAAAACAACAAGGCTTCGACGAAGTTATTAAGTTTAGTTTGTTGCCAGGCTTTGATTGGCAAGAATTACTTGCTCAATACAATAGTATGTCGCTATTTAGCGCACGCACACTCATTGAATTTGACTTAAACCAGCAAAAACCCGGTACAGCCGGGAGTGATGCGTTTAAGCAACTGACTGCTCAACCGAACCCTGATGTCGTGTTAATTGTGAAAGGTCAAAAAGCCAGCCAAGAGATCCAACGCGGTGCTTGGTTTAAAGGCTTAGAAAAGCAAGGCGTATATGTGCCTTGTTATGAATTGACTGGTCAACACTTGCAGCGCTGGCTTGATTCGCAAGCCAAGCAGTTAAAAGTCGCTCTAACACAAGATGCTAAAAAGCAACTTTTGCTGGCCACAGAGGGTAACCTACTCGCAACACATCAAGAGTTAGAAAAACTGGCGCTGCTTTATCCTTCACAAACCGTCAATGATGAGCAAATCTTGGCGGGGCTACTTAATCAAAGTAAATTTGATATTTTTGACCTGACTAATGCAACGCTTGCAGGTCAGGCAAAGAAAATCACTAAAGTGATGGTTAAGTTAGCTGAAGATAACACTGAGCCGAATACCCTGGTTTGGGCGCTGAATAAGCAGCAGCAAACCTTAGTATCAATTAAGCAAGGCTTACAACAAGGTCAAAATATTACTGCGCTCTATAAACAGCACAATATTTGGAAAAACCAGCAGCCTTTGACTCAGCAAGCACTTGATAGATTGCCTCTGCATCAGCTCGAGCAAATCGGTCTATTGTTGGCACAAATAGACAGTGGCTATAAACGCGGAGAACTCACTGCGCCTTATCAAGCCTTACTGCATTGTGCACTGAGTTTTTGCTATCACATTCCTATTGGTCTGCCCATCAACCACACTGATTAAACAATATGATTGCACTTTTTGGTGGTACTTTTGATCCTGTCCATTTAGGACATTTAAACATGGCCGAGCAATGCGTTACTGAGCTAGGGTTGTCTGAATTACGATTCTTGCCCTGCGCCATACCTGTGCATAAAGCACAACCTAAGATCACTGACACACACCGTCTCAACATGCTCGAATTAGCAACTCAAGGTAATAGAGCGTTCACTATTGATAAAAGAGAGCTTGAGCGACAAGGGCCTTCTTATTCACTGTTAACGCTACAGGAATACCGAGGCGAGCAACCTAATTCATCCATCATTTTTTTAATGGGTATGGATTCCTTCAATAGTTTAACGTCTTGGTATGAATGGCAAGCCATTACACAGCTTTGCCACATCGTGGTTTATCAGCGCCCTGGCGAAATTTATGCACCAAACCCAGCGCTTGCTGACTACGTGAAACAAGCTAAAGTTGAGACAAACGAGCTGTTACTCACGAAAAAAGCAGGTCATTGTCATTTTTTAACCGGTCCTAGTTTTGATGCCGCATCGAGCGATATTAGAAAACTAATAAATAATCAAAAACCTATGGAACAATTTCTCGCGTCTTCGGTCATAGATTACATTCGTACTCATCAGCTCTATGCTGAATAAACCAATGTGCTGTGCTACTATACGCGCCTTATTTTTTGAGCATAGAGATACAAGATTTGAATTCTGAACAATTATTAGACTTTGCATTAGACAAAGTTGACGACATGAAAGCCCGTGACATTGTTAAGTTAGATGTAAAAGAAGTGAGCTCTGTAACGGATTATTTGGTCATTTGCTCAGGTAACTCAAAACGTCACGTACAGTCTATTGCTGAACACGTTGCTAAAGAAACGCGTCATGCTGGTGAAGACCTATTAGGCATTGAAGGACAAGATGTGGGTGAGTGGGTACTGGTTGATTTAGGCGATGTGGTTGTGCACGTTATGCAAGATCAAACTCGTGACTTATATGACTTAGAGAAACTCTGGGGCTAATTTTGAAAATTCAATTGGTTGCTGTCGGCACAAAGATGCCAGCTTGGGTTGAGACTGGCTTTAAAGAGTATCAGCGTCGTTTTCCAAAAGATATGGCGTTGGAACTTGTTGAGATCCCAGCTGGAAAGCGTGGTAAGAATGCCGATATCAAGCGTATTTTACAGTTGGAAGGTGAAAAAACCTTAGCCGCTATTCCAAAAGGCAACCGAATTGTGACGCTAGAAGTAACAGGTAAACCTTGGGATACCCATCAACTCGCAAATCATATGCAAAAGTGGCAACTTGATGGTCGAGATGTCAGCTTATTAATTGGCGGTCCTGAAGGCCTTGCGCCTGAGTGTATTGCTGCTTCTGAACAAAAGTGGTCGCTATCGGCATTGACGTTACCGCACCCACTTGTGCGTATTATTGTCGCTGAAAGCTTGTATCGCGGGTGGAGTTTAAATAACAACCACCCATACCACAGAGAATAATACAACTCAGATGATAAACAAAAGACCAACAATTCGTGACCATTCAGCTGAAGCAAAT
The DNA here is from genome assembly GCF_040104455.1 of Pseudoalteromonas sp. BZB3. Taxonomy (NCBI): domain Bacteria; kingdom Pseudomonadati; phylum Pseudomonadota; class Gammaproteobacteria; order Alteromonadales; family Pseudoalteromonadaceae; genus Pseudoalteromonas; species Pseudoalteromonas sp. BZB3. Next base: position 243,029 of record NZ_JBECOS010000008.1, on the reverse strand, counting down.
TTGTTTGCTCGTCGCGCATTTGTTGGTTTTGTGTTTGTTACTCTCCTTATAGGCTTGCTACTCAGTAACGCCTATAAGCTACAAGTCACAGAGCATGACACCTATAAAACACGCTCTAATGATAATCGTATTAAAGTAATCCCCGTCGCACCAAACCGAGGCTTAATCTACGACCGAAATGGGGTGTTATTGGCAGAGAACCGCCCTGTTTATAATTTAGAAGTGATCCCTGAGCAAGTTGATGATATCGCTAAGCAACTTGCTGAAGTCGGCGCTTTATTAAATATTTCTGTAGAAGACCAAGAAAGCTTTTTAAAGAATATTCGCCGTAAGCAGCGCTTTAAAAGCCGTGTTATTAAAGCGCGTTTAAATGAGCAAGAAGTTGCCTTATTTTCAGTGAATCAACATAAATTTCCAGGCTTTAATATTGAAGCTCGCCTTGCCAGATATTACCCCTACGGTGAGACACTCACCCATGCACTTGGTTATGTTGCCAAATTAAATAAAAAAGAGCTCACGGCTTTAGAGCTCGCAGGTGAAGTCAAAAATTATCGTGCAACCCATGACATTGGTAAGCTTGGCATAGAAAAATTCTACGAAAAAGAACTGCACGGCATCGTTGGTTCACAACGTGTTGAAGTGAATAACCGAGGCAGAGTGCTCCGTACTTTAAGCGTCGATGCGCCCACACCAGGGCAAGATTTAGTTCTTACGTTAGATATAGGCTTACAGCAAGTGGCGAAAAAAGCCCTTGAAGGTATGCGTGGCGCGATCGTTGTTATGGATCCTAAAGACGGCGGTATTCTAGCACTGTATTCAAACCCCAGTTACGACCCAAACCTATTTGTTCACGGGATCAGTGGTAAAGACTATCGCGCCTTGTTAAACCCAGATAGGCCTTTAATTAACAGAACAACTCAAGGCCGCTATGCGCCAGCCTCGACGGTCAAACCACATTTAGCTATTCTTGGCTTGGAAGAAGGCATTATCACTGAGCAAACTCGCATGTGGGACCCAGGCTTTTTTCAAATTCCGAATGTTGAACATAAGTGGCGAGACTGGCAGCGTTGGGGCCATGGCTGGGTTGATGTATACAAAGCAATAGAAGAGTCATGTGATACTTTTTATTACGATATTGCCTATAAATCTGGTATCACAAAGATCAGTAATTTCATGAATAAGTTTGGCTTTGGTGATTTATCTGGTATTGATATTCATGAAGAAACAACAGCTATTCTGCCAACCGTAGCTTGGAAAAAAGAACGTTTTAAAGAAAACTGGTGGCCAGGCGATACCATCTCAGTCGGGATTGGACAAGGTTATTGGACTGCGACGCCAATGCAAATAGCCAACGCTGTAACCATCATGGTTAACAAAGGCGAACATTACCAACCGCACCTGGTACAAGTAAAAAAACAGTTTGATGAAATCACGCCTATGTACACCGAAGAGCGCCCGCCCATTGTGCTCAAAAATCATGACCATTGGCGCGTCGCCCTTGAAGCCATGCACAACACTGTAACTAAGGTCACAGGTACTGCGCATAAAGCATTTAAAGGGGCGGATTATGACCCTGCAGGTAAAACTGGTACTGCGCAAATTGTCAGCATCGCGCAAGGTGAGAAATATGATGCAGAAAAGCTAGACGAGCGTCATAGAGACAATGCAATTTACACAGGCTTTGCGCCCTATAATGACCCGCGTGTTGTTGTAACTGTGGTAGTGGAGAACCAAGGTGGCGGTAGTAAAATCGCAGCCCCTATTGCACGTCAATTAATGGATTATTACTTTACTGCAAACCCTCTTAAGCAAGGAGCCAATTAATGATGCTCGGTCATAAACGCACGCTATGGCAGAAAATACATTTAGATGTGCCTTTGCTATTAGCACTTGTTTGTATGATGTTTGGCAGCTTGGCAATTGTGTATAGTGCAAGCGGTCAAAACATGGATATGATGTTAAGACATAGTGTGCGCATGGGTGGCGCGGTCATCGCATTATTGGTGTTTGCTCAAGTTCCTCCTATCACTCTAAAGCGCCTAGTGATCCCACTTTATTTAGTGGGTTTGGCTATGCTGGTTGCGGTGTTTTTCTTTGGTATTACTATTAATGGTGCAAAACGTTGGTTAAACCTTGGCGTGACTAACTTTCAACCATCAGAAGTCATGAAGCTAGCTGTGCCTATGATGGTTGCTTGGTATATCTCTCAACACCGCATGCCCCCAAAGTTTATTAATTTGTTTATCGGTTTTATATTATTGTGTGTGCCCACCTTCTTAATTAAAGAACAACCGGATTTAGGCACCTCACTGCTTATTGCCAGTTCTGGCATTTTCGTTTTGTTTCTAGCGGGGTTAAGCTGGCGCCTCATTGGTGGTGCGCTGTTATTAATGGTCCCCGCTGTATTCGCTTTTTGGCATTACGGTATGCGCGCTTACCAAAAACAGCGCGTTATGACACTACTTGATCCTGAAAGCGATCCTCTAGGTGCTGGCTACCACATTATTCAATCGAAAATCGCCATAGGTTCAGGCGGTGTCGAGGGCAAAGGTTGGTTGCATGGCACGCAATCACAATTAGAGTTTTTACCTGAGCGACACACAGATTTTATCTTCTCGGTATTGAGCGAAGAATTTGGTTTAATGGGCGTGGTGTTATTACTCAGCGTCTATTTATTTATCATAGGCAGAGGTTTATTGATTGCAGTACGTGCTCAAGATGCCTTTAGTAAACTATTAGCTGGCGCTTTAACACTGACTTTCTTTGTATATGTATTTGTAAATATTGGCATGGTATCGGGCCTATTACCGGTTGTAGGTGTCCCCCTTCCCCTTATTAGCTATGGTGGCACATCCATGGTTACGCTGATGGCAGGGTTCGGTATCATTATGTCAATTGCGACAGACAAGAGGATGTTACTTAAATCATGACTAAGTTGTATAAGGCTTACTTGCTAGCCCTTGTTGTCATTTTTGTGAGTGGGTGTAGCTCTCGCTATCACACACGCCAAGACACTGCACCTATGCGCATTCCAACTGAGTATGAAATGCGTGATGCGAAAGTAAAAGTTGAGCCAAAAAGTGTCAGCGCCGGACGCCCTTATGTGGTGCTCGGTAAGCAATATCACCCTATGTCAGATGAAAAAGGCTACAAAGCGCAAGGTACCGCTTCATGGTATGGGCAGAAGTTCCATGGGTACTACACCTCTAACGGTGAGATCTTTAACATGTATGATATGACTGCAGCCCACAAAACTCTACCACTTCCGAGCTTTGTTAAAGTAACCAATTTAGAAAATGGCAAATCGGCTATTGTCAGAGTCAATGATCGTGGACCATTCCACGATGACAGGATCATCGACTTATCTTATGCCGCGGCCTATAAGCTAGGCTACCATAACCAAGGTACAGCAAAGGTTCAGATTGAAGCGATTACACTCGATCGCATTGCGCCAAGATTAACCTATATTCAAGTCGCTGCGAGTAGTAATAAAACCAATATTGAACACTTGGCAAATAAACTCGCAGGTCAATTTGCAATTGATACCAACATTGCAGAAGAAGGTGGTTTACATAAACTTCGCTTAGGCCCGCTAGAAGATGATACTCATGCTCAATCCCTGCTAGAAAACTTACAGGCAGGTGAATTTCGCCAGGCTTTCTTGCTTTACAGTGAACAACGACTTTAGAATAGAAAAAGCTGACTAATTTTAATTTTATCGATAAAAGAACATAATGACTTTACTAAAAACCAAACTACTTACCAAAATTTGCGGGCTGGTATGCTCAGCAACTATTTTTTCAGCTTCCGCACAGATCCTACCTTCTGCACCTCAGATCAATGCGAAAGGTTATTTCTTGGTGGATTACACAACTGGCAAAGTCATTGCGGAAGGTGAAGCAGATACAAAGCTGGCACCTGCTAGCCTAACCAAAATGATGACCAGTTACGTGATTGGTGTCGAAATTGAAGCTGGTAATATCTCACCAACTGATATGGTTACCATCAGTGAAAAAGCATGGGCGAAGAATTTCCCTGGCTCATCGGTCATGTTCATTGAAGTCGGCAAGCAAGTCAGTGTCGACGATCTTAACCACGGTATTATTATTCAATCAGGCAATGATGCATGTGTGGCAATGGCTGAACACATTGCTGGCAGTGAAAGTGCATTTGCTGATCTTATGAATGCACACGCTGAAAAGCTAGGCATGACTAACACGCATTTTATTAACAGTCATGGCCTTGATACGGACGAGCATTACACAACGCCTCGTGATATGGCGACGCTAGGTGCCGCGCTTATTCGTGACGTACCCGAAGAGTATGCACTTTACAAAGAAAAGTCTTTTACCTTTAATGGTATTAAGCAGTATAACCGTAACTCACTACTGTGGGATGCAAGCCTTGACGTTGATGGCATTAAAACAGGCCACACATCAGAGGCTGGCTACAGCCTAGTGACATCAGCAACTAAAGACGATATGCGCTTAATTGCAGTTGTGATGGGTACAGACAGTGAGCGTGCTCGTAAAGTCGAAAGCAAAAAACTACTCAACTATGGCTTCCGTTTCTTCGAAACAATCACACCATATAAAGCGGGCGATAGCTTTGCAGATCAGCGTATTTGGATGGGTAATAAAGAGACGGTTTCTTTAGGTATTCTAGAAGACACACCCGTTACCATCCCTCGTGGTCAACGCAAAAATTTAAAAGCGAACTTTGAATTAGATAAAACTTTAGAAGCGCCATTAGCCAAAGGAACAAAGGTAGGCACACTATTCCTTGAGCTCGATGGTGAAGAAATCTCTCAGTATCCATTAGTTACGCTTGAAGAAATAGAAGAAGGTAGCTTCTTCAGCAAGATCTATGACTATTTACGTTTACAGATCATGTAATAATTGATTTATTAGTCGTCAACGCCTCCTGAGTGAGGCGTTTTTTTTTGCCGCAAAAATGATAGAATGCCCGCCATTATTGAGCGTGTGTGAAATAAAAACACACCACACCATTTGCGATGAGGACACCTTCATGGTTCAACCAGTTAAAAATACTAAGTTTGACGAATACTTAGAGTTCCCTTGCCCATTCACGTTTAAAATTATGGGCCTAGCAAATGTAAATCTGACTGATCAGATCCTTGCAAAGTTGCAAACAATTGCGCCGGGTGACTATGCGCCTAAAGTAAAACCGAGTAGTAAAGGCACTTACGAGTCGGTAACACTGGTCGCGACCGTCACTTCAAAAGAGCATATTGAGCAAATCTATACCGAAATTGGCAATATCGAAGACGTACGTTACGTACTGTAAAGGCTAACCATGACTCAAAGTACCGTGATAGTTCGCCAGTTAGGCTTGCAAAGTTACCAGCCAATTTGGCAAAAAATGCAAGACTTCACTGATACCCGAGACGATAACAGTCCCGATGAGATCTGGTTTGTTGAACATGAGCCTGTCTTTACTCAGGGGCAAGCAGGTAAAGCAGAGCATGTTTTAGCACCCGGCGACATTCCTGTTATTCAAGTTGACCGCGGTGGTCAAGTGACTTATCACGGTCCTGGTCAGCAAATGATGTATGTACTGTTTAATCTCCGTCGTCTTAAAATCGGCGTAAGAGAGCTAGTAACTTGGCTAGAAGAGTGCATTGTCGACATGCTGCAAGAGTATGACATTAATGCCTATGCCAAACCTGATGCGCCAGGAGTCTATGTCGACGACAGTAAAATTGCATCCTTAGGCCTGCGCGTTCGCCGCGGCTGCTCGTTTCATGGTCTTGCACTGAATGTAAACATGGATATGAGCCCATTTATGCGCATAAACCCTTGCGGCTATGCGGGTATGAACATGGTGCAAACAAGTGAATTAAATGGCCCGTCGCAACTTGATGAAGTTGCGCAAGGTCTTGTTAAACATATGCTCAAACGTCTTAACGCTGAGCATGTTGAACACAAAGAAGGGTTCGAGAACGAATGAGTAAACCAGTAAAAATGGAGCCAGGGGTAAAGCTTCGCGATGCTGAGAAAATGGCATTGATCCCAGTTAAGGTAATGCCAACTGAACGCGATGAAATGCTAAGAAAACCTGAATGGCTTAAAATCCGTTTACCGAAATCAAGTGAGCGTATTGAGGGCATCAAGCAAGCAATGCGAAACCACGGGTTACACTCAGTATGTGAAGAGGCATCATGCCCTAACCTATCTGAGTGCTTTAACCACGGCACAGCGACATTCATGATCTTAGGTGCTATTTGTACTCGTCGTTGCCCTTTTTGTGATGTAGCGCACGGCCGTCCGTTAAAGCCAGACGCACAAGAGCCTGAAAAACTCGCTTTAACTATCAAAGACATGAAGCTTAAGTATGTGGTTATCACGTCTGTAGACCGTGATGACTTACGTGATGGTGGTGCACAACATTTTGCTGATTGTATTAAAGCTATTCGTAAGCACAATCCTGAGATCACCATTGAAATCTTAGTACCAGATTTTCGTGGTCGTATGGAAAAAGCACTAGAGATCTTAACTGAAACGCCACCTGACGTATTCAACCACAACTTAGAGACTGCGCCTCGCCTGTATAAGCTAGCTCGCCCAGGTGCGGATTATAAATGGTCTTTAGAACTGCTTCGTCGTTTCAAAGAAGCACACCCGAATGTTAAAACTAAGTCGGGCTTAATGGTGGGTTTAGGCGAAGAAATGTCTGAAATCGAAGAGGTATTGCGTGACCTTCGTGAGCACAATGTTGACATGCTAACTGTAGGTCAATATTTACAACCTTCAAAACACCACTTACCGGTTAAACGCTATGTGCCACCAGCAGAGTTTGATGCATTAAAAGATTACGCTGACGAAATTGGCTTCACCCACGCAGCGTGTGGCCCGTTTGTTCGCTCTAGTTATCATGCTGACCAACAAGCTGCAGGTAAAGAAGTGAAGTAATCACCACTTTTTAAAAAAACGCGATGCAGAGTCATCGCGTTTTTTTATGTCTAAATCTCAATTCTGTGCATCAAAATGTAAAACATATATTACAAACACGTATCTTGATTTATAACAAAGGAGTTTCAATTTTTTGCTCTGCGTTATATCTTGCCTGCTCTCTCACACTTAAAGGGGCATAATGTGATAAAGAATAAAACCCTCGGCAGTATGCTAATTGTCGCAGGCACAACCATAGGCGCGGGCATGTTAGCACTGCCTATCGCTTCTGCAGGTATTGGCTTTAGTGCATCTTTAATCCTGATTTTATTAACTTGGCTATTAATGACCTATACCGCGTTATTAATGCTAGAGCTTCATCAATTCGCCAGCTCCGATGCCACACTCAATACGCTTGCCAAGACACTACTGGGCAAACGTGGGCAATATATCGCTAATTTTGCAATGGTCTTTCTGTTTTATGCGCTATGTGCAGCATATATCGCAGGTGGAGGCGCGCAATTACAGTCAAAAATAAATGCAGCGCTTGATGTCGATGTGGCCCCGCAAGTCGGCTCTATACTCGTGGCTGTACTGGTCGCAGCCATTGTCACCATGGGTACCTCAACGGTTGATAAACTAAACCGTGTTTTATTTGCCATTAAAGTAATCGTGCTGGGCACTCTATTCTTTGTTCTGACCCCTTATGTTCAAAGTCAACACTTGCTCGAAATGCCGCTAGAGCAAGGGCTTCTCATTTCAGCCATACCTGTGATTTTCACTTCATTTGGTTTTCATGGTTCAATTCCATCAATTGTAAAATACGTTGGTGTTGACATTCATTCACTCAGAAAAGTTATGATTTTCGGTGCCTCCGTGCCTTTAATTATTTATGTCTTCTGGCAATTGATCAGCCAAGGTATGATGAGCCAGTCACAACTTTTACAGTCTGAAGGCCTACAAGGCTTCATTGGCAGCGTCTCTAGTTTAGTAAACAGCACACAGGTCAGTACGTCGATCACGATTTTTGCAGATTTAGCATTGGCGACCTCTTTCTTAGGTGTAAGTCTTGGATTATTTGACTTCTTTGCTGATGCTTTCAAACAAGGTGATAACAAAAGCGCCCGATTGAAGACGGCATTAATTACCTTTGTGCCCCCGCTTGGCTTCGCTTTATTCTATCCACAAGGGTTTATTACCGCATTAGGGTATGCGGCAATTGCACTGGTTGTTTTAGCGATATTTTTGCCTGTTGCAATGGTTTGGGTTCAGAGAGCACAACAAACTAATGAACAAGGTTATCAAGTTAGAGGCGGTCGATTTGGGTTAAGCCTTGCAGCTTGTTGTGGGGTTGTCATAATAGCTGCACAAGGCTTGCAAATGTTTGGCGTTATTCCTGCGCTAGGTTAATGGTAAAAAGTTTGGGTTATCGTGCAAGCCTGATAACCCAAATTCAAGGAAGTCTTATGAAATACCCCCTAATCTTGCTTTCCTGCTCTTTTTTAACCGCGTGCGGTGGCGGGGGCAGCGAACCACTATCAAAAGATAATACTGCGCCTACCGTCAATGAGAGCACACAATGTGGCAGTAATTTCTCAGCGCAAAGGCATTTGAATAAGCAAGAAACAAACATTGCTTATTGGCAAATAGAGGGGGATACGCTCCAAACTAAGCCACAAGTAACTTACTTTACAAACCGCTCAAGTAGCCTAGCAGAGACATCATACAAAGGCTCTGAACCACTGTGTGAACAAGTAGCGAATATTTTTGGTGCAGACGTTACAGATACATGGCAAGGCGCTGAGAATAATACAATTAAAGTTGGTCAACAATTCAAATATATACCAGAACTTAGCGTCTCATTTGCTCTGCCTGAAGTGAACTCTTTAAATGATTGGCGTGCTAAAGGCAGTCCCAACTCAATGTCCACAAACCTATTGCAAAGTACACTGACCGTCTGGTACCAAAATTCAGATGAGCAGAGGTTTTTACAAGGTGACTTATCAAATAATCAAAGAGTCGTACCATTAGCATGCAATGATACTGACTTTACTATTTTACTTTCTTTAATTGAGGTTGATGAACAGTTAAGCATCAGTTTAAACCCTGCCTATTGTGAAGAGGTACGCAGTAATAACATTACTAAAACAATGTGCTTAAGTGCCAAATTACCCCAAGAAAGGTTAATACAAAACTGTGAGTTTGCTTTGACAGATATTGTTATTCCAAACGCCCAGGGAAATAAAACATTTGTTAAGTTAGCTGCTCAAACCTCTGCAGGTTCAGATACTGGGATTAATGTTGCAATCACTGATATTGATATAAATTAATCTAAGGGTAGTAATATCTATACCGGTTTAAGGGATTAACTAGACGCTTAAAATGGTGAAACACTATCCCTTTACTTGTAGTTGGTTTACTCGATTTTTTAAAAGATACATCACGGGCAGAAAGCACAGGATGACGGTGAGAATATTCACTAAAGGTAAAATACTTTTATAAAGGTAGGTAGAGTAACTTAAATCGAGATAGTGCCTATCTACCAATCTAAATAACTGCATGATAGGCGCAGGAAGTACAATGAGTTGTGCCAATACGCTTTGCCATAAATACACTTTGTCTTTCAATGCCCAGACAGCCAAAATGGCCATAAAAACGATGTCACTCAACGCCCAATAAATGTAACGAATGACATATAGATCGGCATCAACTTTTTTGATCAAAGGGAAAGAAAAATAGCCAATCACATAAAATGCGGCACACAGTGCCGCATATCTAAGGGCTTTGTCATCTCTTAATAATGCAAACAGAGCAACCGAAATAAACGTCAGTAACGTCGCATGGTCTCTTACTAATAACAAAAATTGATTAAAGTAAGTGCTGTTTAAATCGAATGACATATTGAAAGGTTAATCTTGAGATGATTAATCTAACGATTTTTCTTCTGACTTTGGTGGCTCATCATTATCATCAGCACCGTCGCCATTATTTCCTGGCATGTAAGCGTATTTACTTAGAATAGACATCGTATTTCTCCTTGATAAATGATTCATATTCAAATTAGCTGAATTCCAATCATCTATCAAGAAATACAATACTAAAGAATGAAAAAATTAATTGCCACGCAGTTCGATAGGATCAGATTCTTTCGCTTTACCTTGTAAAATAGAGATTTCAACACGGCGATTACGGCGTCTATCTGTGTCATTCTCATTCGGCACTAGCGGGCGTGTATCTGCGTGGCCAACAACGACCATTCTATTTTTATCAAACCCAGGGGCTTTCACCATTTCACTTGCCACGGCAACTGCTCGGGTTGCAGATAAATCCCAATTATTAGAATAAAGCTCATTGGTCACCTGAAAATCATCAGTATGACCTGATACAGTAATTTCTCCTGGCACATCTTTTAATAGCTCAGCGATTTCACGAATGATCGGCTTAAACTTTGGCTGTAAAAATGCACTACCAGAAGGGAAAGCACCATTTTCTTGAATGCGAATAATGATCTGTTGTCCAAGAGACTCAAGCTCTATTGCACCATCCATAATTTGCTTTTCCATTTGCTGGGCAATTTTCTTCACCAATTCATTCACTTGCTCTTGATCGGCTGCCGAAATGGCCTGCTCCATAGATTGCTCTTGTGAAGTACTTTGCGATTCGCCACCACGTTTATTACCGCGTTGCTCTTGACGACCACCTGCAGAAGCCTCATCACCTGCCTGGAACTCCAACATTTGCTGCGTCATCTCTACCGTCTGCTGTTGGATAGTCTCGATAGGAGTCGGCTCTGGTTTACCAGGTGTGAACTCCATAGCTATCACACTGGTACCCTTGGGAATGTCTTTTACTTCGATTTTATTTTGCACACCAAAAGCAAACTTCATCGAACCTGCTATTTGTTTGAATTTCAACACGTCCATTTCAGAGAAAGCCAACAGCAGAACGAAGAAACACATCAAGAGTGACATTAGATCAGCAAATGTTCCCATCCAAGCGGGTAGCCCGGGGGGGGGACATTTACATTCTTGTTCGTCTGACATACTACTCCTCCTTGTCGCTGCCGCGTTTCGACTCAGGTAGGTAGTTCTTCAGAATACCTTCGATTACTTTCGGGTTTTGACCATCTTGAATACCCAAAATTGCATCCAAGATTAAGCGTTGATTTTGTTCTTCTTCATCTTTACGCAATTCAAGTTTCGCCTGAATAGGAATGGCAACTACGTTCGCAAGGAACGCACCATATAACGTTGTAAGTAGTGCTACAGCCATTGCAGGACCAATCGCTTTTGGGTCATCCATGTTTGATAACATGGCGACTAGACCAATTAGCGTTCCGATCATACCCATCGCAGGGGCGATGTCTGCCAAAGATTTAAATAAGTTAGCGCCTAATTCGTGTCGAGAGGTAGTGAGTGAAATGTCTTTTAATAAAGTAGCGCGTACAACATCAGCATCATGACCATCTACTAACATATCAACGCCCTTACGCATAAAGGCATTGGGTATTTCTGCTTCTTCCAAAGCCAAAAAGCCACCTTTACGAGCCGAGTCAGCCAATTCAACGGCTTTCTCAATGAGCTCTTCTGGAGATTCAATCTTGAACATAAAGGCTTTGCCAACAACTTTACCAATGCCTAAGAACTGGCCCATGGTGAAGTTCGAGAGTACGATGAAAATAGAGCCACCGAATACAATGACGGTAGATGGGCCATCACCAAACATGGCCAAGTCACCATTACTACTCATGAACATCGCCATGATGACCAAACCTATTGCACCTACTATTCCGATAACGGTTGCTAAATCCACTATCCCCTCCAGAGAATACTTATCATTACTTTTTTATTATGACACTCGAAGTCAATTTTTTGAGTGGCAACTACAAATATCATGCTTAATTCGAATATTTGCAAACCTTGTGCCTATGTTACAGTGAAAAGCCTAGATTTCAGTAAGACTTTTATCGGCAACTTCTTGAATATCTTAACTCAATTACGTTGTTAAAATTCGATTAAAGCCCACATAAGGCAAAAAATAAACTGATCCGCCACGATTGCCAGTAACAAGCTTTGACCTGAGTCGCTAATCCTCCTAAAATTGCTACCTTTAAAATAAATTGCTGGGCAAGATGTACTATGGCTGCAAAAAAACCTGAAAATCTAAGTTTTGAAGAAGCAATGGCCGAACTAGAAGGCATTGTACAGGCTATGGAACAAGGTAGTCTGACTTTAGAACAATCTTTAAAGCAATTTGAACGTGGTGTTCAATTAGCCAATGCGTCTAATGAAAAGTTAAGCAGTGCTGAGCAAAAAGTCTCAATCCTGATGGGCAATGACCCTGAGACACCAGTAACACCAATGCCAAATCAATTAGATTAAGACCCCGCAGTGAATTTATTCGAGCATATAAATACGGCACAAAACCGTTTAGACAGTTACATCAGTAATTACTTCTCTTTGGCATTAGATACCGATGAAACCGTAAAATCAGCAACTTTTTACAGCATCAATAATGGCGGTAAAAGATTAAGGCCCTTTTTGGTTTACACTGTAGGCAAACTGTTAGGTGCTAAAGAAACAGACCTTGATGTCGCTGCAGCTGCAATTGAATGTATTCATAGCTACTCATTGGTCCATGATGACTTACCGGCTATGGACGATGATGACTTGCGTCGAGGCAAACCGACTTGTCATATTGCTTATGATGAAGCACAGGCCATTTTAGCAGGCGATGCGCTACAAACCTTAGCGTTTGAATTTTTAAGTGAACATGAATTTTCAGTATCGGCAAAGCAACAAATCAAGATGATTAATACGCTTGCCGTTGCATCTGGTTTGCAGGGCATGGTTGGCGGACAAGCCCTTGATATTTCAGCGACAGAAAAGTCAATTACCCTTGCAGAGCTTGAACGTATTCATCGACTTAAAACCGGCGCATTGTTAAATTGTGCAATTAAGTTAGGCGCGCTGTGCGCTACGGATGTCGAGACAGAAATTATTACTGCCCTCGATATATACGGTAAAAATCTTGGCCTCGCTTTTCAGGTACAAGATGATATTTTAGATATCGAAGGCGATACCGCCGTATTAGGCAAGCCGCAAGGCTCAGACTTAGATAACCACAAGTCGACTTATCCGGCTTTGCTTGGACTAGATGGTGCAAAACAAAAAGCGCATCTATTGGTCAAAGATGCTCTGTCTGCACTTGATACAATACCTCATAATACCGATGTATTGGCAGAGCTTGCGAAATATATAATTGAGCGTGATCACTAATACTCAATCACGACGTATTGATGACGAACAGAACAAATTTATAAAAATTAAGTAAACCTTTGTATATAATCGGACAAGGTTTGCGTAGGACACATGTTGAAAGAATGAAACTGGACAGTAGCAAGTACCCATTACTCGCCTTGGTTGATGAACCGGCGCAATTACGTCAATTACCACAGCCCCAACTGGGTAAGCTGAGCGACGAATTAAGAGATTACTTACTTAATTCGGTTTCGCAGAGCAGTGGTCACTTGGCTTCAGGTTTAGGCACCGTCGAATTGACTGTGGCTTTACATTACGTGTATGACACACCTGAAGATAGATTAATCTGGGATGTGGGCCATCAAGCTTACCCGCATAAAATCTTAACGGGACGTCGTGATGCTATGCACACGATCCGTCAAAAAGATGGGTTGCACCCTTTCCCTTATCGTGAAGAAAGTGAATACGACACTTTCAGCGTAGGTCATTCAAGTACCTCGATTTCAGCTGCATTAGGTATGTCTATCGCGGCACAGAAAGAAGGTAAAGGCCGTAAAACCGTTGCAGTTATAGGTGATGGTGCGATCACGGCTGGTATGGCGTTCGAAGCCATGAACCACGCCGGAGACATTAAATCCGACATGCTGATTATCTTAAATGATAATGAGATGTCTATTTCTGAAAATGTAGGCGCACTAAACAACCACTTTGCACGCATTCTTTCTGGTAGCTTTTATACTAATATTCGCGAAGGCAGTAAGAAAATTCTTTCTGGTGTACCGACTGTGAAAGAGCTTGCCAGCCGTATGGAAGAGCATCTAAAGGGCATGGTTATTCCTGGCACTTTCTTCGAAGAGCTTGGTTTAAATTACATTGGTCCAATTGATGGTCATGACGTCAATATGCTGGTTGATACGCTAAGAAATATGCGTAACCTGAAAGGCCCTCAGATCCTGCACATCAAAACGCAAAAAGGTAAAGGTTACAAACCAGCTGAAGCCGACCCTATTGGTTACCACGGTGTGCCTAAATTCGACCCAAGCGTGTATAGCCTGCCAAAATCTAAACCTAGCGCTCCTACTTTTTCAAAAGTATTTGGTGATTGGTTATGTGATATGGCAGCACAAGATCCTAAGCTTATGGCGATTACGCCAGCAATGCGTGAAGGTTCTGGTATGGTGCGTTTTTCGAAAGAGTATCCTGAGCAATACTTTGACGTTGCCATTGCTGAGCAACACGCTGTTACTCTAGGTGCAGGTTTCGCATGTGAAGGCCTTAAGCCTGTAGTTGCGATCTATTCAAGCTTCTTACAACGTGCTTATGACCAACTTATTCACGATGTCGCGCTGCAAAACTTACCAGTACTGTTTGCAATTGACCGTGCAGGTATTGTTGGCGCTGATGGTGAAACTCACCAAGGTGCATATGACTTAAGCTTTATGCGTTGTATTCCAAATATGATCATCATGGCACCAAGTGATACCAACGAATGCCGTCAGATGCTTTACACAGGTTACCAGTGCAACCAACCTGTTGCGGTGCGTTACCCTCGTGGTAGTGCCGGTGACAGTGATGTACAAACGCAGATGCAAGCGTTTGAAATTGGTAAAGGAAATGTGATCCGTGAAGGTGAGAAAGTGGCCATCTTAAGTTTCGGCACACTACTTCATAATGCTAAACAAGCCGCTGAAAACTTAAATACAACTCTCGTTGATATGCGATTCGTTAAGCCGCTTGATGAAGCGTTACTTGTTGAGCTGAGCAAAACCCACAATCGCTTTGTTTGTCTTGAAGATAACGCCATTGCAGGTGGTGCTGGCAGTGCTGTGATGGAGTTCCTTGGCGCACAAGGTATTCACACACCAGTGTCATTATTTGGTATACCTGATGAATTTATCAAGCATGGTACACAAGACGAAATGCATGCAGAAATGGGCTTATGTGCTGATTCACTCGAACAGCGGATCAAAGCGCTACTCTAATAAGCACTGAAGCATAAAAAAAGGAGCTAAGGCTCCTTTTTTTATGCTTTAAAGTTATTAATGACCAGCCTGTACTGACAACTAGCTAACGCATCCAAATTTTCACATCTGCAAGCCCATTTGCCTGTAAGGTTTGTAATTGTGACTCAACATTACTTGTTTGCTCAAATTCAAACGCATCCAACTGATCATCAAATGTAATGGTTGCAGCACCATCACCGCCACGTTGTTTTACTTGATGAAGTGCGACATCCGCCAAATTCACAGAGGCCTCCCAACTTATCACTTGCCCTCCTAGCAGAGGCAGTGGGTAAAATGACCAGCCCATAGACACTGTCATATTAATCGCCTTACCATTGGGCAATTGAAAGTCACATTCAGCAATTGCACGGCAAAGTTCTTTTATATAAGTTTCAATTGCGTCACGCTTAAAGTCGCGAAGCAACAATAAGAACTCATCACCACTCCAACGAGCCACATAATCTGAGCCTTGCGTTCTGGTGTTCAATAAAGTAGCAAGTTGCTGTAAACAACTATCACCGCCAATCGGACCATAGGCATCATTCACTTTACTAAAATTATCGACATTGATAATAAGCAATACCAGGCGCTTATTCTGTTGCTGTAATGACTTTGAGTTACGTTGGTAGTGTTCGACATCTTTAGGGAGTTGATCGAATAAGAAACGACGGCTTTTGAGGCCTGTGAGCTCATCTGTATGGCTAACTAGTTTCATCTGAGTATTCACTTGGTTAAGCTTGTCGTTCGCTTGACGCAGTGCCATGGTGCGCTCTGCCACTAAAGATTCAAGCGCTTGCTGCTTACGTCGCTCTTGAGCTCTAAAAATCCAAAAGAATACATAAAACAGTAGAACAAACCCTAGCGTAATTAACAGTCTAAAGTACACCGTTTCATCAAAACGTCTAGGGATCTCAATACGCTGTGTAATGCTTCGAGCTTGTTGCCAGCCTTCACCTTTACGCTTAACTTGTAATTCAAAGTTATATACACCCGGCTCTAAGTTCGTATATATCGCTTCTCGACGGTTAAATACTTCTCGCCATTCAGTGTTTTCTTTGCCAGTTAAACGATATCTAAACTCGATACTCGCTGGCGCATAAAAGTCTATGGCGGTGTAGTTAATCGTGATATCTCGTTCACTGGTATCAAGTTTAAGTAGCTCTGCAAATTTACTTGCGACTATCACTCGCTCTTGCGTGATCACCTCTTCCAGTTTTGGTGATAAGTCTTTAGAGCCAAATAGTTCAACATTCTTGGGAATTTCAACTGCCCCTTGAGAGCTTGGATACCAAATAGCACCTTGCTTTTCTAATACTGCATCACCACCGAAACCAGAACAGCAACGACCGACTTTGCCATCGAGTTGGCGGTCAAATTGACTAATAACTTGCTCAACTTTTAAATTGTTTATTGGATGGGTAAATTGCGCCGCAGGTAAGCGGTAAACACCTTTTCGAGTACTGACCCAAATAAGCGCCTGTTGCTGATCATAGTAGAGCGAGGAAATTGAACCATGAGGTAAACCATTTGAGGCATCAAGCTGATACCAATCGCCCTTTGCTGTTCGATAAAATAACCCATCATTCCAAGAGCCAACTAAAGTCGCCACACCTTGAATGTATAAAATACTGGTAACATAAGCGGACTCTAGAGACGTTTGCCCACCAAGCTTTTCAATGCCTTTTTGATTAAATTGATAGGCTCCTTTGTTGGTGCCTATAAATCCGACATTCGGCTGATCATTGATATACGTGACAAACTGACTACCTAAAAATGCATTGTAAGCAAATGGTGTTAAACCCGAGTACTCAAGACGGTACATACCACTGCCCGTACCTATCCACATTCCACCTCGCTGCGACGGTGTAATGGCTAATACTGGCGTTTGTCGTAACTCTCGAAACGGTAACAGCTGTAGCACCCCTTGCTCATAAATCATGGCACCACGTTCAGTGCCTATGAACAAGCTATTACCACTAAATTCCAGCTCATATACTGTGCTGTTTTTTAATTCTTCAGGGGCAATAACCACTTGTAATGAATCATCATTATTCAAGTAACCGACACCACTTCTTGATGCCATCCAAGTTCGACCTTGGTTATCTTTGGTCGTTGCCGTTATACCTTGCTGACTGTTACCATCAATCATGTGTCGCGCAATATTACCTGTATGCGCAAACCAAAGCCCCTCGTTCAGACTGGCTAACCAAATGTTTCCTTCTGCGTCTTTAAACATATCTGAAAACCAAATCGACTGATCAGCATGAATTGGTTCGACATAACGCCAATCAGAGATCCCCTCTCTGAACATCAAACGAGTTGAAGTAGATGCCCATAACCCTGTATCTGAGTCGTACATAAACTTATATACAGCACCATTGCCAAGTTCGGTATAACGTCTCAGCACTTGGTCTATATCTAAGAAGTAAGCACCGAGTTCAGAGGCAAGATACAAGCGCCCTTCAATCCATGCCAAATCATGCACGATAGTTTGTGCTAATTGCTCTGGTAGCGCTAACCGAAAGCCAAGCTCTAGACGAAATACGTCCCTACGATTGGTGGCTGATTTGGTTATTTTTAAAAGATTACGCTCATTCACCAACCATAGACCATCGGTGCCTTGGGCGATTTTAGACACACTACCTACAATCTGATTAATGCGGTTAACAGGAAACTTTTTATTGTCTTCTGCTGAATCAAATGCACGTTGTGCTTGTTGGTCATTGCCGATGTAAAATAAGCCATTACCTGCAACCCAGATGTCGCCTTGCTTGTCCTCAACAATATCTAGGATAGGTCCTTTGATATTAAATGACTGAACATCAAGCGTGTGGGGGTTTAATCGATGTAGACCGCGTTTGGTGCCTATCCATAACTTACCATGTCTATCTAACAGTAGCTTATGAATGGCATTAGTTTGTAAGAATTGCGTGTTTTGTGTTGTAAAATTTCGAAATTGATAGCCATCAAATCGACTGAGGCCAAATTGAGTGCCAAGCCATACATAGCCCTGCTGGTCTTGCACCAAACTTTTAATTGATTGCGAGGGTAAGCCATTTTGTACATTCCATTGCTTCACAATATAGTCATTGATGGCAGCAGATACTGAAAAACTCATCAGTATAAACAGCAAAGACACTAGCAAGGTTTTTTTGATCATACACTCACAATCTTTTATTGATTAAGCTACTAAGAAACCAGTTTTAAACAAAGCTTGCACACAAATCAACGAAAAAATACCCGCTAAAATGTCATCAGCCATGATCCCAAAGCCACCATGCAGCTTTTTGTCTAACATTCTGATTGGACCTGGTTTGGCAATATCGAAAAATCGGAATAATAAAAAGCCAACTAGGAGTGCCTTCCAAGATAATGCTGCGCCTATCATGGTAATGTAAAAGCCTGCTACTTCATCCCACACAATTGCCGGATGATCATGAACTTGGACATCTTTTGCCGTTTGTCCGCAAACCCAAATACCAAATACACTGATCACAACTGCAAAAACACATTGCAGCCATAATGGATAACTAGCTGTAATGAAAATAAGTGGTAAGGCACCTAAAGTGCCAAATGTGCCCGGAGCAAATGGGGCAAGTCCTAAACCAAAACCTAAACCAAAAAACTGGTGGGGTTTACGAATATCAAATTTGTACTGCTTAGCCAAACTGACTCCTAACTAAAATGTTCAAAGCCAGTTGCGGGAAATGGCCAAGGTTTATCTTTATAAAGTAGCGATACATCGCCAGCATTTGCGTTAATTTGCCCAATGCAGGTTGGTTTTACCCCATATTCTGCCAAGCGCTTTTCTACTGCAACTCTATTACTATCAGGCACAGTAAACAACAACTGATAATCATCGCCATAAGCCATTGCCAGCATTAAACGAACTTCTTCATCTGGCAAATTTTTCAGCGCAGTTGAAAGCGGCACTTTATCAGCATGGATTGTCGCACCAACACCTGAGTGGGTCAGAATATGATTTAAATCGGCCAGTAAACCGTCAGAAATATCAATGGCTGAATTCGCTAAGCCACGTAAAACCTGACCTGCTGCAACTTGCGGTGCTGGAAAATCAAACTTTTTCTGAACATAACTGCGATCTGTATCGCTGAGTTCCCAGCCTTGTTTACGTGCCTCAATTGCCAGAGCGGCATCTCCAAGGTCGCCAGTCACATATAACCAATCCCCCACTTTAGCACCACTTCGGGTCAACGCTTTGCCTTTTGGTACGATACCTTTAGCACACACGGTAATCGTTAATGGACCTTGCGTGGTGTCACCACCAATCAGTTGCACGTTATAATACTCAGCAATATCGTGCATACCTTCTGTGAACTGTTCCAGCCAAGTTTCGTCAACATTAGGTAGCGTCAAGCCGATGGAGATCCAAGCAGGCTCTGCCCCCATTGCAGCCAAATCACTTAAGTTTACCGCTAAAATTCGGTGTCCTAAGGCTTTAGGAGAAATATCAGAAAAGAAATGAACGCCTTCAACCAGCGTATCTGTGGTGACCGCTAATTGGCAGCCTTCGGGGATAGTAACTAGGGCGCAATCATCACCTATGCCTAAGTCTACATCACGTCGAGTAATACCACGGCCGGTGAAAAATCGATTGATTAACTCAAATTCCTTCATACATAAAAAAGCCGGCCTAAGCCGGCTCTCCAAATTGTTTGCCTTTATTTGCGAACTGCTTTAACTGCTTTGTCTAAAACACCGTTCACAAACTTATGGCTGTCTTCTGCACCAAAGATTTTCGCAAGCTCAATGCCTTCATTGATTGCTACTTTGTAAGGTACATCTTCACGGAACTTAAGTTCGTATGCACTTAAACGTAATACTGCGCGCTCAACTTCATCTAAGTCTTCAAACGGGCGAGAAAGATGCGGCTTAACAAGCTCATCTAATTGTTTTACGTTTACTGCAACACCGCGAGCAAGATCTTTAAAGTATTCTACGTCTACTTTAGATACATCATTCTCGATCAACATTTGTTGCTCAATATCGGCAATCGGGTTGCCACTTAATTGCCAAGAGTATACGGCTTGAAGCGCTAATATACGTGCTTTACGTCTTGCTGCTGGTTTCACTGAGGATCCTCTTAAATTTGCTCTAGCACGTTCACCATTTCTAGTGCACCAAGGGCTGCTTCGCCGCCTTTGTTGCCCATCTTAGTGCCCGCACGTTCAATGGCTTGCTCAATGCTTTCCGTGGTTAATACACCAAATGCTACCGGAATATCATAGTCTAATGAAACGCTTGCTAGTCCTTTATTTGACTCGTTAGCAACTAGGTCGAAATGTGGTGTACCACCACGGATGATAACGCCTAATGCAATGATTGCATCGTGCTCTTTCTTCATCGCTAAACGCTTAGCTGCTAATGGTAACTCAACGGCACCTGGTACATATACCACAGTGATGTCTTCTTCTTTAACACCACCAACACGCTTTAGCTCGTCAACAGCACCTTCAAGTAAGCTGCTACCGATAAAATCATTAAAACGTGAAATAACAATGGCAAATTTTTTGCCAGGAGCGTATTTGTTACCTTCAATAATCTTCATTAGATGGTCCTAATCTTCTTAATGTTTCGTACTTTGCAATCAAAGTGCGCCGAGTACGCAATAAGCAATTGCCAAATTGGCGCGCATAATAGCACAGTTTTGGTTAACCCCAAATAACAAAACCCGCTGTCATCAACGGGCTTTTTCATTCAATTATTTAGGCTCTACGTATTCAATGACTTCTAGGTGGAAACCTGAAAGTGCATGATATTTTTTCGGCATACTCATTAGGCGCATTTTTTGAATGCCTAAATCAGCTAAGATCTGCGAGCCAACACCAACGGTACGAGAGGTACCTTGGAATTTACGCTGATTCACAGT
The DNA here is from genome assembly GCF_040104455.1 of Pseudoalteromonas sp. BZB3. Classification (NCBI taxonomy): domain Bacteria; kingdom Pseudomonadati; phylum Pseudomonadota; class Gammaproteobacteria; order Alteromonadales; family Pseudoalteromonadaceae; genus Pseudoalteromonas; species Pseudoalteromonas sp. BZB3. Next base: position 221,965 of record NZ_JBECOS010000008.1, on the reverse strand, counting down.
TTCGCCCGCATCTTGCGCAGCAAATGCTTTTACCATGTGCTCGATGTCTTCAGTTTGTTCCTGTTTACCCAGAATAACCAACACACCGTTATTTTCGCTGATGTGCTTCATCGCACCATGTAAACTCCAGCTTCTATCAGCGCCTCTGTCTGATAGTAATACATCATTAAAAGTGCTTTGTAAGTGAACACGCACTAGCGTTGCATCAGTTTCTGAAACTTCACCTTTGAGCAAAGCATAATGAAGCTGGTTATCAATGGTGTCTTTATATGTAACTAAATCGAATTCACCATATTCAGTTGGTAATTTACACTGCGCAACTTTTTCGATAGTTGTCTCGTTTAAGTTACGGTATTCAATTAGGTCAGCGATAGTACCAATTTTTAAACCATGCTCTTTGGCAAACACTTCTAACTGAGGGCGACGTGCCATGGTACCGTCAGGGTTTAAGATCTCAACAATGACTGAAGCGGGTTCTAAACCTGCTAAACGCGCTAAATCACAGCCTGCTTCTGTATGGCCAGCACGAGTTAATACCCCACCAGGTTGCGCCATAATTGGGAAGATATGACCTGGCTGCACGATGTCTGTTGGCACTGCACCTTTAGCCACTGCTGCCTGTACTGTACGAGCACGATCAGCGGCAGAAATACCAGTAGTGACACCTTTTGCTGCTTCAATAGACATAGTGAAGTTAGTTGAGAATTGCGCGCCGTTATTTCTCACCATTAATGGTAAATCAATTTGCTGACAACGCTCTTGAGTCATGGTTAAACAAATTAAACCACGGCCGTGGGTTGCCATGAAGTTTATGGCGTCCGCTGAAATATGCTCGGCTGCGATGATTAAGTCACCTTCATTTTCTCGGTCTTCATCATCCATCAAGATAACCATTTTACCGGCTTTAATGTCTTCGATGATCTCTTGTGCGCTGTTCAAGTTCATAATTTACCTGTTTAATTAATTCGCTACTTAATAAAGCCTGCGTTTGCCAATAAGTTCATTGTGAGAGTAGAGCTTTGTGCAGGCTCTTGAGCTCCAAGTACTAAGCGTTCCAAATAACGTGCGATTTGATCCACTTCTAAGTTAATTTTACTGCCCACTTTAAATTCAGCAATGGTTGTCTCTTGTGCTGTATGCGGCACAATTGTCAGCTTAAACTGACAGTCTTTAATTTCATTTACAGTTAAGCTGATACCATCAATAGCTACTGAGCCTTTATATGGAATATATTTCATCAGCTCACTGGGCGCTTCTAACCAATATTCGGTTGCGCGGGCATTAGGTGAAATCGCCACGACTGTCGCAATGCCATCAATGTGGCCTGAGACTAAATGACCACCTAAACGAGAAATAGGCTGTAATGCTTTTTCTAAATTAACTGTTTGCCCTAGCTTATATTGAGCAAATTGCGTCAATTTCAAGGTCTCATTTGAAACATCGGCACGAAAACCATCAGAAAATTTTTCAACAACCGTTAAACACACACCATTTGTAGCAATGCTATCGCCTAACTGTACATCGCCCATGTCTAAATTTGGGCTACTTACACGAACCGTTAGGTCGCCTTGATTTTGTGTCAACTCAGTCAACTTACCGGTTGCTTCAATGATACCTGTAAACATAAAACTTAACCTTTTTGCGCTACTTTGCGTGCTGTTAAACGAATATCATCGCCAACTTGCTTAATATCGTGCCATTGTAGGCTCTGTACATCTGCTATCTGCGTCAACTCTGGCACGTTAAATAAACCTCGCGCATCTTGACCCATGATTTTAGGTGCTAAATAAAGAATATAATTATCGATAAGATTTAATTCGTGAAACTTACCCGCAAGCGTCGCGCCTGCTTCAACGAATACACTGTTGATACCATGTGCGGTTAATTGCTTTAACGCTTTTTTGATATCAACCTTACCATTAATAGAGTCAACCAACAGCTCTGTAACATGTTCTGGCCACTGGTGCGTTGTATCAGCTTTTGTTCTTAAAATTATAATAGGACTATTAATTGAGAATAATGCTAAATCTGGATACAAACGGTTTTGAGAATCGATGATCACTCGAATAGGCTGGCGAACTGACAACCCCTCAGCAAGCTTAAGCTGCTCTGCTGAAAGTCGTACATTCAATTTGGCATCATCAAACAGCACTGTATCGGCACCCGATAACACGGCGCAATGTTCAGCACGTAACAACTGTACATCTTGACGGGCTGCACTTGAGGTGATCCACTTACTCTCACCATTTTTTAATGCGGTTTTGCCATCTAGACTCGCAGCCAATTTACAACTTATATAAGGTAAGCCCGTTTCCATTCGAGTTAGAAAACCCGGGTTCAGTGCTCTTGCTTCTTGCTCAAATAAACCTGCTGCAGTCTCAATACCTGTTTCTTCTAACATACGTAAACCGCGACCTGCAACTTCTGGGTTAGGATCGACCATAGCGGCAACAACGCGGCTAACTCCAGCATCGATTAAACCTTTTGCGCAAGGCGGGGTTCTACCATAATGACTACATGGCTCCAAGGTAACGTAAGCCGTTGCGCCTCTTGCCTTGTCTCCAGCCATCTTTAATGCGTGAACTTCGGCATGACCTTCACCCGCTTTTTGGTGATAGCCCTGACCAACTATATCGCCGTCTTTTACGATGACACAGCCCACATTTGGGTTAGGTGAGGTGGTAAAACGGCCTTTTGCAGCAAGCGCGATGGCCTGCTGCATAAACTCTTTATCTTGCTCGCTGAACATCAATCTCCAAGCCTCGCGATTTCCTCGCCAAACTCTCTAATATCTTCAAATGAGCGGTATACGGAAGCAAAGCGGACATAGGCCACTTTATCGAGCTTTTTCAGCGCTTCCATAATGCATTCACCAATCATATGGCTTGCCACTTCACGCTCACCCGTAGCACGAATTTGCGATTTAATTTGATGTACGACTTCTTCAATTTGCTCTGTGCTAACCGGGCGTTTCTCTAACGCGCGGTGCAGACCATTTAGTAATTTGTCTTCATTGAATGGCTCTCGAGAACCATCTTGTTTAATTACCCGCGGCATGACTAATTCGGCACCTTCAAACGTCGTAAAGCGCTCATGACATAACACGCATTCTCTGCGGCGACGGACTTGATGGCCTGAGCCGACTAAACGGGAATCAATGACTTTTGTTTCTTTAGCGGTGCAAAATGGACAATGCATAGATAATCACTTGTGAAAAAAATATAAAAAAGGCCGCAAATGCGGCCTTAATCATAACAAAATTCTTTGATTTTGTGAGCGAAATTACGCGTAAACTGGTAATTTAGCGCAGATAGCTTTTACTTTCTCTTTTACTTCTGCTTGTACTGACTCATCGTTGATGTTGTCTAGTACGTCACAGATCCAACCTGCAAGCTCTGCTGACTCAGCTTCTTTGAAGCCACGACGCGTGATAGCTGGAGAACCAATACGAAGACCAGACGTTACAAACGGTGAGCGTGGGTCGTTTGGTACTGAGTTTTTGTTCACAGTGATGTTAGCACGACCAAGTGCCGCATCAGCATCTTTACCTGTGATGTCTTTGTCGATTAGGTCTAGTAGGAATAAGTGGTTGTCTGTTTTACCAGAAACAACTTTATAGCCACGCTCTTGAAGAACAGCAACCATTGCCTGTGCATTCTTAACAACTTGCTCTTGGTAAGTTTTGAACTCTGGCTGTAGTGCTTCTTTGAAGGCTACCGCTTTACCAGCGATAACGTGACATAGAGGACCACCTTGACCACCAGGGAATACTGCGCTGTTTAGCTTCTTGTAGATGTCTTCGTCATCACAAGCTGAGATAATAAGACCACCACGAGGACCCGCTAAAGTTTTGTGCGTCGTAGTCGTTACAACGTGTGCGTGAGGTACTGGGCTTGGGTAAACACCAGCAGCAACAAGACCTGCAACGTGTGCCATATCAACTAATAGGTAAGCACCTACTTTGTCAGCGATTTCACGGAATTTAGCCCAGTCAACGATACCTGAGTATGCTGAGAAACCACCGATGATCATTTTTGGCTTGTGCTCAAGTGCTAAAGCTTCAACCTGTGCGTAATCGATCTCACCTGTTTCTTCGTTTAGACCGTACTGGATAGCGTTGTACGTTTTACCAGAGAAGTTTACGTGAGAACCGTGTGTTAAATGACCACCGTGCGCAAGGCTCATACCTAATACAGTGTCGTGTGGCTGAAGAAGCGCTTGGAATACTGCCGCGTTTGCTTGTGAACCAGCGTGTGGTTGTACGTTTGCATAAGTAGAACCGAAAAGCTCGTTGGCACGGTCAATAGCCAGTTGCTCAACAACGTCAACGTGCTCACAACCACCGTAGTAACGCTTACCTGGGTAACCTTCAGCATATTTGTTAGTTAATTGAGAACCCTGAGCTTCTAAAACACGTGGGCTACAGTAGTTTTCAGAAGCGATAAGCTCGATGTGCTCTTCTTGACGAGTCGTTTCAAGTGCAATCGCATTTGCTAATTCAGGATCAAAATCTGCAATGTTCATGTTACGTTCTAACATGGGGTCTCCTAGGTACACGTTTAGGGTAGTAAAAGCTGTATTGTACGCAGTTATGCGTCCGATGCCTATAATTTCGGCTTGAGCATATTTAAACAGGGATTGAATTTATTTCACAGTGTTTATGTAATGATATTTTTTTATTTAAACATTAAAAAAACAAATGGATAAGAAGGGAATAAATAAGTGTTATTTATATAGGGTGAGTTTGGCAAACTTTTTAAGTCTACAAAGGCTCACCCTTGGCGATTAATAATTACAGTAATTTAGCAAAAACAGCCGCTTTCAATTGCATATAATCAGCTTGCATTGGCTCCGCTAAACACTTTTTATCTAAGGCATCTTGCAACACGCTAGGCATTGCAATCTCTTGCTCAAGCACCTCTTCTACCGAAGATTTAAACTTAGCAGGGTGCGCCGTAGCCAAACAGATCCCCACAGCATCTTCAGCTTTATCTAAAGTCAGACCTTCAAGTGCAATGGCGGTATGCGGCTCCATCACGTAACCCGCTGCAGCAATCTCTTTCATTACCGCTTGCGTGCGACTTTCTGAGACACTTCTTGAATAAAACTCATGTTTATCGAAATCACCGCGTTCCAACATAGTCTCAACGCGAGGCCAGTTATTAGGTTTACTCACATCCATTGCATTTGATAACGACTCTAATGTGGCATTTGGCGACCACTCACCTGATGCCATGTAACGTGGTACAGTGTCATTTTGATTCGTGGTTGCAGACAAGTTTGCAATAGGTAAACCCAGCGCTGCGGCTATCATAGCTGCACACACATTTCCAAAATTACCACTTGGTACAGAAACATGCACTTTACCCCTTTGCTCTGCAGGTAATTGCGCAACGGCTTCAAAGTAATAACATACTTGCGCAACTAGACGGCTGATATTGATAGAGTTGGCAGAATTTAAGCCCAGCTTTTCTTTCATTTCATCATCTAAAAACGCCTGTTTAACCAATGCTTGGCAATCATCGAAGCTGCCTTCTACTGCGTAACAATGAATATTTCCACCTAACGTCGTGAAGAGCTTTTGTTGAGCGAGCGAGATCTTGCCTTCTGGATAAAGTATAACTACATCAACATTTGGCTTGTTATAGAAAGCATGTGCTACCGCTGCACCTGTATCACCGCTGGTCGCAGTTAAAATTGTGACACGCTCACCTTGATTAAATAAACCAATACATTCAGCCATAAAACGGCCGCCAAAATCTTTAAACGCCAACGTTGGCCCATGGAATAATTCTAAGCAATATTGCTTGTCACCAATTTGCTTAAGCGGCGCCTGAAAATTAAAAGCACGCTCAACCATCTCGGCTAACGTATCTTTTGGCAACTCATCACCAATTAAGTGACTCAATACTTCCACGCTTCTTTCAACAAATGGCTTTTCAAGTAAAGCATCGATATTTTCTAATTTGCTCAGTTGCTCTGGAAAAAATACACCTTGATTACGGCCAAGGCCTGTTTTAACTGCCGTAGTGAAAGACACTTGCTGCGTGGCATCTTTTAAGTTTACAAGTTGCATTGATTATTCTCCTTGTGAAATGGCACGCGTGCCTTGTTGGTCTAGCTTACAAATATGACTAAAACCGTGTTCATTAATATAGTGTTCGTTTAGCCAAGCTTGGCACTGCTCTGCCGCTTGCTTTGTTTTACAAATCGTAAAGAGTGTAGGGCCAGCACCTGAAATACTCACAAGCTCAGCACCAAGTTCAGGTAACGCTGTTTTAGCTTGTGCAAACCCAGCTATTAAAGAGCATCGATACGGCTCTGCCATCTCATCTTTCATCAGAGAGAGCGCTAAATCGAATTGCTCAGTTTGCATCAGAAGGCAAAAGCTCGACAAACGCTGCGCAAATTCAATAGTTTCTGAGCTGCTTCTTTGCTTTGGCAGTACTGCACGTGCTTTTGCTGTATTTAGCGCAAAGCCCGGGTATGCCGCGACATAGTACCACTCAGAGTTAACAGGCACAGATAAGGCTTTGTTAGGCACAAGATCAGCGGTCAATTGTAAACCACCTAAATAACAAGGTGTGATGTTGTCATAGTGACGAGCGCCGCTCACCTTAGCTTCAAAATCTGCCATTAATTCAATCAGCTCGACTTGACTAAGATTCGTTTTTGCAAACTCATTCAAAGCAGCAAAAGTTGCCACTACAGAGCAGGCGCTCGAGCCTAGACCTGAACCAATTGGTAACCGCTTCTCAAGCTCAAGATAGACCGCCGGCATACTAGGTGCCACATGTTCACGAAAGTGAACTAAGCACTGATAGGCCAAGTTTTCGTGGGCCTCTCCCGGTAATTTATCGGCATAAGGACCAGAGCAAATAAACGTGTCTTGCTCTGCCGCTTTAACATTCACCACATCACCCAGTAGCTCACCATTTATAGGCGCAAGCGCAGCACCTAATGAATCAAAGCCAACACAAAAGTTGCCGATAGACGCTGGTGCATAAAAACTAATCATAACGACTCCTTAACGCGACTGTGTTTTTAAAATGTCAGCAAAGACACCTGCCGATGTCACTTCCGCACCCGCACCATAACCGCGAATAACAAATGGGCGTGGTTGATAGTATTGGCTTAAAATTGCCAAAGCATTTTCACCATCACGGATATCATAAAGTGCATGCTGCTTATCAACCGCTTCTATACCTACTTTGCATTTACCGTTTTCGATGCTGCCGACATAGCGCAACACCTTGCCTTCACTCGCGGCACTTTGAATTTTGTCAGCAAATGACGCATCAAGTTCAGGTAGCTTAGCCATAAACTCATCAACACTTGTACCTGGCGCAAATGACTCAGGAACAACCGCTTCAACTTCAATATCTGACAACTCTAATTCAAGGCCTGATTCACGAGCGATGATCAAAAGCTTACGCGCAACATCAGTACCCGATAAATCATCACGGGGATCGGGTTCTGTAAAGCCATTCGCTTTCGCTTTTGCAGTCGCTTCTGACAAACTTAAGCCATCTTCAAGTACACCGAACATGTATGAGAGTGAACCAGAAAGGATACCGTTAAATGACAATAACTCGTCGCCGGCACCAAAAAGTAGCTGCAAGTTGTCTAACACCGGTAGACCTGCACCTACGTTTGTTTCATATAAGAATTTGCGCTGGCGTTTTTGCGCAGCACTTTTTAAAGACTGGTAGTAGTCAAAACTGCCCGTATTGGCTTTTTTATTTGCAGCAACCACATGGAAGCCCGCATCTAAAAAGTTATAGTATTGATCTGCTAGTTGTTGTGACGAGCTACAATCCACCAGCACAGGGTTTATAAGGTGATTTTCTCTAACAAACTGCTCTACCTTAGCCAATTCGAAACCTGATGTTTGTTGTTTTAACTGAGCTTGCCATGCATCAAATGCGATGCCGTTTGCATCAAGTAAAAGCTTCCGTGAATTAGCCACACCATAAAGGTTAAGCTTTATATTGCGCTTTGCCAGCCAATCTTGTTGTTTTTCAAGTTGCTTAACCAGTTCTTGACCGACTAAACCACAGCCTAATAAAAACACATCAATTGAAGGCACATGAGTGAAGAAATTTTCGTGACAGACTTTCACTGCGTCATTGCACAGTGCACCATCGACCACCGCAGAAATCGCACTTTCAGTAGAGTCTTGAGCAATCGCTACGATATTAACTTGCGCTTGTGCCAGAGAATCAAAGAACTTAGCTGCAAGTCCTTTATGTGCTTTCATGTTATCACCTACCAAAGTCACGATGGCAAGTTCACGCTGCACTTGTACAGGCTCAATTAATCCAGCTTGCGACTCAAGTTCAAATGCTTGCTCTAGGGCACTTAAAGCTAAATTTAAATCTTCTTCATGCACACAGAAACTGATGCTGAACTCGCACGATGACTGCGTGATCAAAACAATAGAAACATTATCATTGGCAAGCGCACTAAAAACACGTGCAGCCATACCAACTTTGCCTTTCATGCCGGGGCCTGACACCGTCAACATCGCCAAATTCTCTAGCGATGAAATGGCTTTAACAGTTTCGTCGCTCTGGCATTCATTTGAGATCACAGAACCTGGCACATCAGGATTATGGGTATTTTTAATTTCACATGGCACGCCAACTTTCGCGCACGGTAAGATCGTTTTTGGATGCAAAACTTTAGCGCCAAAATATGACAGCTCCATCGCCTCTTTATAAGATAAGCTATCTACCTTGCTGGCTTTTTTAATAAAACGCGGATCGGCATTATAAACGCCATCAACATCTGTCCAAATCTGGCACACTTCGGCTTTTAAACAAGCAGCAGCTACTGCAGCAGAATAATCTGAGCCGTTGCGACCAAGAGTTGTTAGTTCACCTTGGTTATTAACCCCAGTAAACCCCGGCATAATATAAAAGTCTGCTGATTGCGATTTTAGAACTTCAGCAAAGCGCTGTTCACTCGCGACTAAGTTGACCTCAGCATCAAGATACCCGCCCTGAGTCTCGATACATTCCGTTGCTTCTAGGTATGTAGCCCTATGACCTAGCATGGCAACCATAAGTGCAACACTCACTCGCTCTCCAAAACTGATCACAAAGGCATTAACTTGCTCAGGGCAGTGCTTAAGTAATTTAACCCCAGCTAGCTTATCACTAAGCTCAGCAAAGCTTGGCCAATGAGCGACAACTGAGTCTAACTGCTCGACTTCACGCTTCAAACTGTCTGCGCGATTTAGCAAAACCTGCCACTGAGCACTGTAATCAGCACCTTGCTCAGCAAGCTTGGCTAACTCAACAAGTTGGTCTGTCATACCACCAGGGGCTGAAAGAGCAACCAAAGCTTGCTCGCCTGCTTGAGACTCGATCAATTGCTTGACCCGTTTGAGACAATCAAAGTCGGCGAGCGAAGAGCCGCCAAATTTTAAAACTCGCATAATTTTTCCTCATTCCAAAAACGAAAAAAGGCCTGTGTTCGTAGTGAACACAGGCCTTTTTCTAATGCGCAACGACCTATGCCACTATCCAGTTAGGATGGTGGTTGTAATAATGGTCGTAATTAAATTCATTGTTTTCATAATTATTAGACTGCCCGAAAATCAGACACCATGCAACCGTCTTTTTATGAAATTATTATGCAAAAAACTCAAGTTTGATTTAAAGAAAGGAAAAATTAGACCTTAGTATAACTTTATAAGTTAAATAGAGAAAACTAGGAAGTAAAAAGGCTAGCCTAAAAAACCTAGCTACCTAAGGCCATAAGTATGCAAAACGTCTAATAAAACATCAGATTTAACGGGCTTTTCGATAAAAGAGATTGCACCAAGTTGCTCCACTCGCGCTTTCATTTCTGGTTGAATATCCGCAGATATGACTACAACAAAAGTTTCGATAACTTGAGATTTCACGGCTTGTAATACACCTACACCATCTAATTCTGGCATGGTTAAATCAAGGCAAAGTAAATCAACCTGGTGATTATTTAAAACCTCTAACGCTTCTACACCATTTTTCGCTTGCAAGATTGTTGCATCAAACGCTGATGACAAGCAGCGAATCACTTGTTTTCTGGCAACCACAGAATCATCACAGACCAAAATAGTAAAGCTCATCTTTTAAACTCATTCACTCGAAATTAACCTACTACTAGCACCTTATTTAAAATGCCTTATAACATATTCATCTTAAAGCACTAAATAAGTTCGATATAATATCTAACCAAACAAAGGCAATGTAAACAATAATGCCAGATAAATATTTATTTTTACGCCTTTATTAGCTAAGTTTAACTACAGACGTATCGCTTTAAACGAAATCAGGGAGCCTAGCTTCATTCATGCTGCAAAAAAGCCTATCCAAAAAGCTACTTACGAATGTGCTATCGGTTTACTTTTTGTTAACTTTCCTTGTCACATGTGGTCAGGTTGTTACTGAGTATATAAATACTAAAAACTATATTCAGAATGAGCTAACCATGTTGCAAAAGACCTTTAGCCGTAGTTTAACGCGTGCTATTTGGGAATTAAACACCAAGCAAACGGTTACCACCGCAGAGGGCTTGTTAGCAATCCCTATGATTGAAGGCATTATCGTACGTGACGACAGTGGTGAGATTATCTCTCAACTGGGTCGTTCTCTAGATATTCATGAGTTATACAGCCAACAACTCGTTCAAGAAGAAGCCATCATTGAAGATACGCCCTCAGGACTGTTTGGTTATACTTTTCCCTTAATTTTTGAGTTTTCTGGTCGAGCTACACAAGTTGGTGATGTCACACTCTTCTCAAGCCGAGAAGTTGTACTCAGCCGCATTATGCTATCGATTTACTTCTTGCTTGGTAATGCAGTCGTTAAAACTACTTTCTTAATCATCTTATTCTTAATCGCGTTTAGAAAATTACTGACCGAGCCACTTACTGACTTAACTGAACAGATAGAAGCATTTGAATTAAACGACGACATTGACGGCCAACGCATTGACATTGGTACAACGGAACGCAATGAGTTAAAAGTCATGGAGGAAGCATTCAATAAACTGATAGACAAAGTCAGTGACTATCGAAATCAACTTGATGACACGCAAAAAGAATTATTAATCAGTAACGAAAAGTTAGATCAACATAATTTACAACTAGAACAAGAAGTCGCTCGAAAAACCTCTAACCTCAGCCAGGCTATGATGGATTTGCAGCAGCAAAAATACGAGCTTGAAAAACAAAAGCTCACGCTCACAGAAGAAATCGACTTACGTCGTCAAACTGAGCAAGAGTTGCTAACCAAGCAAAAAGAACTTGAGCGTTACTTAGATGAATTAAACATGGCCCAAGAACGTCTTGTTGGCTCTGAAAAAATGGCCGCACTTGGTGGTTTAGTTGCTGGTATTACGCACGATATTAACACACCTGTTGGTATCGGTGTTACAGCAACCTCATTTTTGCAAGAACGGTTAGAACAAATTGAAGCCGCTTATAAAGACAAAACACTTTCTCCAAAAGCACTTGAAGAGTTTATTAACGACGCTAAGCAAAGCACCAGCTTACTGACTACCAATTTAGATAGAGCCTCTGAACTAGTCGCGAGCTTCAAGCAGATTGCAGTAGACCAAGCAAGTGAGGCTGTGCGTAATATTAATTTGAAGCAATATCTTGCTGAGGTTATTCGCTCGTTGCACCCTAAATTAAAGAAAACCAAGCATGCGATTAATGTTGAATGTCCTGAAGACCTACAATTGAACTTGCCTGCGGGTGCAATTAGCCAGATTTTTACCAACTTGATTATGAACTCTCTTATTCATGGTTTTGAAGGTATTGATCAGGGTGAGATTAATATTGAAATTAAAAATGATAACGACGATGTGGTTATTCATTACAAGGACAATGGTCGTGGTGTCAGCCAGACTCAACTAGAAAAGTTGTTCGACCCTTTCTTTACCACTAAGCGTGATCAAGGTGGCAGTGGCTTAGGCACACACATCACCTTAAATTTAGTTAAACAGACCTTAAACGGTGAAATCGAAGTGAGTAGCGAAGAAGGTAAAGGTTTAAGCTATATGATCCGATTCCCGAAAACACTGCAACAGCCAACTAATATGTTCGATTAAAATACAGCTTTATTTAATTGAGTTAAGCCCTGATTATTCGGGGCTTAATTTTATCCCCCAAGCAAAATAAATATTGCTATCATAACCAACATTAAAATCAGTGGATAATAACAATATGTGGTTCAGCAACCTGATCTGTTACAGATTCAAACAAGACGTTTCATATAACCAAGAAGACTTTGAACAAGCCTTAGAGCAAGACGTATTCCGCCCTTGTGGCAGTCAAGAAATGAATACCTTTGGCTGGACTAAAGCATTTGGTAAACACGGGCAAACTTTATCGCACTTCTCTGAAAAAAGCATTTTAGTGTGTGCAAAACGTGAAGAGAAGGTGCTTCCAGCTTCAGTTATCAACGACATGTTAGCTGAAAAAATTGAATTAATTGAGCGTGAAGAAAACCGCCCTGTTAAGAAAAAAGAAAAAGATGAGCTTAAAGAGAACATCTTAAGCACATTGCTTCCTCAAGCGTTTAAAAAATCGAGCCTACAATTTGCTTTTATTGATCAAGTAAATGGCTGGGTTATTGTAAACAGTGCAAGCTTTAATAAGGCCGAAGAGTTACTCGCACTACTAAGAAAGTCATTAGGCACACTGCCTGTGGTACCTGCGTTTGCTAACTATGATTTAGATGTGTTTTTAACTGACTGGTTAACTCACTTTAATGCCCCAGACGGTTTCGCGATTGGCTCAGATGCAGAACTTCAAGAGCCTGACGATAACGGTGCGCAAGTTAAATTGAAGCAACATGATTTAGCCAGCGATGAAATTAAAACTCACTTAGAAAATGGTAAGCGTGTTACTAAACTTGCGCTTGATTGGCGTGAACGTGTGAAGTTTATTTTACAAAATGACGGAACATTAAAACGCTTAAGCTATGCCGATGCGCTAAAAGAGCAAAATGCCGATATTCCAAAAGAAGACATGGCCATTAAGTTAGATGCCGATTTCATCTTAATCACAGAAGAAATTAAAGAGTTAATTGAAGAGCTTACTGCAGGGTTAGGCGATAAAGAAGATTTAGCTTAATCTTTTATTCAAATTACAAAATGAATACTTAAACGAGAAAGGAGCCAAACGGCTCCTTTTTTATAAAATAAATTTACTTCGCTGCTAACAGTATCTCTTTAACGACATCTAACGTTAGATCACCAGTTTCACTTAATTGAGTTAATCCCATTTTTTCCATATTAGCTACTACCGTATCAATGCCTTCATCATCAATACCGTAGTGAGACAGTGCAGTCACAATATCTAACGAGTTGAAGAAAGCTTCTGTCTTATCTATCGCCTGATTAATTTTCTCGTCTTCAGTGCCGTCTTTGATGTCCCAAACACGCTCAGCAAATTGTACTAGCTTGTCATGTTTTTGCGCTTTACGTGCTCTTAATAAGCTTGGAAGAACAATGGCAAGTGTACGACCATGTGCAATACCGAACATCGCGGTCAACTCATGACCAATCATGTGAGTTGACCAATCTTGCGGTACACCAACACCGATAATACCATTCAGAGCAGATGTAGCTGACCACATAAAGTTCTTACGAGCCGCTAAATCATCACTTTGATAAGTCATCGGGCCATCTTCAATTAAGGTTTTTAAAATCCCCTCAGAGAACCTATCTTGCACTTTTGCGCCGACAGGCTGAGTCAGGTACTGCTCAACTACGTGCACAAATGCATCTGCTACGCCATTCGCCACCTGCTCTCTTGGTAAAGAGAAAGTAAAGTCTGGATCTAGCACTGAAAACTGTGGATACACTAGTGGCGATGTAATTGGGTATTTTTGCTCATTGTAGGTCACCACAGAAAATGCATTCATTTCAGAACCTGTCGCAGGCAAAGTCGCAATACAACCAAGTGGCACCGCTTTTTCAACTGGCACAGGATTAAAGCCGTGGAACAATAATGTATGATGATCTTTATCAGCATTCGCTGCTAAGGCGATGAATTTTGTGCCATCCATCACTGAGCCACCACCAACAGCCAGTAAAAAGTCGATGTTGTTCTCTTTCACCACTTTTACCGCTTTCATTAAAGTCTTAAATTGTGGGTTTGGCTCAATACCACCAAACTCTGTTACTTCGCGTTCACCTAAATTACTGACCACTTTTTCTAGGGTGCCAAAGCGCTTAACACTACCACCACCATATAAAACAAGTACTTTTGCCGATGCTGGGATAAGTTTATCTAGTTCACCCAGTCTATCTTGACCAAATACGATTCGAGTCGGATTGTAAAAATCAAAGTTTTGCATAATGTGCCCCTAAGTGTTTTGTTAAGTACAGAATAGCAACTCACAGCTTTATTAAAATGACTTAAACCATCAATTTCATGCCTAAAACTCTCACCCATAAGAAAACAACTCAAAAACGCTTTTATCCTTGATATACTTACTCCATGACATAATTTGGTGACGAATGATGCAATCACTCATTAAACAACTCGAACTATTAGCGCCCTCTGAAGGCTACAACCAGACATTTATTAACGGCGTTGGTATCTATAAGAGCAGTGAAAGCGCACAAAGAACGCCACTGTGTTACAGCCAAGGTATTATTTTCGTTCTGCAGGGGCAAAAACGGGTCTTTTTCGATGAGCGAATTTATACCTATAACCCAGATAATTATTTGGTACTCACCGTGCCTTTACCTGCAGAATGTGAAACACAGCTTACAAACAACAATCCTTTATTGTCATTAATCATCGACTTTGACATGTCTGTACTGGGGGAGTTAGTTAGGGTCTTTGATGAACATGGTAAGCTAAATGGCAGCGATAAAAAGAGCAATGCAAAAGGCCTATTTGTCAGTGAAAATACAGATGCCTTATCTTGCACGCTAACCCGATTAGTTGACTGTTTAGGATCAAAGTTACAATCTGACATTATTGGGAAAGGCTTGGTTCGAGAGGTTTTTTATCACGTATTACAAGGCCCACAAGCGTCGCCTTTATTTGATTTAGTTTCACATAATACGCATATGTCTAAAATGGAGCGTACGCTTAAACACCTGCATAATCACTATGATGACAAGCTAGATGTTGAACAACTCGCGAGTATGGCAAATATGAGCGCCTCTACGTTTCACCGTAACTTTAAACAAATAACCGCATCTTCCCCTATTCAATACGTAAAGAAGCTCAGATTATCTAAAGCGAGAGACTTATTACAAGATCAAGGGATCAAAGTAAAGCAAGCCGCTGCGCAAGTCGGTTATGAAAGCGCCACTCAGTTTAGTCGCGAATTTACCCGCTACTTTGGCATTTCACCGAGTGATTATGCCAAAGCAAATTAAAAATACTTTTCGAAGAATAGCAACTGATGCACTCCATGCTGACAGCGTTTAAATTCTTGATAGCCAAGTTTACTGTAGATGTGTTGCCCTCGCTCATTGAAGTCAAACACATCTAACCAAATACGCTGACAAGCGAAGTGCTCAAGGCAATATTGCTCCATAGCTCGAATAGCCAACTGCCCTATTCCAGCACCGCGATGACCTATCACTATGCGCCTAAACTCAATAGTGTTATTGGGCTCCAAAGCAAGAATAATAAAGCCCACCAAGCGTTCATTTTGAAGAACTGACAGGTATTGAATTGTGGGCTCTTGCATACTAACCAAGTGCTGCTCTTTGGAGTTGGCCAAGATAAATTCACCTACACCAGCTTGCTGCTCCCATCCCTCTAAGATGGCTAACTGTTCTGGTACTGTATTAACCAGTTTAATATCATCCTTCTTCATCACTACACCGCTTTCAAAACTTGATTGAAACTTAAGTACTTTTTAATTTAATAAATTTTTTATATTTATCAAAGAATCCAAAATAAACACAAAAAAGACGACCATTCATTGTCGTCTTTTCTTGTCACTACATATCAGTTAAGTAAACTACTCAAACTTTAGAGAGTAACTGCTATCACCAGTGAGTTTAATCACTTTATAGACTTCACTTATTCCAGCATCCATCGGTAACCACTCTACGGTTAAATATTCCCAATTACCATCTACCTGCATTGATTGACTAGAGCCATTCAAAGCAAACATTGAAGTTAATCGATTCTCATAGGCTGGATAATAGATGTTAGTCTTTTCATCATGAAATCCTACACCATGATAAAAGACAAGTTTGCCGCTTTCTGATTTCAATCCGGACACAGTTACTTCAACTTTCATATCAGTCCTAAAATCAAAATCTGAGGCAGCAACTAAATCCTGAGTGCTTGGCTCTTTATTTTCTTGAACGGTCGCGGTGGTATTATTTACGCTTGTTTGTGGGGCTTCTTGAGTATTTTCAGAGCCACCTCCGCATGCTGATAAAACAGTTAGCACAAAAAGACTTGGTAGGGTCGATGTTAATAAATTTTTCATGCTTGTCTCCTACTCTTGCTCGTAAAGTTTTGTCTTAGTTGCATTTTCAAGCAAATACCAAGACTTCTCTTGTTCACCCGAAGAAGTAACCCAATCAGCAAACTTGGGGTAAGCATTTCTAATATCAACACTTTCTTTTGGGTGCTTCCAATCACTGGTGATATTGAGTGCCCATGGAAATTGATTGGCATTAATAAAGTAGTTAGGCGTTTGACTTGCATCATCTACTTGACCAAATAGCTCATTATTAAATAATTCACTACCGGAAAACTGTTTAAGATGCGCTTCCCAGTTACGCGTTCCGTAAGGCCCATGATATTGTCCATCAAGCGCATAAATATATGGGTCAAATGGTGGGAGAGAAACAGTCGAAGGCATTTGGCTCGGGTCAAAAGTAAGAGTAACTTTGAAAAAATCCATCGCGGGTTCTATACAACTCGGCATGGTTCTATAGAACTGGCAATTCGTATTCGCCAGCTCTCTTGCCACATCATAAGCTTCATCAAACGTACTATTATCATCGAGTAACTTCATGTTTAACTTATTTGTTGCTTCCAAAAAGTTATTACTAATCTCTTCACCGTTATAGGTCATAACTGCAGAGGTTACTGCGCTTGTATCGACGTCTGGTATGTGAATCGCAAACCCATTATGGAAGGATGCACCTGTGGCAACTAATTGATAGTCAATCACAAGCTCTATCATTCTATTTTGATTATTAAATGTTTGCGACATGCGATATTTAATAACAACATCGTTAAAATCATAGTCGCCCATTTTTGGCCATTTATCCTCAAAAGCCAAAGTCGCATAACCACTTTGACTTGGGTAGTAGCTGGTATTTGTGACTGACGAATCTGTTTGTTCCAACAGCTGGTATGTACCTGAATCGACTGAACCATTTTCATTTACGCCTTGTACAGCATAACTTGGTGTCACTTCTACCGAAAATAACAAATCATTGAAGTCATTATCGCCTTGCGAGCGATGTTGATCGTCAAATCCGATCACAAAAAATTCATTTTGTGCATCGTAAAACACCACATTGTGTTCATTGATTTCATCTGCTTCAGGGTTTAAAGCTGGGACACTATAGAAGGGCGTATTCCATGGTCCTAGATTGACTATGTTACCTAGACTGCCTGCCCATCCCCAACCGTTAGGAATAACAAAGAATCCAAGTGCCTGGCCAGGTTGCAAATCTAGTCCGAGTTCCATCCTATCACCTTGCAACATTTCCCCCTCACCAGGCTTTGAGCTATTTGGGAAAATAATCGTATGCTGCGATATATCAGCAATACTCTGGGGCGGATTATCAGCATCAAAGACAAAATAGCCTAGCGTGTTTCTATACCCAGCCCCTTCATTTAAAAATGTCACATTGGCGGTGGCAGTTACAAATGTCTCATCGAGTTCACTTTCATCTTTAATTACTATATTGCTAAGCAAATTACTGTCGATAAACGCTGTATTTACATATTGTCCCTCTGGCAACATTGAGTAGATATTGGTAAGAACATCTGTAGGTAATTGCGACCCAACATTGGAAATATTGGTGAGAGGCTTACCTTTTACGCTATAGCTGAGTGTGTCTGTGGGTAGGACCCCGTTTAAGTAATTAAAATCAATCCCACCAACCGTAACTGCAAAACTGGGTAGAGAGGCAACACCGATAAGAACACTGAATATTTTTTGTTTCATCTTTAGTTCCCTAAAATAAAAGTATGGGGAAACAAGCTTAAATTATACCAACAGCCTAACTTAACTTTTTCAATAAGTTAGCAATCAGTAAGCTGGTGACTTTACTTATTTGCATCGCACTTTGCGAAATCGAAATTGCTATGATGTAATAACTTTCAGATAAAGGAGGGAGCTTTAAGGTTTATATTAAGAATTTTTTCAATAAAAAACCCGCAACAAGTGCGGGTTTCAAATCATTTAATTTACTTTATTGATTAAGCAAATAAACGGTTAGCTTGTACGACCACATTATCAACTGTGAAGCCGAAGTGCTCAAAAAGTTCACCTGCAGGTGCTGACTCACCAAATGTTGACATACCAACCACCGCGCCGTTTAAACCAACATACTTGAACCAGTAGTCAGCAATACCCGCTTCAACGGCAACACGACGTGTTACTGCAGCTGGTAAAACGCTTTCTTTATATTCAGCTGACTGTGCATCAAATACATCAGTAGAAGGCATAGACACAACACGTACTTTCTTGCCTTGTAAGCGTAACTCTTTCGCAGCATCTCCTGCTAACTGTACTTCTGAACCTGTAGCAATCAAAATAAGCTCAGGGTTACCGTCACAGCTAAGCACATAACCACCTTGCTTAATTGCAGCAACTTGTGCTTCGTCACGTGCTTGTTGCTCTAAACCTTGGCGAGTAAAGATAAGTGATGTTGGGCCATCTTTGCGTTCAATCGCTTGCTGCCAAGCAACTGCAGACTCAACTTGGTCACATGGACGCCAGTTTACTAGGTTAGGTGTTAAGCGCATGCTGGCAATTTGCTCAACCGGTTGGTGCGTCGGACCATCTTCACCCAGACCAATTGAATCGTGAGTATAAACAAAGATGCTTGGCTGCTTCATTAATGCTGCCATACGTACCGCGTTACGCGCGTACTCCATGAACATTAAGAAAGTTGCACCATAAGGTACGAAGCCTTTGTGAAGTGCAATACCATTCATGATTGCCGACATACCAAATTCACGTACACCGTAGAAAATGTAGTTACCTGAAGCATCATCAGCCGTTAAGCCTTTTGAGCCTTCCCATAGAGTCAGGTTAGAGCCTGCAAGATCAGCTGAGCCGCCCATAAATTCAGGAAGAATTGGACCAAATGCATTCAGTGCATTTTGTGACGCTTTACGTGTCGCAGGATTAGCTGGGTTTGCTTGAAGTTCTGCAATGTATTTTTCAGTTTCAGCTTGCCAGTTTGCAGGAAGTTCGCCTTTCATTCGACGCTCAAACTCAGCCGCAAGTTCAGGGTACGCCATTTGGTACTCTGTGAATTTCACTAACCAGTGGCTTTGTGCTTGTTGACCACGAGAAGAGGCATCCCACTTAGCGTAGATGTCTTCAGGGATTTCAAACGCATCGTGATCCCAACCAAGGAATTCACGTGCTGCTTTAATTTCTTCATCACCTAATGGTGCACCGTGACAATCGTGGCTACCTGATTTGTTTGGTGAGCCATAACCAATTACTGTCTTACAGCAAATAAGTGTTGGCTTGTCAGTTTCTGCACGAGCCGCTTCGATTGCCGTTTTAATTGCATCGCTATCGTGACCGTCTACATCAGCAATTACATGCCAGCCGTAAGATTCAAAACGCTTAGGTGTATCATCACTGAACCAGCCTTCTACCTCACCATCGATTGAGATGCCGTTGTCATCCCAGAATGCGATCAGCTTACCAAGACCTAGTGTACCGGCTAATGAACAAGCTTCATGTGAAATACCTTCCATTAAACAGCCATCGCCTAAGAAGGTGTAAGTGAAGTGGTTTACAATATCAAATTCGTCACGGTTGAATTGTGCTGCAAGTGCTTTTTCAGCAATCGCCATACCTACCGCATTTGTAATACCCTGACCAAGTGGGCCTGTTGTTGTTTCTACACCTGGTGCATAGCCGTACTCTGGGTGGCCCGGTGTTTTAGAATGCATTTGACGGAAGTTTTTCAGATCATCAATAGAAAGATCATAACCGCTCAGGTGCAACAAAGAATAAATAAGCATAGAGCCGTGACCATTTGACAGAATAAATCGATCGCGGTCAGCCCAATCAGGATTGCTTGGGTTGTGCTTTAAATAATCGCGCCACAGTACTTCTGCGATATCAGCCATACCCATAGGTGCTCCTGGGTGGCCCGATTTAGCTTTTTGTACTGCGTCCATAGACAGAACGCGAATGGCATTTGCAAGTTCTTTGCGAGACGGCATGAATTCTCCTACCTTTAATAGTGTTGCGCTGAAATGTCAGTGCGCTCATTCTGACTCATTTATGGTGCATTCTGCAACGTTAATACCTGAGAAAAAGAGAGCTAAACCTGCTTAATTCGAGATCTGCAATTGAAAAAATCTAATTCAGACGTCTAGGCGTAAAAAAACTAGGCAAGTTAAATTGTTTTAGATAGAATACGCCTCTTATTTTTTCGCGCTATCCCCGATGTTCGTGAAGCGCAATATTTGTGAGCATAGATACAATGGCAAAACACTTATTTACTTCTGAGTCTGTTTCTGAAGGTCATCCGGATAAAATCGCTGATCAGATCTCTGACGCGGTACTAGATGCAATCATTACCCAAGATAAACACGCTCGTGTTGCTTGTGAAACTATGGTTAAAACAGGCGTTGCGATCATCTCTGGTGAAATTTCAACAGATGCTTGGGTAGACCTAGAGTCAATCACGCGTAAAGTAATCACAGATATCGGTTACACGTCTTCTGATGTAGGTTTTGACGGTGACACATGTGGCATCATGAACCTTATAGGTCAACAGTCTCCTGAGATTGCACAGGGTGTAGATCGCTCTAAGCCTGAAGAGCAAGGTGCGGGTGACCAAGGTCTAATGTTTGGTTATGCAACGAACGAAACACCAACGCTTATGCCTGCGCCTCTTTACTACTCACACTTGTTAGTAGAGCGTCAAGCTGAAGCACGTAAATCAGGTATCCTACCTTGGTTACGTCCAGATGCTAAGTCTCAAGTAACTTTCGTATATGAAGACGGCAAGCCTGTTGCTATCGATGCTGTTGTACTTTCAACTCAGCATAACCCTGACATCGAGCAAGATGCACTGGTTGATGCTGTAATGAAAAACATCATCAAGCACACGCTACCTGCAGAGTTCTTAACTGAAGATACTAAATACTTCATCAACCCAACAGGTCGCTTCGTGATCGGTGGTCCAGTAGGTGACTGTGGTCTAACAGGCCGTAAAATCATCGTTGACACATACGGTGGTATGGCACGTCATGGTGGTGGTGCTTTCTCTGGTAAAGATCCATCAAAGGTTGACCGCAGTGCAGCATACGCTGGTCGTTATGTTGCTAAGAACATTGTTGCAGCAGGCCTGGCAGACAAGTGTGAAATCCAAGTTTCTTACGCTATCGGTGTAGCTGAGCCTACATCAATCACAATTGATACATTCGGCACAGGTAAAGTATCAGAAGAGAAGCTAGTAGAGCTAGTTCGTGAGCACTTCGACCTACGCCCTTACGGCATTACTAAGATGCTAGACCTACTTCACCCTATGTACCAAATGACTGCTGCGTACGGTCACTTCGGTCGTGAGCCGTTTGAAATGACGGTTGGTGATGACACTTTCACAGCATTTAGCTGGGAAAAAACAGATAAAGCAGACGCACTAAGAGCAGCTGCTGGCTTGTAATTTTAAGTCATCTGTAAAAAAGGCGCTTACCTGAAAAGGAGCGCCTTTTTTAATATCTGTAGTTAATGAATAAAGTACTCTTCTACATCTTCTTTAAGATTAGTGTAATCATCATCGCTCAATTCTAATGCAACTAACACCAAATCTTTAAATGCGAACCAATCACCGCAAGGTCTAAAATGCTTTGCTTCAAAGGATAAATTCTCTGCTAGTTTCATTGCCGCGAAAGTCGCTTTGAGTGTTGGGTCTGTTTCTTCCTTTAAGTATGATTCATCGTGATGTCGTAGAATCATTTGGCAGATAGGCTTAGGAAGGTGCCAAGAGGATGCTAGGTAATAGCCAACGATAGTGTGACTTACTGGATATATTTGCTCTTCATAGTATAAAAGGCTCTGCTCACCTCTCTGATAAGCTCGAGTCATCAAGTCATTATAGTTATCAAAGCGCATGGCCATTGCGGGTACCCCTGAGTCATGGAATAAACCCAGTAATTGTAGGTTTTCTAATGGGACAGTGGTTTTTATTTGCTTACCGATAGCTATCGCTAGTTGCGACATATCGGTAGCATTATCCCAAAATCGCTGCAACGAAATACAACAATCTTCTTGTTTAAAGGCATTTTTAAGCAAGTGACCCGTCACTAATTGTGTGATGCAATTTACACCTAAAAACATCACGGCCTGGCGAATATCTGTAATGGTTCGAGACATACCGTATGCCGGAGAGTTAATGACTTTTAAGACCGCAGCCGCAGTGCCCACATCTTCACTGATGATTTCTGCAATATTCCCAAGCTCTGGCTCATCATTGTTCAATTCATTTTGTAAGTTTTGTAGTACTTCAGGCTTTGAAGGCAAACTAAAACCAGATTTCAGATCTGCCAACACCTTGTCATCAATGTCGATCATAGGCCGGATACTTTTTCACTTTTGGTTAGCTGAGTGTAGTAGAGGAAAAGTGATTACTCAAAAGTCGAACAAGAAGAAGTGATAAAGTTATTGTCAGCCTGATACTCTTTTTTATAGATTTGCTTAGCCATATTTTGAAAGGTCTTCTTTACCCCTTTAAGTGCGGTTTTGTTGCTCAACCAAGTGGGGATTTTACCTTGTGGATCAGCATAAATTTGATGAGTTATGAGCAAGGTATTTGAAGTTTCTTCAAGTAACCAACTGCCCTCTATGGGTGCAACGAAGATATACTTCTTAAATTGCTCTAGTGGTAAAAATTCCGTTCTTTTAGATTTATCGATAGATTTGATCAATAACTTAGATGTGGCCTCCGAAACAAGCCTATGACATGAATGTGTGAGCATCACTCTGTCTTTTACAGGCCAAGGCGCATTTAGAACAGTAACAACAATATTTTCACCTTTAGTATGCCAAAGCATAGATCTGACACTTCTGACGTTACTGAGCCACTCAGATGCATTTTGTGTATCATTTAAAAGGTTTAAAAAGGCTTGACGATTTAAGTTATCAAAACTGGCTTGCGCTTTAATTTCGATTAATCCAGATGACTGTTTTTGATAGCTAATAGATAGTTTGTCTTCGCTATACCAACTTTTCCAATTGGCATAGGCTTTAAAGGAAGGTAGTACGAGCAAGCTCCATAAAAGATATTTACAGAGCTTTTTCATGATTAACGCCAATATGGCATGCTATTGAGCGAGGCTCTGCGGCTTTGCTCCATCGCTTGAACTAGAAAGTCTGCTTTTTTAGAAAGCCATAACTCTATTTCTTCAAGCTCTGGCAGGTTTTGCTGCTCACATAGGGTTTTTAAATAAGCCAGCGTTTCCAGCTCATAGATCCCATAAGCAATATCAATCCAAGGCGTTCGGAATGATTGTCTTGTGTCTTTGTCGTATAAAGAGCCAAGGCAGTTACCACTCAGCAAAGCGCAATCTAGCAATGAGCGAAGCGCAAGGTAATCTTGCGTACATAAATCTTTGCCTTCAGGTAAATCAGATTGTAACTTTTGCCAGTCTTTCTCAAAAGCTGCATCAGCCACCTCTTTAATAGGCAACTCAGCCGCTGATACCGCATGCTGGCTCCATTCCTGACGCCAACCTTTGTCAACCAACCAACGTGTTAAAGCTAAAACAAGTTTGTTATAGCGCGGACTGTGGAATAAGTCCTCTATATCAGTGATACTAGGCTGCTCTGCTTTTAAGTCATCAATAAGTGCTGCTAACTCATCCGCATTATTGATTTTTTTATAATAAGCATGGCGCTTTGAGGTGTATGTTTTCAAATGGATCGCATCTTCAACCCAATCTAACTCACTCAATAACCAATCCATTTCACCAAGCAAGCGCTCAGTCGCATTGCCTTCAACAATTGGCTCAAATAATTTAAACGCATGTTTAATCAGATTGATGCCATCGATAACACGTTTAAGTGTCTTTAAACTTGGTTTGTTAAAGTAGCACTGCTCATGCTTTTGCACGAACTCAATACCGTAATTCACACACTGTACCAGTGCATATTCTTGAGTTGCGTGACGGTTTAACTTCACAACACCAATATATTTATTGGGTTTTAATGGCTTATCATCAGCAAGGCGATAACCTCTTGCTGCTTTTGAATATAAGCCTAAACGCAAACCTCCTAAGCTAATTAGGTGCTCAGCAAGTAAAAATAGATCGCTTCGCTGACCTTCAACGAGTTCAATCTCTAACTCAGAAATGGCTTCAACCTGACCCTGTGCAACAATTTCACCTTTATCAAGTACCACTTCAATTTTTGAGCCTTGCTCAGTTTCAATGAGCCAAGTTCGGCGAATAAAGTTAGTACTAAAAATTGGAAATAAGTTGTCACTAATGGCTGTGATCTGCATACCATGTGGCCAAATATCTTGCTTAAATGCCAAAATATTTGGACGCGGCGTATCAATAGGTAAGTTGTACTCAGGACGTTGATGAAGACCACCAACAACTTGCCCTGCCAATTTAATCGTTTGCTCACACTGCTCATCACAACAACGTGTTCTTAAACCGATATCTAATGCTCTCAACTCACGATTCGGGGTATCAAAGTAGGCGTTTTTTAGATTCTTGGCGGGTTTATTTTTTACAGTTTTTGCAAACTGCATGATGAGTCCTGGAATAAGAGGAACCTCATTATCTGAAAGTAAAAACTTCAGTTCTATTTCAGTGTCCATTAGGGCAAGTGATTACCTATATAATTGTAGAACGGTAAAAATATACAAAGCAGCGGTTATTTGCAATCTTTTTGCAGCAAGTTCAAGGAAGTTTAGCGCTTCACTTGATATTACTCCTTGAAATTCATACTATCTCAAGAAACAACTCTCTATAAGGGTCACGGATGTTAAAACGTATATTAGTGCCTACAATTTTCGCACTTTTCTCGCACTATTCTCTCGCTGAAGATGTTCAAACAACAGAAAATAGTAATAGCAGCGAAAATACGGCCTATATCTCAGATAGTTTATTCGTTTATGTACATTCTGGACCAGGAAAAAACTACCGTATTGTTGGCTCTGTAGATGCTGGTAGCCAAGTCGCCATTATGGCAGGCAATGAAAATGGTTTTCAGCAGGTCATCGATGATAAAGGTCGTGAAGTATGGGTTGAAACCCAGTTTGTCTCAAGCCAGCCAGGACTCGCGCACCAATTAGATGAGCTAGGTCAGCAATTACAACAAACAAAACAAGCACTCAATGATGCCCAAACAGACTTACCTCGCTTGCAACAACTTAATCAAGATTTACAAGCTGAAAATGAAAATTTACAGCAAACAATTCAGCGTTTAGAAAAAGCGGTAACGGATGAAAAACAAAAAGCGCTTTCTTCTGAACAAGCAGAACAACATTTAATGCTTTCCTACGGCGGTGGTGTTGGTGTGGGTGGTTTATTAATAGGTGTCGTATTAACTCTATTCTTATCACGCAGAAAGCGTTACGACGGTTGGGCTTAGTTTCAACTTAATAAATATTCAAAATAAAAAACCGCATTTCACAATGCGGTTTTTTATTTTTCTCTGCTAGATTATTTAGTAAATAACTCGCTGATATTACTTAAATCTGATTTACCCTCTGCAATTTCATCTGGGGTTAAACCTGATAACTCATGTGGGAACACTAACCACTCATCTGATTCGTGAATGAAATAATCAGGCTTCATAGGTACTTTAGTATTCTTTGGCTTGTAGTAAGGGCAAGCTGTGCGAATATCTTTAGGCAAGTTTAATCGCATTAGCTCAGAAAGCTTTTCTTTTAATGCGAAAATACTGCGGCCTGAATCAAATACATCGTCCACAATGAGTAACGAGTCATCTGCATTGGCATTTTCGATGATGTAATGAAGACCATGTACTTTAATTTCTTTTGATTGTTTGCCGATACCATAGTAAGAAGATGTACGCACGGCAATGTGATCTGTCTCTATGCCTTTGTAATCATAATACTCTTGCACAGCAATACCGATAGGCGCACCACCTCGCCAAATACCAATGATGAAGTCAGGACGGAAACCATCATCATAAACTTGCGCGGCTAAACGAAAAGAATCCTCAAGCAACTGCTGTGCTGTGATATAGCACTTATCTGACATACAAACCCCGTGAAATATTTATAAAAAGAAAAGGTATCCAGCACATATAAACAGCTGGATATAACCTTGTATTCTAGCGCATATAAATCAAAAATGCGCAAACTACCCAATTAAGGAACACTTTTACATTTTTAGGTAAAAGTCACGACAAAGTGCAATAAAATCTTCGCTGTATTGCCCATTTTCATTAATACATAACACCGTATTCTCTGGCTCAATCAGACCACTATTTGTAGCATACCCAAACTCGAGTAATAAACGGCTGGCAGCCTTACGCTCTGTCGTTTTCACCTCGCATTTACGCACAAGATGCAAATCTTGTTGTTGCGCTAGCGCAATAAACTCTAATCCTTCTTTATAAGGTAGTACTACCGCTAGGCGACTTCTAGGGTGAGATAAACGCTTAAATTCATTTAGTAACGCACTGAAGCTCAATGAATCCGTATGGCGAGCTAAATTTCGAGCTGCCGATGGACCTTTTAAACTATCGTTAAAATAAGGTGGATTACTGATCACCAAATCGAATTTAGTTTCAGTTTGAAAATCTTGAATAGCAGATTGATGTAAACTAATACCATCCTGCCAAGGGCTGTTTTGAATATTCAAACTTGAATCTTGAAACGCACCAGACTCAATCTCAACAGCTGTCACAGATAAACATTCAGCACGTTGCTTACACATCAAAGACAATAGCCCTGTGCCTGCACCGACATCTAGCAAGCTTTTTACCCCAGACAAATTCACCCAAGCACCAAGCAAAATTCCATCGGTTGAGACCTTCATTGCGGTGTTCTCTTGCTCAATACAAAACTGCTTAAACGCAAAGCCTGCCATAATCTCGCTTTTCCAAATTCACTATCACGCGTATAATTGAGCACATTGTCCTTTATTTATGATGCACTATGCAATTTTCTGAATTTGATCTAGACGGTAAAGTCCTCTCAGCTATTGATAAAATGGGATTCAAAACCGCCACCAGCATTCAACAACTTTCTATTCCTGAAGGTCTAATGGGTCGAGATATTCTTGCCTCAGCACCAACAGGTACGGGTAAAACAGCTGCGTTTTTAATTCCTGCAATCCAATACTTGTTAGACTTCCCTCGTCGCGATCCGGGCTTTGCACGTGTATTAATTATGACGCCTACCCGTGAACTTGCTTACCAAGTACACGAACAATGTCAGTTACTTGCGGCAAATACTCATCTTAAAATTGGTGTCGTAACCGGTGGTATTAACTACGGCAGCCACAAAGAAATTTTCGAAAAGAACAACGATATCTTAATTGCGACACCAGGTCGTTTGATGGAATATCTTGAAACTGAAAACTTCCACGCAGAAAACGTTGAGCTACTTATTCTTGATGAAGCCGACCGCATGCTAGACATGGGTTTCAAAAAAGAAATGCTACGTATTTGTGATGAAGCAAAAAATCGCCGTCAATGTTTCTTATTCTCAGCAACTCTTGAAGGCGACAGTGTTGAGTTATTCGCCGATCGTATTCTTAATGATCCAGCCTTACTTGAAGCTGAGCCATCACGCAAAGAGAAAGGAAAAATTCATCAATGGGTGCACCTAGCTGATGACTATAATCACAAACTAAAGCTACTTGTTGAGTTACTTAAGAACGAAGAGGAAGTACAAAAAGCGATTGTCTTCGTTAAAACGCGTGAGCGACTAGAAAAGCTTGTTGGTGAGCTTTATTCTCACGATATTAAAACCACTTGGTTACGTGGTGAGATGCCTCAAGACAAGCGTATGACGGCCATGGCCAACTTCCAAGCGGGCCGAACACGTATTCTAGTAGCGACTGATGTAGCCGCGCGTGGTATTGATGTTCAAGACATAACCCATGTATTTAACTTCGATATGCCGCGTACAGCAGACATTTACGTACACCGTATCGGCCGTACAGGTCGCGCAGGTAAAAAAGGCACGGCAATCTCTTTAGTTGAAGCCCATGATATGGCAATTTTAGGCAAGGTTCAGCGTTACACCGAACAACAACTAAAATCTCGTGTTATTAAAGGGTTAGAACCGAAGAATAAACCAGCGAAATTACCAAAGAAGAAAAAAGATCCGGCTAAAATAAAAGCTAAGAAAAAGGCAAAAGCCAAAGTTAAAAAGAAAAAGTAACTATCAAGCTTAGTTGAAGTTAAAAGGGTCTTTCAGACCCTTTTTCATTTTATGTCTCTAAAGCTACTTTTAACTTAGGCTTTAATCGCCAGATAATACCCGCGGCCAAAAGCATCACAGGGATAGTCAGCATATTTAATAACTGCCAGCCTATTTCAGCCTCAAGCCAGCCTGCGCCCAATGAAGAAACCGTCACCATACTAAAAACAAGGAATTCATTACTGGCTTGTGACTTAGCCCGCTCATGGGGCAAATAGCTCTCGCTGACCATTTGAGTAGCGGCAATAAACATAAAGTTCCAACCAACACCTAACAAACACAACGCCACTAAGAAATGCCAATGGCTCAGCCCCATTAAATTCACCAAACAACACAGCAGTACAATAACTACACCCGCTTGCATAATGTTGCTCTGACCAAAGCGATTAATTAGCTTACCGGTAAAAAATGAGGGTACAAACATCCCTAAAACATGCCATTCAATCACAAGTGCTGACTCAGCAAGATCATAACCATGGCGATGCATCGCCAAAGGTGTGGCGGTCATCAACAAGTTCATTGTGGTGTAGCTGATCATCGCAATCAATACGGCAAGCAAAAACTTAGGCTGTGTCATAATCTCAGATAAAGGCCGTTGTGGTTTATCTGAGCTTGCTTGGCTGAGCTCATTAAACTTCACAAGCTGTAATAAACACAAAGCCAAAATATACAGCCACATCAAGGCAACAAAGGCATTGGCATAATTAATTTCAGGGTAATGATTATTCACCCAAACCGCTAAATTTGGACCTAATACTGCCGCCACGACACCGCTGGCCATCACTGCTGAAATTGCAGTAGCAGGATTGTCACTCACTTCAATGGCTGCAAAACGATATAGGGTTGCGAAGCCAATACCAACGCCGATTAAAAAAGTAGCTAATGAAAATAGCCAAAACTGACTATTCAGTAATGAATAAAACCCTAAGATCGTACCACTGATCCCAATAAGATTACCCAAACTAAAACCTTTTCTACGGCCTATTTTAGCCATTAATAACGAGGCTGGCACTGTAGTCAACAATAATCCCAACATTTGTGTTGCTACCGGTAACGTTGTAAGTGCACTCGATGGGCTTAATGCTTGACCCACAAGCGCAGCAATTGTCACTAATAAGATATTACCCGTGGTGATCAAGCCCTGACAGATAGCCAAGAAAAGGACGTTTTTATTCATTATTACTCTAAATTGTGTAGAAGATGATTCGATGGTAGGAAGATCAGTGCAGACGGTATTTAGCCCGCACTGATTAACACATTATGAGTGGCTTACTTAGTTTTGTTCAGCGCGTAAGAAAACCGGCTCGTTTTCTTTTTGAGTTGCTTCTGCACTAAAATAGTAACCCGCGACATCAAATGCTTTCAACGCTTCAAGCGATGTCACTTGGTTTTCCATAATGTAGCGCGCCATCATGCCGCGGGCCTTCTTCGCATAAAAGCTGATCACCTTATATTGACCATTTTTGCAGTCTTTAAATACCGGGGTGATGATATCTGCTTTAAGCGCTTTTTTATTAACAGCTTTAAAATACTCGTTTGAAGCAAGGTTCACTAATTGTGTCGCTCCTTCAGCCGCTAACGCTTCATTGAGTTTCTCAGCGATCACTGTGCCCCAAAACTCATAAAGGTTTTTACCTCGGGTATTTTCAAGCTTAGTACCCATTTCTAAACGGTAGGCCTGCATCAGATCTAGTGGCTTTAGTACGCCATATAAACCTGAAAGAATACGTAAATGAGATTGCGCATAACTTAGTGTGCCTTCATCTAATGAGGCAGCGTCTAAGCCAGTGTACACATCGCCATTAAATGCCAGTACCGCCTGTTTCGCATTATTAGGTGTGAAAGGCTGTGCCCACTCACTAAAACGTGCAGCATTTAAGCCTGAAAGCTTGTCACTAATTTTCATCAAGCTGCCAATTTGTTGCGGTGATAATTCACGACACACTGTCATTAACTCTTCTGAGTGTTCAAGTAACTCAGGCTGCGTGAAAGTGTCGATATGCGCTGGCGTATCGTAATCTAAGTTTTTCGCGGGAGAGATCACTGTGATCATGGCTTACCTATTGACTTAAAAATTAATTAGTGTCAATTTCAACACTATCCCTTTGTTACTGCAAGTGAAGATTGTTAAGTAGCAAGTAATGCGGGATATGTGCTCTTCTTCTTCCTTTGAATATTTTTTAATTCTCAACTTGTGAGTGTCAAATAAGGACAATTGACCTATTCATGCCATTCACGCTATTGCAACATAGGAGAAGTAGAGTTTGCCCATAAGCTGTAAGAGGAATGAGGAAACATAATGACATCAGCACTAGATAGGCTAAAACAGCATTCATCAATCGTTGCCGATACCGGCGACATTGAAGCCATTCGTAAGCATCAACCAGAAGATGCAACCACTAACCCTTCACTGCTTTTAAAAGCAGCTGAAATGCCAGCCTATCAAGCCTATTTAACGCAAGCTTGGGATTACGCAAAAGCGAACGAGTCTGACGCAGACAAACAAGTCGAATTAGCGTGTGATTACTTTGCCGTATTAATTGGTAAAGAGATTGCCAATATTGTCCCGGGTTACATCTCAACTGAAGTAGATGCGCGCTTATCTTTTGATACAGAAGCGACAATTGCTAAAGCAAAAATCTTACTTGCACTGTACAAAGAGCAAGGTATCAACCAAGACAAAATCTTAATCAAGATTGCATCAACTTGGGAAGGTATTAAAGCGGCTGAACAGTTAGAGAAAGAAGGTATTAAGTGTAACTTAACGCTATTATTTAGCAGTGCACAAGCCCGTGCATGTGCTGATGCCAATGTTTTCCTAATCTCACCGTTTGTGGGTCGTATTCTTGACTGGCATGTTGCTAACGGCTTAGAAAAACCAACGGATCCACTGCAAGACCCTGGTGTGCAATCTGTTCGTAGCATCTACTCGTTCTATAAGCAGCATGGCTATAACACTGTGGTAATGGGTGCTAGCTTCAGAAACACAGGTGAAATCATTGCATTAACGGGTTGTGACAAATTAACCATTAGCCCTGCACTGCTTGAAGAGCTTGGTGAACTGACTGACGCACAAGAGTACTTACTAGATAACGACTATGAAGTACAAGCTAAGCCTGCGCCATTAACCGAAGCGCAATTCCGCTGGCAGCATAATCAAGATGCGATGGCCACTGAAAAGCTTGCTGAAGGTATTCGTGCTTTTGCTGAGGCACAAGAAACACTAGAAGCGCGTTTTAAAGCACTCTAATTAATAAACATATTCAATATAAACGCCGCATTATGTGGCGTTTTTTTATGCCTAAAAGCCAGGTTCCCCCGCGTTTCATCTTCATCAAACTGTTACTTTACTGTAACAAAAGCAACACATAGTTGTTTTATTTTTAAGCGAGTTATGATATACCGAAGTTGCTCGAAACGTATATCAAATATACAGAGCTGACGTAAAACCGTCATTTGAGGTCAATAATCAATGGGAGAACATCATGGATAGCCTAGACGATATCATTGCAGTATTAGAAAGTCCTGAAACAACAAAACGCACCTCTTCAAAAAAACAAAAACGAAAATGGCGCGAAATTGAAGCCTATAAAGAAAAACAACGTCTTCGCAAAGAGCTACAAGAACTTGACTATTTTGCAGACAACTTAGATCTAGAAGAACTAGATTTAATCTAAAAAAATGGCTCCTTCGGGAGCCATTTTTCGTTTTTGGAAGTGTGTTTAAACTTGCCAGTTAATCGGGGATTTCCCCATACTGGTTAATAACGCGTTTGTCTTTGAAAAGTGCTGACAACCAAAGAAGCCTCTGTGAGCTGACAATGGCGATGGATGCGGCGCATGTAAAACATGATGACGCGTTTTATCTATGTTTTTACCCTTCTTCTGTGCATGGGCGCCCCATAATAAAAACACCACGCCTTCTCTATATTGGTTAATTTCGTCAATCACCTTATCAGTGAACTTTTCCCAACCTAGATGTTTATGCGAATGTGCTTGTCCTTGTTCAACCGTCAATACAGTATTAAGTAATAACACACCTTGCTCTGCCCATGGCATTAAATAACCATGATCAGGAATACTAAACCCTTCTATGTCCTGCACCAGCTCTTTATACATATTTGCCAATGACGGAGGCGGTTTAATTCCCGGCAATACTGAAAAACATAAACCATGAGCTTGATCAGGTCCGTGATAAGGATCTTGGCCTAAAATGACCACCTTAACTTGTTCAAATGGCGTGGCATCAAATGCTGAAAATACCTTTCGCTCGGGAGGGAACACTGTCACGCCTTCGCTGCGCTTTTGAGCGACGTGCTCTAGCGTGCCCTTCAGGTAGGGTTGCTGGCTTTGTTCAGCGATAAAGTCTGACCAAGTCTTCATTATGATTGCTCTTGATAGTAACGGCGAGATTGCGACAGTTTACCACATAAGTCAGCAACCCCATCGAGTGCTCGCACACTAAATCGGTGTAATAGATCAGCATTGACTCTAATAAACTGCTGATGTTCGACTGCTGGGATCTGAGGCCAGTTTTGCCAATTAGTATGCTGCACGTCTTTCTTTGTTTTCTCTTCAGGTAATACGATTACTTGAGGTTTAAACCTAAGCACATTTTCGATACTAATTTGTGGATAATCTGCTCGGCTGTGAGCAAACACATTATTGACTTGGCAAATCGACAATACCTGATGGATCATGGTGTTTTTATTCACACTCATCATGGGCTCAGGCCAGAGTTGATAAAATACATCCAGCGACTTCGCATCTTGATATTGGCTTTGTAACTTGGCTAAACGCGCATCAAACTCTTTAGCCACTTGTTTTGCCTGTACTTGATGACCAGTTAACTCACCAAACTCTGTCAGTTGCTCAGGTACTTTAGTTAGGTCATTGGTTTCGCTATAAACCACTTTAATACCTAGCTTCTCGAGCTTTTCAAGATCGGCTTTTTTATTACCTGTTTCCCACGCGATCACCAAATCAGGTTTTAAGGCCAGTAATTTCTCAAGTTGAATACCGTGATAGCCGCCAATTCTTGGGATCTCAAGTGCTTGCTCTGGGTAATCTGCATACTCAACGGTGCCGACAATTTTATCGCCTGCGCCTATGGCAAATAAGTTTTCAACAACGTGCGGCGCTAAAGCCACAATACGTTGCGCTTTATGTTGAGTATCCGGTTGTGACGAATTTTGTGATCGATTTGCTGCTACATATTGACTTGTAAGCAGCAATAAGATGATCAATAAAGTCCTTTTTAGCCACATCAGTAGTCAAATCCTTTTAGTGCTTTGACACCGGATTCAAAAGCATGCTTCACATTTCTCACTTCACTCACCGTGTCAGCAAGCTCAGTTAAACGACGGTGCGCACCACGACCTGTCACGATCACAGACTGCATTTTCGGACGATTCTCGATAGCGCTGATAACTTCATCTAAGTCTAAATAATCGTAGCTCACCATATAGGTCAGCTCGTCAAGTAACACTAAATCTATGCTATCATCTGCTAACCACTTTTTGGCTTGCTGCCAAGTTTCAACCGCTGCAGCAGTGTCTGTTTCACGATTTTGCGTTTCCCAGGTAAAACCGGTTTTCATTACTGCAAAAGGGACACCTACTTTTTCAAGTAAGTTACGCTCCCCGCAGTCCCACATACCTTTAATAAACTGCGCCACAGCAGCATTTTGACCATGACCGACACAACGCGTCACAACCCCAAAACCAGACGTCGATTTACCCTTGCCATTACCAGTAATAACCTGAAAAATGCCCTTTTCGATATTAGCAGCGGCAACCTTTTCATCAACTTTCTCTTTGACTTTTTGTTGCCTCTGTTGATGCCTATCTTGTTCGCTCATAATTCACACCCTATAAATTGATTAATGCTTTAATTTTGTTTATATCTAAATGCGCTTCACATTCATCTGCCAGCCACTCTAACTGTTTTTCACGATGCTCATCTAGACTAAAATTTGTTTCTGTTAGCCTGCCATTACTCGCCCAGTGTAAAATGGCTTCCGCCGCTTTGGGCTCATCAAACAAACCATGTAAGTAAGTTCCAACAACCTGGTTATCATCAGATACAAAACCATCTTTCAGGAAACCTTGTGGATGATCGGTAAAATACATAAATGGCTTTTCAAGGGCGGGACCGCTACTTTGCCCACAGTGAATCTCATAGCCTTTAATATCCACGCTTTGCTGATTGATAACGCACTTACCCTGCACTTGAGTCAGGGTTTTAGTTTGCGTAAGCTTTGTTTCAAAATCAGCTAACCCCAATCCTGTAATTTCAGATTGTGAGCTTTCTATGGCATCAGGGTCACAAATGCGTTTGCCTAACATTTGTAAACCACCACACACGCCTAGCACCTTACCGCCATAACGTAAGTGACGCTGTATTTCGGTTTGCCATGTTTGCGTCTGCAAGAAAGCTAAGTCGTTGATGACGTTTTTACTGCCCGGGATAATAATCAGATCAGTTTGCCCGATTTGCTCAGTATGTTTTACATAACGTAAATCAATTTGAGGGTTTAACCGAAGGCTATCAAAGTCAGTGTGATTACTAATATGCGGCAGTAACAACACACTGACCATGAGTTGTTTGTTAGTCACGACATTATCCATTGCGACGGCATCTTCAGCGTCGATGTTTAAGCCATGCATGTAGGGCAACACACCTAACACAGGTTTTCCCGTTTTTTCTTCGAGCCAATCAAGACCCGATTGCAACAAAGCAATATCGCCACGAAAACGGTTGATCACAAAGCCTCGCACTAATGACTGCTCATATTCACTGAGTAACATTAAAGTACCGACAAGGTGTGCGAACACGCCGCCTTTATCAATGTCAGCAATGATAATCACGGGGCAATCTACTTCACAAGCAAACCCCATATTAGCGATATCATTTTCACGCAGATTGATTTCCGCAGGACTTCCTGCGCCTTCTACTATGATGGCATCAAAATCAGACACTAATCTTTGATGCGATTCAAGCACTGCTTGCATTGCGACTTTTTTATAGTCATGGTATTCCGCCGCTTCCATATTGCTAATGGCACGGCCATGAATAATGACTTGCGCACCCGTGTCGCTATTCGGCTTGAGTAAAATAGGGTTAAAGTCAGTACTTAAAGGCTGTTTCGCAGCAATAGCTTGTAGCGCTTGGGCACGGCCAATTTCGCCGCCACATGGCGTCACTGCACTATTGAGTGCCATATTCTGAGGTTTAAACGGCGCAACATTAATCCCTTCCCTAGCAAGCAAGCGGCATAAACCCGCAACCAAGGTACTTTTACCCGCATCAGATGTGGTGCCCTGTACCATTAATGTTTTCATCTTCGTCACTTATTTAATCCTTAACGGGCAACCAGCCATAATAAAGTCAACACGCTGCGCAACTTTGGCGATATCTTGATTTAACCAGCCAGACTGGTCGACAAACACGCGGCTTAACTCGCCGAGTGGCACTATGCCATGACCTACTTCATTGCTTATAAGTAAAACAGATGCTCGTGTATGCTGTAATGCCTCGAGCAAACGCTGCTTTTGCACTTGCAGTTCAGGCTCTGACTTTTCACATAGCCCATGCGTTAACCATAAGGTTAAACAGTCGATTAATACGCAAGTGTCGCCACCAAATTTTTGTAATGTGTCGGCTAGGTGCCATGACTCTTCAATCACTTGCCAGCGCTTATCTCGCGTTGCCCGATGATGTAATACGCGCTCAGCCATCTCGGCATCTTTAATTTCTGCCGTGGCGATGTATACGAGTTTACTCACCGTGCCTGAAGTATATAAATCCAACGCCGTTTGTTCAGCGAAACTGCTTTTGCCAGAGCGCGCGCCACCTAGAATGAGATGAATATTATTTTGAGTCATAGCTAATATCTCGCATCCGCTACACCCAGATCGCCACTAAAGTTAAATAAATCATGATTTCACAGTATTGTTGCGCGGCGCCTAAGCAATCTCCTGTATACCCACCTAGCTGTTGCTTAAACCAGCTTATACACAGCTGGCGAGTTAAAAATAAAACAGCAACTAAAATAATCACACTCATTAAAGACAACGGTGTAAAAAGCCACAGCACAAATAGCACGCACAGTGAGGTTAATGCGAGGAAATCTTTTGCATGAGAAGAGAGCGACATGGCGACTGGCTTTACTTTTGATTGCGCATCTTCTTGCACATATGCAAGCTTACCAATGATACTCGTCGCCATTGCACGGCTCAGAGTATGACCTAATACCAGTGCACAAAGCACTTGTGTAAAGCCATCGCTAAGTAGGCTCAGTAGTTGAAACTTTAATAACAGTAATAAAATAAGTGCACTGGCACCATATGTACCTAGCCGGCTGTCTTTCATAATCGACAGCTTTTGCGAGACAGTCCAACCGCCACCAAAACCATCCCAGACGTCGGCAAAACCATCTTCATGAAATGCGCCAGTAATTAAAATACCCAGAGCGAGGGTGAGGAGCACACAAACGCTTGGCGGTAAAATCAAAGACGCAACACCAAAGATAACAGCCAAGGCAAAACCCAACAACAAACCAACTAAGGCAAAATAACCACTGGCTTCACTGAGTGCATTGTCTTCAATCTCTTGTTTAAAATGTACAGGCACGCGAGTTAAAAAGCTCACTGCTAATAAAAAGTGTTGTTTATTCATATCAAACAACTTTCGTGACATTCGCGTCATCAAAGCTATTCATGTCGTTGTAAAACGCCAGAGCACTTTGTAGCAAGGGTAAGCTCAATGCAGCCCCAGTCCCTTCACCCAATCTAAGACCAAGCTCTAAAAGAGGCTTAGCATTAATTGAATTTAACATTTGCAGGTGTGCTTGCTCAGAAGAGCAATGGGCAAATACCATATAGCTTTGACTATTTGGCTCAATACGAATAGCCAGTAATGCCGCTGCCGTTGCAATAAAGCCATCAACAACAATAACCTGCTGTAACTCAGCAACAGCCAACATGGCGCCGACCATTTGACAGATCTCAAACCCACCCAAACAACGTAAGATTGCATGCGGGTCATTCAGTTTATCTCGGTGTAAGTCAAGCGCGCTATTAATCAGCTCAACTTTTTTATCTACCACTTCGTTTGATACCCCCGTGCCAAGCCCAACCGTGTATTCAGCAGAGAGTCCACTCAGCGCACTAAAAATAGCCGATGCTGCACTGGTATTGCCAATGCCCATCTCACCAAATGCAAAAGTATTACAGCCTTGCTGATATTGTTTATGAACAAGCTTCTTAGCAAACTCAAAACCTTGCGCTTCTTGAGCTTGGGTTAGCGCTTCACACTCATCAAATGAACGCGTAACTGACCCCAAACGTTGTGACGTAACACCTAAGGTCTGGTCGGGTTCACCTAGAATACCGCAATCGACTATCTCGAGTTGCCACCCTAATTGTTTGCTGAAAACATTAATTGCAGCGCCTCCTGACGCGAAATTCGCTACCATTTGGCCTGTTACTTCACTAGGTGCTATAGATACACCTTTTGCAGCAATACCGTGATCACCTGCAAACACTGTTAGTGTGGGTTTGCTGATTTGTGGTCGAAATGCTGAAAGCTGCTCAGGTTCTATACCCTGAGAGAAAATAGTCACCAGCTGTTTAGCCAATGTTTCTAGCTCACCTAACGCACCCAAAGGCTTGGTTTTCAGGTTTATTTTCTTTTCGATAAGTTCGCGAGAACGCGTATCAAGTGCTTTAACTGAGAACATACGCTAAGGCCTTTTTTGTTTGAGAGTCAGTAAAGTTAAAAAGAACACACTGCCTATTGCAGCAGTGATAACACCAATGGGAAGCTCTTGATTATCAAGAATAGTACGGGCAAATAGATCTACCCATATCATCATTAAGCCACCACTTAAAGCGGTACACAGCAGACCAATGGAAGTTGCCTGTGAAATGAAAAAACGTACCAAA
The DNA here is from genome assembly GCF_040104455.1 of Pseudoalteromonas sp. BZB3. Classification (NCBI taxonomy): domain Bacteria; kingdom Pseudomonadati; phylum Pseudomonadota; class Gammaproteobacteria; order Alteromonadales; family Pseudoalteromonadaceae; genus Pseudoalteromonas; species Pseudoalteromonas sp. BZB3. The sequence goes on along the minus strand of NZ_JBECOS010000008.1, from coordinate 183,402 downwards.
TGCGGGATCATTAACCCGACAAAGCCAATGCCACCACACATAGCAACCAATACCGCGGTCAGCAATGAGCTCAATAGCAACATGACTAAACGTAATTTAGCCACCTGAATACCTAATGTTGCAGCACTTTCATCACCCAGTAATAGTGCGTTTAAACCACGCCTAAACAACAGCATACAAGCCATACATAGTAATACAATTGAACAGGGCAACCACAACCATTGCCAATCAGCGCGACTAAAGCTGCCTAAGTTCCAAAACATAATGGCACTCACAGCTTGTGGATCACTCCAATACAACAGCAAGCTGGTAAATGCGCTAAATAAGAAAGATAAGGCAACACCGGCGAGTAACATCGCTTCTACCTGTCTAGACCTTTGTCCATAGGCAATCAGCAACAATAGGGTCATTGCCAGCGCACTACCTAAAAACGCCGCCCCTGACATCGCCCAACCAGCTGTGATACCTGTAAATGTGATGAGTAACACGACGCCAAATGATGCGCCTGATGAAATACCAAAGAGGTAAGGATCTGCCAAAGGGTTACGGGTCACTGTTTGCAAAATAATGCCCGCCAATGCCAAGCCACTGCCAGCAACAAATGCCAAAATCACTCTGGGAATACGTAGTTCCATAACAATTTTTTGCTCAAAGGCATTGGCATCATAAGCTAATAATGTTTGCCAAACATCACTCGCATTAATATCAATCGCGCCATGCTTAACGGCAACTAAAGCACTAAAAAAGCAGCTTATCAGCAAAATTAACAGCGAAATAAGCGGCTTCATAGTTGATATCCAAAGTGGTAGCGGATATGAGGAATATGGGCTTTGTCTCTATACGGGCAAGGTACTTGCGAGACCTCAGCACAGACATCAAATACATCACTGAGTAATTGCGCATCTAGCACATCGCTTGGCGCTCCACTTTTATATAACTCACCCTGTTGTAGTACCAGCAAGCTATCACTCATAGCTGCCGCAAGATTTAAATCATGGAAAGAAGCGATCACTGTGATCCCCATTGCTTTGGCAAGCTCCATAATTTGTATTTGGTATTTCACATCCAAGTGACTGGTTGGCTCATCCATAATCAATAGCCTAGGCTTTTGTGCCATGGCTTTCGCGATCAATGCCCTTTGTTTTTCACCACCAGAAAGGTGAGCAAATGCCTCGTTGATTTTGTGTACCAGACCAACCTGTTCAATAGACTTTGCAATTAGTTCATGATCGGCTTTATTTAACGGTGAAAATAAACTTTTATGAGGTGTTACACCCATTGCAACCACATCATAAAGCGATAGATTAAAATGCTCAGGCATTTCTTGCAGAACCACTGCAACTTGCTGGGCATATTCGTTATGCGAGAAGCTTGAAATCGTTTTGTTAAAAAGGGTTATTTGTCCACTAGAAGAGATAAAAAAACGGTAAATGCAACGAAGCAGCGATGACTTACCAGCCCCATTAGGACCCAATAAACCAATAAACTGCCCTTCAGTTACATCGAAAGAGATGTTTTGTAATATTTGATGATTATCTAGCACCAAATTTAAGTTTGAAACTTGCAGAGCAAATTCAGAGTGCTGACAAGCTGATTGCATTCGTACCCTTACTAACGTTTGGGCAGACACGAACGCACAGTCCTAACCGAATTACAGTTAAAATTGTGTGCTCTTGAGTACGCCCGCTCAAGAGGATTTTTCTGACCTTGGTATCTGACTTCGTGCATTTAAATGCACTTCACAGTTGCGGGGACAGTTAAGCAGTTTCAGCTTATTCCCAAGATTAATCAGAAAAACCGTATTATGAAGTCTAGATGGCTAAAACACAACTTTAGGCCACGCCTTATGTGCTTCATCAAAGTAAACTTCTATCTTTACCAATGTAGCATAGCCAACTTCTAAACTATTGATAGAGGACAGAGAATCTAATGGTAAGTTAAGGACTTCAGCTAAAATTTGTTTGATCACACCGGCATGGGTCACCACTAGGTTATGTGTTGTATGTCGGGTGGATAGTTCTGCCTCCCACCATTGTCTGACACGAGACCTAAACGCGTAAAGGGACTCTCCATTTAGCGGCGTATGTTGCCAAGGTGCCTGCCAAAATTCACCTACACTCGGGCTCTGTGTGTTCTCCCAAAGCCATTCATAAGTTCGACCATCCCAATCCCCAAAATCCATTTCTTGAAGTTGCTTTGCTATCGCCAGTGGTAAGCTTGCTTGCATAGATTGCTTTTTCGCAAAGCTCAGACAACGCTGCATTGGGGAAGAAATACAGGCATCAAATTGAACTGTTTTTGGTAAAGCAGACTCCATTGCTGCTAACCCTAATTCAGACACGGCAACGTCAGTTTTAGAACCAGTGAGAATGCCAGTAGTAACAGGTTTACCGTGCCTTAGGAAATACCATGTCTTCGTCATTTTAGCCTCAGATCAAAAATGCGAGCCTTAGCTCGCATTTAATTAAAGATGATTTGCTTAGTTTATCTTAAAGAATCTGGTTCTCTTTCCAAGCTTGTTCTTTCGCCATACGCTTTTTACGACGGTCACATGGATCATCGCAATCACATGACTTTTCAATACCAACCGCGCCTAAACCGCCACAGCTGCTTGCCATAGATTTCTTTTGCACGATTACACCGACAGCCATAGCTGCAACAATTAAAATAAGTAACCCAAAAGTTAGGAAAAATAGTGACATGCACAGGCCCCTTAAAACAGTTTAACGGCTCAGTATATCTGAACCAAATGACGGCATTCAAACAGCCGTTATTATAACGCGCTTAGTGTACTATTTCGACTAATTAATCAAAATTGCCTTATTTACAAATAAGGCGCAAAAGCCGGGCTTGAATAGGTCACTAGCCCTTCCTTACTTTTACTAATTAAATATACAGCTAAATTGTGCTCTTCTGCGTAAGCTTTTGCTCGCTCTGTACCCATGACAGTAAGTGCTGTTGCTAAGCCATCAGCAGTCATTGCTGATGGGTGTAAGACGGTCACTGATACTAAATCGTGCTTAACTGGTTTACCTGTGCCTGGATCAATCAAGTGCGTATAGGTCTCACCATCCATTTCGTAGAAAATACGGTAATCACCTGAAGTCGCCATGCCGTTATTGCCTGGTTCAATAACTTTATGCACTTGCCTCTGCCCTGCTGGCGCATCTGGCTGTTCAATCGCAATACGCCAAGGTTGTGACTGAGCTTTAGTGCCGGCAATTCTAAGCTCACCACCAATTTCAACCATGTAATTTATCATCCCTTTGGCTTCTAAAAGCTCAGCAACTTTATCAATACCAAAACCTTTAGCTGTCGCTGAAAAAGATAACTCTAAACCGTCAATAGTTTTCGCTAACCCTTCGTCTGTTAACACCAACTTATCAACACCAATGCGAGCCTTCATTTCATCCAGTTGAGACTGTGAAGGTGTTTTTGTTGGGCGTTTATCTGGGCCAAAACCCCATAAATCTATGAGAGGGCCCATGGTGACATCTAGTGTTGTTGTTGAAACGCCTAAACGAACTGACTCTTTCACAACTGACTTAAAGTCATCACTGATAGGCATAAAAGTATTTGCTGCCAACGTATTGAACTGATTAATCTCTGAGTTTTTCACCCAAGGTGACATAGACTGATTCACCGCAATTAAAGTGTTATCAACTTCTGTTTTTAATGTCTCAGCAGTTAAATTTTCATTAATTGGAAAAGCTTTGACCGTGTAAGTGGTCCCCATTGTTTTACCCTGAATAACAATAGGTTCAATCTCTTGTTTGTCGTCAAAACACCCTGTCAAAACAACCGTGGTCAGTAATACAAAAATGCCTACTAGTTTCTTCATACTTTTCTCTATCCCAAAAAAAACCCCAAGCTTATTGCTTGGGGTTTAAGTCTATCTTATTTCAGTGAAGTGTTCACTGAGATAACGCTGATTTAGCCACCGAAGTCATCTAGTAAGATGTTTTCGTCTTCAACGCCTAAATCTTTAAGCATGTTGATTACAGCCGCGTTCATCATTGGAGGACCACACATGTAGAACTCACAATCTTCTGGCGCTTCGTGGTCTTTCAGGTAGTTTTCTAAAAGAACATTATGGATGAAGCCCGTGTAACCTTCCCAGTTATCCTCTGGTTGAGGATCTGAAAGAGCTACGTGCCATTCAAAGTTTTCGTTATCAGCCGCTAGGCCATCGAAATCTTCTACGTAGAACATCTCACGCTTAGAACGTGCACCATACCAGAAAGACATCTTACGGTCTGAATTAAGACGCTTAAGCTGATCGAAGATGTGTGAACGCATTGGCGCCATACCAGCACCACCACCTACGAATACCATTTCTGCATCAGTTTCTTTCGCGAAGAATTCACCGAATGGACCAGAAATAGTTACTTTATCACCTTCTTTAAGTGACCAGATGAACGATGACATCTTACCACATGGTAGGCTTAGGTTATTTGGCGGCGGAGTCGCGATACGTACGTTAAGCATGATGATGCCGTACTCTTCTGGGTAGTTAGCCATTGAGTATGCACGGATCGTTTCGTCGTCAACTTTAGACTCAAGATTAAAGAAGCCAAAACGCTCCCAATCTGCACGATATTCTTCAGGAATATCGAAGTCAGCGTATTTAACGTGGTGAGCTGGCGCTTCAATTTGGATATAACCACCTGCACGGAAAGGTACAACCTCACCATCAGGGATACCAAGCTTAAGCTCTTTGATGAATGTCGCTTTGTTATCGTTAGAGATAACTGTACATTCCCACTTCTTAACACCGAAGATTTCTTCTTCTACTTCGATTTCCATGTCAGTTTTAACAGCAACCTGACACGCTAGACGACAACCTTCACGCGCTTCACCTTTTGAAATATGGTCAAGCTCAGTTGGCAGGATATCACCACCACCCGCTTTAACGTGAACAGTACATTGGCCACAAGAACCACCACCGCCACAAGCAGATGAAATGAAGATACCAGCGTCTGCTAGTGCACCTAGTAGTTTACCACCTGGTGCTGAAGTAACTGCCTTTTCAGGGTCACCGTTAATGCTGATTGTGATGTCACCGCTTGGTACAAGCTTCGACTTCGCTGCAATGATGATCAATACAAGCATTACAACGATAGCGATGAACATCCCTACGCCTAAATATACCTCAAGCATGATTTTTCCTCGCTAAATTAAAGTGAAATACCAGAGAATGACATGAAGCCAAGACCCATTAGACCTACTGTGATGAAGGTAATACCTAAACCACGAAGACCATCTGGTACGTCTGAATACTTCATCTTCTCACGGATACCAGCAAGTAATACGATTGCTAGTGCCCAACCTACACCTGAGCCTAAACCAAATACCACAGACTCACCGAAGTTCAGGTTACGCTCAACCATGAATGCTACTGCACCGAAAATCGCACAGTTTACAGTGATTAGTGGTAAGAAGATGCCTAGTGCGTTGTATAGCGCAGGGAAAAACTTGTCTAGAGTCATCTCAAGGATCTGTACAAGTGCTGCGATTACACCGATGAAAGTTAGGAACTTAAGGAAGCTTAAGTCAGCTTCAGGGAAGCCTAACCACTCTAGTGCACCAGGTGCAAGTACTGCGTGATATACAAGGTTGTTAACTGGAACAGCAACACCTAGTACGAAAATAACCGCAACACCTAAACCCATTGAAGTTGTCACTTTCTTAGATACTGCTAGGAAAGTACACATACCAAAGAAGAAAGATAATGCTAAGTTTTCAATGAAAACCGCTTTAACGAATAAATTAATATAATGTTCCATCTCTCTCCCCTTATGCCTTCGCTTCTACTTGGTCTTTCTTATAAGTACGAAGTACCCAAATGAAGAAACCAATGATGAAGAATGAGCTTGGCGGAAGGATTAGTAGACCCATAGGCTGATACCAACCACCTTCAGAAATAAGTGGTAAGATTTCAACACCAAATAGTGTACCTGAACCACCTAATTCACGAATGAATGCAACAGTTAGAAGTACAACTGAGTAACCTAAACCGTTACCGATACCATCAAGGAATGACATCAGTGGTGGTGTCTTCATTGCGTATGCTTCTGCGCGACCCATTACGATACAGTTAGTAATGATTAGACCAACGAATACCGAAAGCTCTTTCGCTGTTGCATATACAAACGCTTGAAGCGTTTGGTCTACCACGATTACCAATGAAGCGATGATTGTCATCTGAACAATGATACGAACGCTTGATGGAATGTGGTTACGGATCATAGAGATAAATAAGCTTGAAAACGCGGTTACCAATGTCAAAGCAATTGACATGATCAGTGCGTTTTTAAGGCTTGATGTTACTGCTAGTGCAGAACAGATACCTAATACTTGAAGTGCAATAGGGTTGTTCGCAAAAACAGGGCCAAACAAGACTTCTTTCATTTCTTTTGCATTAGCCATTAGTTCAATGCTCCTTTACGTACGTTCGCAAGGAAAGGACCGAACGCTTTATCGCTCGTCCAGAAGTCAACTGTGTTATCAACACCAACTGATGTTAATGTCGCACCAGAAAGACCATCAACTAGATTTTCATTCTTACCAGCTGTACCCTTAACGATATCAATTGGTAGTTTCTTGCCTTCCCAAGTTGCTGTCCAACGAGGGTTTTGGATTTCACCACCTAGACCCGGAGTTTCATTGTGCTTGTAGAAGTTGATTGCTTTAACAGTCTTTGTATCAGCATCTAGTGCTAAGAAACCATACATAATACCCCAAAGGCCGTAACCTTGGATTGGTAGAATGATTGTGTCTACTTGACCGCTAGCATCTTTAGCGAAGTAAACTGGAGATTCAGTCGTCATACGCTGAACACCGGCTTTGTCTTGCGCTTTTTCAAGCTTCACACTGCGCTTTGCATCGAACTTAGTTGATTCGAAGTCGAAAGAGTTTGGATCTGTCTCAACAAACTCACCCGTTTTCATATCAACAACGCGTGCTTCGATGTTTTCGTTAAATGTTTTGAAAACATCTGCTGAACTTTCAATACCTGCTGCAGCAAGAATATTGCGTTGCACGTCTTGAGTTTTGTTTGCTTGTTGTAGTGGACGTAATTGAACAGATGCCATAGAAACAACAACTGCACATACTAAACATAGGCCAACAACAACGCCTAGCGTTTTGCCAATAGTTTCATTGTTACTAGACACGTGCCAATCTCCTCTTAACGTTAGACTGTACAACGAAGTGGTCGAATAATGGTGCAAATAGGTTAGCGAATAGAATTGCTAACATCATACCTTCTGGGTATGCAGGGTTAACTACACGCACCAGAACAACCATTACACCGATTAGTGCACCGTATGCGAATTTACCTTTATTTGTGAAAGACGCAGAAACTGGGTCAGTCGCCATAAAGAACATACCGAATGCAAAACCACCTAGTACTAAGTGCCAGTGCCAAGGCATAGCAAATGCAGGGTTAGTTTCAGAACCAATCATGTTAAGAAGTAGAGACATTACGACCATACCTAGGAATACACCTAGCACGATACGCCATGACGCAATACGAACATAAATTAGGAACAAACCACCAATCATCAGTGCTAGCGTTGAAACCTCACCCATAGAACCTTGTACGAAGCCATAGAAAGCATCCCACCAAAGTGCCATGTTGTTGTAATCAAGTGCACCTTGCGCCGCTAGGCCTAGGTTTGTTGCACCTGTGAATGAATCAACTGCAGTCCAAACCGTATCACCTGAGATATCAGCTGGGTATGCGAAGAATAAGAACGCACGGCCTGCTAATGCTGGGTTAAGGAAGTTACGACCTGTACCACCGAATACTTCTTTTGCAACTACAACACCAAAAGTAATACCTAACGCGGCTTGCCATAATGGAATTGTAGAAGGAAGGATCAGTGAAAATAATACAGATGTTACAAAGAAACCCTCGTTAACTTCGTGCTTACGGATAGAAGCAAATAAGACTTCCCAGAAACCACCAACGATAAATACCGTCGCATAGACTGGCAGGAAGAAACATGCACCGTAGAAGAACTTAGCACCAATACCTGATTGTGCTGTTAGTTCACCACCTAATGCTTGGAAAATAGCAGCCTGCCAAGTATTAGCAATTTCAAAACCATTACCAATTGCTAGTGCAGCTTGGTGACCGATGTTGAACATACCAAAGAACATTGCAGGGAATGTCGCCATCCACACTAAAATCATAATACGTTTTAGGTCGATGTTGTCACGAACGTGCGTGCCACCTTTGTTTACATAACCTGGAGTATAGAAAACGGTTGCGACTGCTTCATACAGGGCATACCACTTTTCATGTTTACCGCCAGGTTCAAAATGCGGCTCGATATCTTCTAGAAATTTCTTTAAGGCCATGGGATTAACCTTCCTTCTCGATAGTAGTCAGGCAATCACGTAAGATTGCGCCGTACTCATACTTACCTGGACATACGAAAGTACACAGTGCTAAATCTTCTTCATCTAGCTCTAATGCACCTAACGCAATCGCACTATCTAAATCACGTGCAATTAAGTCACGAAGTAGTGGTGTAGGTAGAATGTCGAGTGGCATAACACGCTCATAGTTACCGATTGGTACCATTGCACGCTTAGAACCACCTGTAGACGTTGTCATATTGAACAAACGGCTCGGTGCTAAGTGTGAGATAAATGTACGTGTTACAGAGAATTTGTTGCTACCTGGTGCAATCCAACCAAATAGTTCTTTCTCGCGACCTTCAAGTAATACTGATACTTGAGTATGGTAGCGACCTAGGAAAGCGTGAGGGCCGGTTGCTGTTTTACCAGCTAACACAGAGCCAGAAATGACTCGGTTATCACCGTCTTCAAGCTCGCCTGCAACTAAATCAGTTAGAGAAGCGCCAACTTGTGTTTTAACTAAGCGAGGATTCTTAACGCGAGGACCCGCTAAAGCAACCACACGGTCAGAGTAGATTTCACCAGTAAGGAATAACTTACCGAATGCAATCACATCTTGGTAACCTAAATGCCATACCTGCTTGTTTTCAGATACTGGATCTAGGTGATGGATGTGAGTACCTACTAAACCTGCAGGGTGTTTACCACCGAACTCATGAACTTCAACTTGAGAAAGTGAAGAACTTGGTACATTGCTACCTGCTTGCTTACATACGAACACTTTACCATCAGTTAAACGAGATACTACAGCAAGACCCGCTTCAAACGCTTCAACGTTTTCAGCAATGATCACAGCAGGATCTGCAGCTAATGGGTTTGTGTCGATTGCAGTCACAAAGATTGAACTTGCAGTTGCATCTAGTGCTGCCACTCGGCTGAATGGACGAGCACGTAGCGCTGGCCATTGACCAGATTCAACAAGCACTTCTTTTACTTTATCACGGTCTAGGTTGCTTAAATCAGCAGCCGCCACCTTTTCAAAAGTAACCTGCTCGTTGCCTTGCACTTCAATCACGATAGATTGAAGAACACGCTTAGCACCACGGTTAATTTCTTTAACTACACCAGAAGCTGGTGCAGTGAACTTGACGCCTGGGTTCTTTTTGTCTTCAAAAAGAACTTGGCCTTTTTTGACTTGGTCATCCACGCGAACATGCATGGTTGGACGCATACCGATAAATTCTTCACCTAGCACGGCAACTCGTTTGACAGCTACGCCATCATGAATTACTTGCTGAGGTGCGCCCTCTATTGGTAAGTCCAGACCTTTTTTTATGTTGATCATACGCACTTGCATTACATTAACGGAAAGAAATTGAAAAATCTTTTTTTGCCCCAAGATCAAGAAAGTGACCATTCTGTATTCGGCAAAGCCAAGCGACAAAACAATCCATAACTAAAACCTTGTGGACGAGTCCTCACATATATGTGAGATTTTAACATTAATAACCCCCACTATGCGAGTGGAATTATGAAATTAATCCAGATTTACAAGGTCTTTTCGAGGAGAGAATAGAATGAATTTAGTTCAATTTAGACCAAAGTCCAGTTGCTGAAATACGCAATGAATCATTTTAGATGAGCAAAAAGGAAGCTTAAGAAGTTAGCAAAATGAACTATGCAAAAGCAAAAAAGGCCGGCAGAGCCAGCCCAGTTATTAAGGTAGTTTAGATGTTTAAACTAAGTTGTTAATCTCAACTACTGTGTCTACGTCTTGCTCGTAGTTAACACCGTCAACGCCGAAACCAAATAGCTTCAAGAATTCATTGTGGTAGCCAACATAGTCTGTTAACTCATCAATGGTGTCTGTATCAACTGTATCCCAAATGTGCTGAATACGCGCTTGTACGTCCTCTTCTAGCTCTTTGTAGTTTTGGAATAGGTGACCACCATCGTCAAAACGGGGGGTTGCACCGTACAGGTTTTCGTTGAATAGTCCGTGGATCTGTTCAATTGTACCTTCATAAGTACCATCTGCCTTAGTCACTTTGAATAAAGCTGAAATATATAGCGGCATGATAGGAATAGCTGAGCTTGCTTGTGTCACAACAGCGTTAAGTGAAGAAACATACGCTTCACCTTTTAGAGTAGCTGTCGCTTCACGGATAGCTATAGTAGCTCGGTCTAAATCTTCTTTTGCTTTACCAATGGTAGCGTGACCGTAGATTGGCCAAGTTAGCTCTTTACCGATATAAGTGTAAGCGCTTGTTTTGAAACCCTCAGCTAACACGCCTGCATCTTTTAATGCATTGATCCAAAGCTCCCAATCTTCACCACCCATCACTTTTACTGTGTTAGCGATTTCGTCTTCATTCGCAGCTTCTACGCTTACAGAATCGATTATACGCTTAGACGTATTTAAGTTCTTCGTTGTGATGTCTTGACCGATAGGTTTAAGTACCGATGAATGCGTTTCACCCGTTTTAGGATCAGTACGACGCGGAGACGCTAGGCTATAGATTACTAAATCTACTTTACCCATTTCAGCTTTAATCGTTTCAACTGTTTTAGCTTTAAGCTCATCAGAGAACGCATCGCCGTTGATATTCTTAGACCAAAGACCCGCCGCTTCTGCTGCATTTTGAAAAGCTGCCGTGTTATACCAACCTGCTGAAGCTGGCTTTTTCTCAGTACCTTCTTTTTCGAAGAAAATACCCAGAGTTTTAGCACCAGAGCCAAACGCTGCTGTAATACGAGAAGCTAGGCCGTAACCCGTTGATGCACCAATTACAAGTACGTTTTTAGGACCGTTTTCTAATTGCCCTTGTGCTTTTACATAATCGATTTGCTCTTGAACGTGAGCGGCACAACCAGCGGGGTGTGCATTGGTACAAATAAAACCACGAATTTTCGGCTTAATGACCATGATGATTCCTATCTTTATTTAAATTTACGGAGCGTAGTTTAAAGGCTGATCTTAAAAATACAGGTCTGATCAGCTATAAAATTAGGCTTAATTCGATGATAAAAGTCTCGCTTAACCCTAATTTTGACTATTTATCAAATTTCGAGCCACCTAAACATTTTGGTGATTCAGGAATTTGTCCATGCTGCTCTGAATACTCTTCAGGCGTATAGGCATGAATAGACAGTGCATGAATGTGTTCTGCTAATTCAACTTTTAGAATGTCGTTAATTTGGCGATGACGCGGTAATAATCGTTTACCCGCAAACTCTTCACTGACCACAATTACTTTAAAATGAGACTCTTCGCCACGGCTGTGCATGTGGCTTTCATTTATGACATTTAAATGCTTGCAAGCGATTGCCGCAGCGATTTTTTCTTCGATCTGAGATTGCATTGACATGAATATAAACTCTGCATTTTTCAATTGTGGCTACTATACCGAGATAGGATTATTTAACAATACTTCTAAATGTCAGGTTGATACGCCCGCCTTTTACTTTGCTTTGTTTCGGCAATGAGTGTTGAAAAAGTTGCTGACTGTTACCCGACATCACTAAACAACTGCCGTGCTCCAGCATTAACTCCCATTGCTGACCTGTCGTTTTATGTTTGATCTTAAATTTACGCGCAGCGCCTAAAGAAATTGAAATGATTAAAGGCTCAGCGCCTAACTCAACCTCATCATCACTATGCCACCCCATAGTGTCATGACCATCTCGATACCAATTTAATAGCAGAGCATTAAAGGTCTGATTATAGTGGTTCTGAAGTTTACTGCGCATCGCAGCCAATGGTTTCGTCCAGCATTGATTAGCTAATGTATGATTTGAATAGGCATAATGTACCCCTTCATCAGCCACAAAGCTCTGCAAACGAGGAATAGGATGAAACTTACCGAAAACCTGAATACTGGGTTGTTGCCAGTTTAACTCCACAGTGAGGTGTTTATATAAGTCGAGCCCTTTTTGAAATGAGATCAAATTTGGAAAATAAGCAAACCCCTCGGGTAACTCAGGTTTAGTGAGTTTTGATGTCATGCTATTATTCACCTCATAAAATGACTACTTATAAAAAACTATGACGACTGAAGCTGTATTGGGCGGCCACTCGCTAACTTTACATCGATTTCCCCTCGATCAAAAAAACAGAAGCCTACAAGCGTGGGATTCAGCCGATGAGTATTTAATCGAACATATTCAAAACGAATATGTCAACGCGCAACATATTTTGGTATTAAACGATGGCTTTGGCGCCTTAAGCTGTGCATTACATGCTTTAGATACGCAAAACTCTCGCAAAGTGACCAGTTTTAATGACTCTTATGTCAGTCAGCAAGCATGCCTTTATAATCTTGAAGAAAACAAGTTAGAAATTCGTCAAACTGTATTACTCGATAGTCTCTCAGATTTACCTAGCGACGTTGATCTTATTCTTATCAAAATCCCAAAAAATGCAGGTTTTTTACAATATCAACTTAGCTTGCTCAGTCAGTTTGAACATGATGTGCCGGTGATTGCTGCCGGTAAAGCGAAAGAAATACACACCTCTACATTAAAAAGCTTCAGCCATTTTATTGCTGAGCCTTCGACTAGTTTAGCTGTTAAGAAATCACGTCTAATTTTTAGCCAAACTAAACACAAAAAGCAGACTTGTAAGTTTCCGGTGAGTTGGCATTTAGAGAAATCTGATTTCACTATCCTAAACCATGCCAATGTATTTTCTCGTGATTCTCTTGATATTGGCGCGCGTTTTTTTAGCAATTATTTACCTCAGGGTAAGAAACCGTTAAGGGTGATTGATTTAGGCTGTGGAAATGGTGTTATCGGCTTACAAACATTGGCAAAAATGCCAAATGCTAAAGTCACTTTTGTTGATGAGTCCGCCATGGCTGTCGCTAGTGCCAAAGCAAATATCGAGAATAACTTGCCTGAGCGTGTGCAAGACTGTGAGTTTGTTCAAGATGATTGTTTAACTGATTTTGCACCTAACAGTGCAGACTTGGTTTTGTGTAACCCGCCATTTCACCAAGCACAAGCAATCACAGATCATATTGCGTGGCAGATGTTTGTGCAGGCGAAGCAAACGCTCAGATCAGGCGGTGAATTAAGAATTATTGGTAACCGCCATTTAGATTATCAAGAAAAATTGCTCCGCTTATTCGGAAACTGTAAAGTCATCGGTAACAATAAAAAATTTACTGTGCTAAGTACCACAAAGAGAGGCTAAAAATGAAAAAAATTGCACTTGTATTGTGTGGCATGTTGCTGGCAGGTTGTGCCAGCCAACCAAAATCTGTGATCTTAAACCCGGTTTATAAAGCAGGCAAAGTAGCCGACTTTAATGTACCAGTAACCTTAGCGGTCGAAGACCATAGGATCAGTAAATTCACAATCAAGGTGGTCGATCAAGAGCCTGCTGAGTACCTACCAGATGCTGAGCTAAGCAAACGGGTAAAAATGGCGTTTGAGCAAGCCCTTAAAACTAATGGTGCACAGCTCACTTCAATGGGTAATAACACCTTGACGTTGCACATTGATTCTTTTCATTCAAAAGTAACAGAATCTTATACACAACATGAAAGTAATGCCGTTGCTAAAATTAAGGTGTTAGCAACACAAGGTAAGCGCACATTCGAAAAAACTTATTCAGGTCAAGCTCAAATGACAGGTCCACTAAAGCATGAGCAAGCTAAAGTTGAAGGCCAACTTAATGAGTTGAGTGAGCAAGTGATTACCCGTATAGTCTCAGATCCTGCTTTAATTAACTTCTTCAAAGGATAATCATGAAAAAGTTACTTATCACCTTATTCATTATCTGTATGAGTAGTCATGCCTTTGCTAGTAATAAAGAAGGCAGATTTGTTCAAAAGAACAACCTGTTCCCACGAGTAAAAATAATCACCAGTGAAGGGGACATTATTGTCGAACTAGACAGGTCACGCTCACCGCTTACTGTAAATAATTTCCTGACTTATGTAGTCAATGGTGATTACAAAAACTCTGTCTTTCATCGTATAGAAAAAGATCAATACTCAGAGATCGACGAATTTTTTGTGATCCAAGGCGGTGGCTATGACAAAGATTATGATGGCTTGTTCCAACGTAAACCTATTTTCAACGAAAGTGGCAATGGTTTAAAGAATGACATGTATACCATTGCCATGGCGTATCAAGATAATGAGCCTCACACCGCCACTCGTCAGTTTTTCTTCAACATGAAAGACAACGATCATTTAAACCCTGGCAGAGGCTGGGGGTTCGCTGTGTTTGGTAATGTTATGGAAGGCTATGAAACACTGGATAAAATCACACAAGTCGAAACTGGATTTAATGAAAAAATTGGCTACGATTTCGTGCCTAAAAAGCCTGTGATGATCTATCAAGTAGAGATCCTAAAAGCTGAAGCTCTTTAATTGACGGGACAGTCATGCAAATCAACTCTAGCCTAAGTGAGTACTTAGGCTACTACAAAGACAAACGCCTTCTCACCATCTTTTTATTTGGCCTAAGCAGCGGCTTTCCATGGGTGCTTATTGGTTCTGTGATGTCTGCTTGGCTCAAAGATGAAGGCTTAAGCCGCAGTATGATTGGTTTATTTGGTGTGGTATTCAGCGCCTATACCATCAACTTTCTCTGGTCCCCTTTACTCGACCGTTTAAAACTCCCTCTGTTGGGCAACCTATTAGGTCAGCGACGCAGCTGGATTTTACTTGGTCAGATAGTTACTTTCTTCGCGACACTGAGTCTTGGCTTTGTAACCCTCAAGGATCAACTGTTCCTCGCTGCTTTGTTGTGCTTTTTAATTGCCCTTGCCAGCGCAACTCATGATATTGCCATTGATGCTTTTCGCATTGACTCTTTAGATACAACTGAAAGTGAAAAAGCCACTGCGGCCGCAGCAATGGCAACCTCAGGTTGGTGGTCAGGTTATGCGCTTTTAGGTGCTTTGCCTTTCTTTCTTGCTGACTTACCCAGTTTTGATTGGTCACAAGTTTATTTTGTACTCGCTGGCATTGTATTATTGTTTATGCTAGTTACCCTGTTTGCAAAAGAGCCTAAATCACATCGTGAGCTCACTCACGCTCAATTAGAAAAAGAGTATCAAAATAAGTTATTCGTAAACGGAAACTCCATATGGCAACGCCTGTTAGCTTGGTTAGCAGTAACATTAGTTGAACCTTTCAAAAGTTTCTTCACTAAAAATGGCGTAAAAACAGCATTTGCCTTACTCGCCTTTATTTTCTTATTTAAAGTTGGCGAAGCTTTCTTAGCTCGCATGTCTATTGTTTTCTATAAAGAAATCGGTTTTACCAATACACAAATTGGTCAGTATTCAAAACTAGGTACCGGGCTCATTACCATCGTATTTGCTTTCTTAGGCAGTATTTTCAATCACAAATACGGCATAGTAAAAGGGTTATTTGTCAGCGGTATCGCCATGGCTGCTTCTAATTTAATGTTTTCTTGGATTGCTATAGCAGGCCCAAAAGAACATTTATATGCACTGGCTATCGTTGTAGACGGCTTCACCCAAGCTTGGTCTTTAGTTGCTATGGTGGCATTTATCTCAATGCTGTGCGATCGCGCCTTTAGTGCGACTCATTATGCATTATTGGCTTCTTTAAGTAGCTTAAGCCGTACTTTATTATCAGCTTATAGTGGTGTGGTAATCGATGACTGGTTAGATGGGAATTGGGCGTTATTTTTTGCAGTTACCGCAATGATGGTAATCCCTTCTTTACTGTTTCTTTACATGATTAGACATAAGCTATATGCCATAGAAAAGCAGTTTCATAAAAACTCAACTGCAACTAAAGGTGCGTAACACTACGCACCTTTAGGTGTTAAAACTTATGCTTCTTCTTTGTTAAGTAAGCTTAAGCCTTCATACGGATCCACTTCTAGTGCTTCACAGTAACGAAGAAACTCAATCACGTCTAAACGACGTTCTTGGTTTTCAATTTTGCCAATAAATGAATGTGGAGTTCCTAAAACTTGCGCAAGACTTCGCATTGTATGGCCTTTCTCATGACGCTTGCTTTTAAGCCACTTAGTTAACTTACCATTTTCTTCAGAAGAAACCGTTTTACCCATCATAATGTTACATCTCCTACTCGATGATTTTATTGTTTCTTTAAGTTGAAATATGCCCGTCTCAACCTAACATGTACTGTATATCACAGTGCGACATGGTAAATCCAGAGTTTGTACCCATGTCCCAAAATAGGTATAGACTATATTTTGCGTCTACACTAATAAAAATAATAAATTTAATGATAAATATTAGAGCATTAACTTTACACTTAATACAAACTAATTAACTTTTTATTCTAAAAATATGAATAAATAAATTTTATTAGAAGATTGTTGACTAAAGCTAAATTAAATTTTCGCTAAAAGGAAAACTATGATTAGAGTACTTTTTTTACTGCCCATTATGCTATGCATACTTTGGTATTGGTTTTTGAAAAGCCAAGGGGTGCCTATTAAGCAAGGGAAGAAAGGATTTATTTATATTCTTTTATTTAGCGTATTTGTGCTGAGCTTCTTCGCTCTCATGATTTGGGTCACGCAAAGCCCATAAAAAAAGCCACGCGACTGCGTGGCTTTTTAAATAAATTACTGTGTTTAAACACTGAAGCTTGCACCACAACCACAAGTTGTCGTCGCATTTGGGTTATTAACAAAAAAGCGTGCGCCTTCTAACCCTTCGGTGTAATCAACAATACCATCTACAAGATATTGAATACTCATTGGGTCAACAACCATGGATACGCCATTTTTCTCAATCTCCAAATCGCCCGGATTCACTTTCTCATCGAATGTGAAACCATATTGGAAACCAGAGCAACCACCACCTGTCACGTATACACGTAGTTTTAAATCTGGGTTTTCTTCTTCTGCAACAAGCTCTTTCACACGCTTTGCTGCAGCGTCGCTAAATTGAATTGGTAACTGATCAGACATGCTCTCGACCCTTAATTCTGATAATGGCGCGATTATCTAATACCCGAGTATTTTAATCAAGTAATCCGTTTGTAGAATACTCAGTAACAACTTGCTAGAAAAGCTATCTTCTTTGCGCTAAAACAAGACGAAAACCAATTTATTTGATACACTTAGGGGTCTGTTTTTTATCGGAATAAAGCCATGTCTCTGGACGCCCTTAGGCGCCAATTAGCCAAGCCAAAAACCTCTGTTCAGTTATGCTTACTAGGTGTCGCTGCAGGTTTAATCGCTGCAATTTTAATTATCTTATTTAGGCTTACGATTTATGGCGTGCAAAGTTTATTTCTAGACTCCCCGGATGACTTTACACAACTACCAGAGCATTTAAGAGTTAGTCTACCCGTTTTAGCGGCTTTTTTGATTGCTTTGTTTGCTGCTATGACTGGCTTCAAGCATTACCGACTAGGTATACCTTTTGTTATTCACCGCATTAAGCATCACTATGGACAAATGCCGATTTGGAATACTGCAAACCAATTTTTTGGTGGAGCATTAGCACTAATTAGCGGTTTTTCCGTTGGTCGAGAAGGCCCTTCTGTACATATGGGTGCAACCGGCGCTAGTGTGTTATCAGAGCGACTACATCTTCCCTGGAATGCAGCAAGAACCCTTTCTGGGTGTGGTGTTGCTGCTGGCATTGCCGCCTCATTCAATACACCTCTAGCTGCGGTTATCTTTGTAATGGAAGTCGTACTGCGTGAATATAAAGTACATATATTCGTGCCTATCATGCTTGCCGCTGTCACGGGCGCATTAGCCACACAATTTGTATTTGGTCATGATACCGAGCTCGCCCTTATCAGTGTCACGCCCTTGAGCTTTTGGCATTATCCGTATTTGGTAATTTGTGGTGTTATTTTAGGAGCTGTCGCCTTTGCATTTAACCAGAACCTAATGATGATCATCCGCACATTTAAGCCTTTAAGCATGTTCCCACGTTTGATGCTAGCGGGGTTAATTGCCGGCTTAATCGGTAATCTAGTGCCTCAAGCTATGGGCTCTGGTATGAGTGCGATTACGCTGGCAGTTACATCACCTGAAAATATTCAATTACTCACGACTATTTTAATTGCTAAGTTACTGGCAACTTTATTTGCTATCGGTTTAGGTATTCCAGGTGGGTTAATAGGCCCTGTCATAGGCTTAGGTGTTGTAATGGGCACCTTAATGTCTTATTTCGGGCAAATTATTAGCCCTGATCAACATATTGCCGGTACCTACAGCGTACTTGGTATGGCAGGCTTACTAGCAGCAACTCTACACGCCCCATTAGCAGCCCTAACAGCCGTAATGGAGTTGACTGCAAGCCCACAAATTATCGTCCCTGCGATGTTAGTGATTTCAACCGCATACGTGACGGCATTACAAGTATTTGGAAATCGCTCTATTTTCTTACAACAACTTGATTTCCAAGGCTTGGCCTACCAAGTGTCACCCGCCAGTGAAGTACTGCAAAAAGTGGGAATTGTTGAAGAGATGAATGAGCAATTCAAGCTACTCTACTCTGATGACAAAGAGCAAATAAAAGAGTCGCTGTCTGCGGTAAATAGCCACACGCCACTTATCGTATTTGATGAACAAAATGGCTATCGACTGGCAGAATACGATTTAAGTTTGATGTCTGACGACTCTATGAATATTTCTTACATTCCGATGCAAGGCTTAAGTAGCCAAGCAACCATGTCAGACGCTTTTGATTTATTAAACGATAAACGAAGTGGCGCCGTATATGTGTTTAATCAAAAAGATGAACACCATGTTATGGGTGTGGTCCGCTGGGATCAGATCCGTCAAATTTTAACAATAAGAACCAGTTAAACTGGAGGCTAAATGACAGCATTACTTGTATATAAAGCACTGCATATTTTCTTTATGGTGGCATGGTTTGCCGGTATTTTTTACCTGCCCCGCTTATTTGTATATCACGCTATCAACCAAGAACCACCTTGTAGTGCCATGTTAAAAGTGATGGAGCGCAGATTACTGTTCTTTGTAACGCCTTTTGCTTTACTCACTTTGGTTTTTGGTCTGTTAATGATTTTTGAGTACGGTCGAGAGTGGTTTAAATATAACCTCTGGCTACATTACAAGCTTGCCTTAGTGATCATCCTTTATATTTACCACGGCTACTGCTTTAAACTGCTTGCCGATTTCAAACATGATAGAAATACGCGCAGTGATCGCTTTTATCGGATCTTTAATGAATTTCCGGTGTTATTGCTTTTAGCGATAATCATGCTGGCAATACTCAAACCTAGCTTTTAATTGTCTAAAACTCTGCTTTATTGTGCTATTATGCGGCGCCAAGTCAGCCAGTCTTGGCCTGCTAAATATATTGGTTGAAAGCCTCGCTTTTAATCGCTCGTCATTTTCTGATTAGGGATCGCCTCATGTTAAGTTTCCAAGGTGAAAATATTCTCTCTGTAAATCAATTAAACAGAGATGCCATTGAACAGATCTTTGCTGTAGCAAAGAAAATGGAACCATATGCAAAAAAGCAAAAACGTACCAATGTGCTTGAAGGTGCTGTTCTAGCTAACCTATTTTTTGAGCCAAGTACACGTACGCGTGTCAGCTTTGGTACTGCGTTCAATTTACTAGGTGGTTTGGTTCGTGAAACGACGGGCATGCAAAGCTCAGCTCTAGCTAAAGGTGAATCTTTATACGATACCGCGCGCGTTATTTCAGCTTATGCAGATGCAGTTGCTATGCGTCACCCAGATGCGGGTTCTGTAGCTGAATTTGCTACAGGTTCTGATGTGCCAGTTATCAACGGTGGTGATGGTCCAAATGAGCACCCTACTCAGGCATTACTTGACCTTTTAACCATAGATAAAGAACTTCACCGCTTTGAGCGTGGCATCGATGGCATGCACATTGCGCTAGTAGGCGACTTAAAATATGGTCGTACCGTACATTCTTTATCAAAACTGTTATGCCACTATAAAGATGTTAAATTCACTATGGTTGCACCTGATGGCTTGCAAATGCCTGACTATATTCTTGATACTGTATCGAACGCGGGTCATCAAATAGAACTGGTTTCGAAAATGGAAGGTAACCTAGCTGCTGATATCGTTTATCAAACCCGCATTCAAGAAGAGCGCTTCCCATCTCAAGAAGAAGCCAATAAGTACCGTGGCGGCTTTAGAATTAGCCAGTCAATTTATAATGCACACTGCAAGCCAACCTCTGTGCTTATGCATCCACTGCCACGCGATAGCCGCAGTGATGCAAATGAGCTAGACAATGATTTAAACAATAACGACAACTTAGCAATCTTCCGTCAAGTACAAAATGGCGTATTGATCCGCATGGCGTTATTCGCGTTAACTTTAGGTGTTGAAAACCAAGTACATAACTACGAGGTAGATGTACCTTGGTTCAGCCGTAAACGTAACAGTTAAAATAGGACTATATACATGACAATTAGCCAAGATTTATTTTCTCGTGCTCAAGAATCGATTCCTGGTGGCGTTAACTCACCAGTGCGTGCATTCAATGGTGTAGGTGGCACGCCGCTATTCATCACCAATGCTGAAGGTCCTTATACTTACGACGCTGACGATAAAAAATACATCGATTATGTGGGCTCTTGGGGTCCTATGATCTTAGGTCACAACCACCCAGAAATTAAGCACGCAGTTTTAGAAGCTGTTGAGCGCGGCCTTAGTTACGGTGCCCCAACTGAAACTGAAATCTTGATGGCTGAGAAAGTAAAAGAGCTAGTGCCATCAATCGAAAAAGTACGCATGGTAAGCTCTGGTACTGAAGCAACAATGAGTGCTATTCGTCTTGCTCGTGGCTTCACAGGCCGTGACAAAATTCTAAAGTTTGAAGGCTGCTACCACGGTCACGCTGATTCACTATTAGTTAAAGCCGGTTCTGGTGCCTTAACTATGGGTGTGCCTAACTCTCCGGGTATTCCTGCTGATTTCGCCAAGCACACATTAACGGTAGCGTTCAACGACATTGAGCAAGTTAAAGCTATCTTCAATGAATACAAAGACGAAATTGCTTGTATTATCGTTGAGCCGGTTGCGGGCAACATGAACTGTATTCCGCCAGTTGAAGGTTTCCTTGAAGGACTTCGCTCAGTCTGTGATGAGCACAAATCAGTACTTATTTTTGACGAAGTAATGACAGGCTTCCGCGTGGCACTAGGCGGCGCACAGGCTTATTACAACATTCAGCCTGATCTAACCTGTCTTGGTAAAGTGATCGGCGGCGGTATGCCAGTGGGTGCTTTCGGTGGTAAAAAAGAAATCATGGATTTCATCGCGCCAGTGGGTCCAGTGTATCAAGCTGGTACGCTATCAGGTAACCCAATCGCGATGGCCGCTGGCCTAAAAGCACTTGAGCTATTAAGCCAAGGTAACTTACACCAAGAGCTTGAAGCAAAAAGCAAAGCACTGTGCGAAGGTTTTCAACAAGCTGCTGATGAAGCGGGTATTCCACTGACTACAAATTATGTGGGTGGCATGTTTGGTTTCTTCTTCACAACTGCTGAGTCTGTAAATAGCTACCAGCAAGCAACTGAATGTGACCTAGAGCGCTTTAAAAAGTTCTTTCATTTAATGCTTGAAGAAGGCGTCTACCTTGCCCCTTCTGCTTTTGAAGCTGGCTTTGTAAGCTCGATGCATACAGATTCTGATATTGCAGACACGATTGCCGCAGCAGCAAAAGTATTTAAAAAGTTATAAGAAGTTTTGTAGCAATAAATTAAAAGCCCACATTTGTGGGCTTTTTTGTTTTTTAAAGAAAATAAATATTTTTGAACTAAAATTAAAAGTTGTTCGGTCTATCTAATACACACAATTAATAAGTGACGCACATGCAAGGATCAAAAACGCCTTTCTCACCCGCTATTTCTTTAATGGCCAATTTGAAATACAAAAGCAAAATCAGTCTAATTTTTGGTATTTTACTTGTTCCACTCAGTGTCAGCTTATTCTTCTTAAGCTCTATTCTCAGCCAAAATATTGCGCTCACACAGCAGCAACAAAGTGGTTTAGCGCTTTACCCTACTCTTTTACAAAATGTTATGTCTGAAAATAAGCAGGCAAACCGTCAATTAGCCAGAGGAAATGGCTTTATTATCACAGATAGCTCGCAACAACACGCGCTCGAACAAGTATCTATTCAATCAAAACTCGCCATCGATGGCGATATTGCACGCTCTTACATAAACCGCTCTTTGGTTGAGTCTGTTCCGAGCTTAATTGATCAAATAAATCTCACTTCTGAGCAAGTATCACTGGTGATCCAAGCGGGCTCATTTACCCCAGACACCTTTATTGCACTCTCGAATTACAATAAATCATTACCCAGTTATGCTGAACGTTTAGAAGGGAAACTGGCGGTGGCTATCGCAGATAATCAAACTGTAAAATCATCGCTATCACAGCAACTAGATAAGGTGACACGTTCCGTACAAGCTTTTAAAAATAGTATTCAAAACAATCTGCTTGACCCTGATGAATTACAATTATCACAAAGCCAATTCAATAATTTAAAAAGTGATACGCTTGAACAAGTAAGTATGCTCATCAATACGGCAACTCCGCTTTTAAAAGCATTACTAAACGAACGATTATCATCTCAACAAATTATCAGAAACAGTGTCGTGCTTGCTGCAGTCGTGTCACTTCTGCTAGCGAGTTACCTCATGTTCGGCTTTTACTTTGCTGTGGTAGACAATATTCGCGCGTTTGAGCACAACGCAAGTAAAGCTGCACAAGGTGATTTAAGTGCCAAAGCAACTGCGATTGGTAATGACGAAATGAGTATTATTGCCTACCAATACAATCAGGTACTTGATGCTATGGTTACTCTGCTTGGTGATGTAAAAAGTACCAGTGGCAACCTGCAAAATGCCACCAGCAAACTCAATGAAATCAGCCAAAGTACTCGTGAAGATGTCAGTCAGCAACAGCAAAATATTGGCACCATTGTAGAAGCGTTAGAAGCAATGAATAATGCCGCCACCTCAGTTGAGCATTCAGCCCAAGAAGCAACACAATTGGCAAGCACAGCGGCAAGTCATGTAAAGCAAGGCAGTGAAAACACGACAGAACTTGCTCAGCATATGACTATGTTGCAACAAGAATTTGAAGAAAGTCGACAAGCACTTGATAAGCTCGCACAAGACAGCCAAGACATTAGTAAGGTCAGTGTCGCGATCAGTGAAATTGCCGAACAAACCAATTTACTCGCGCTTAATGCTGCTATTGAGGCGGCTCGTGCTGGTGAGCAAGGCCGAGGCTTTGCCGTTGTTGCCGATGAAGTGAGAACTTTAGCTAAACGTACACAACAGCAAACAGAAGAAATTCACACCATCATTAATGCACTTCAACAGGCTTCAAATACCACGCAAGACAAAATGCGCCGAAGTGTTGAGCAAATGGAGCAAGGCGTGCTAGCAGCAGAAAAAACCAATCAGGTGTTACAAGAAGCGCAAACCAGCATGGTCGACATAGATAATCAGGGCCAACATATTAGTGTGTTAGTGCAGCAGCAATCTCAAGCCACCCAACAAGCTTTGAGTGATGCGACAACCATTAACAATGTTGCTCAACACACCCTTGAATCAGCAATTGCCACTCAAGATGATGCCCATGCACTTGCAGCAATGAGCACTCAGCTAAATGGAGCCGTTAAACAGTTTAGGTTTTAAAAGTATAACCGACATACAACAGAGTCAGTGATTGCAACCTAATAGTATGATGCCCATACACTTGCACGCATGAGCTCTCAGTTTGGGGGGGCAGTTAAGAAACTCCAATTTTAGTGATGCTGTTTAGCCCTTTTATAATAGGTAACGCCAATTTATGAACAAGTTGGCGTTGGGTTAAATAGCTCTCGCCTAATAGGCAATTGTATAACCTTACCGCAACTTGGTGCAGCCTGACGGCCTGTTTTTGGGTTCACAAACGCCCAGCGCACACCGTCCGGTCTCTGATCGGCTATTGCCTGTGGGTTAAGTGGTTTCAGATAGCGAATGTATAACTCAAGCGCACCACTAGACCCAGTCAAACCTGTTGGTTTGTTATCATCACGCCCTAGCCAAGCTACTGTAACGGTATTATGATCAAAGCCTGCAAACCAGCTATCTCTTAGATCATTACTGGTGCCTGTTTTGCCTGCAAGTTGGATAGACGGAAAGTGAAGATTAATGCGTTTTGCAGTGCCATCTTTGGTGACTCTTTTTAAACCATAATTGGTCATATAAATTGATTCTTCGGCAAAACGCTGTTCTGAACGCGTACGATGTTCATACAAGACTCGCCCAACCGAGTTGGTCATAGCTGCAATACTGGTAAGTGGCTGATAGCGACCTTGTCTGGCAATGGTGCTATACATCTGTGCCACATCAAATGAAGAAAGCTCTAGAGCACCAAGAAGTAACGAAGGGTATTGCTCAATCTGCTGCTTAATACCTAATTCACTCAGTGTTTCAGCGACTTTATGCACGCCAATATCTAATCCTAGGTTTACCGCCGGAATATTAATACTTTTACTGAATGCTTCATAAAGCGGCATTTTGCCTCTAAATTTATGATCGAAGTTTTCAGGGGTCCATACATCCCCTGAACTATCTTTGACCTCTAGCGGTCCGTCTTCTAACAATGTGCCAAGGTTATGAGTGTTTTGCTCAAAAGCCGAAAGATATATTGCAGGCTTAACTAGTGAGCCCACTTGTCGATTGGTATCGAGTGCGCGGTTTAAGCCACTAAAGCGCATATCTCGACCAGCTACCAAAGCAGATACCCCCGCTTTCTCAAGGTTGACTGAGAGCATCGCGGTTTCAAGCTTTTCAGTTTTATATTTGCGCTCTAGATAAGGTAAGCCTTTGCGAATAGACTCCTCCATTGCAGCTTGTTTTTGTAAATCGAAATAGGTAAATATCCTCACACCAGCATTAATGACTTGCTGATCAGGTAATAAATCTTTTAACTCTCGATTTACCAACTCTAGGTAACCTGGATAATTTTGTTGTCGGTCACGGCTTAAAGGCTCAACTTTAATTGGCCTTTCAAGTGACTGACGATATTCATTAGTACTTAAGTAACCATTTTCTGCTAGCAATCTGAGCACCAGATCACGTCGTTCTTGGGCGCGTTCTGGGTAACGTCTCGGATTATAATAAGAAGGCCCTTTGACCATAGCCACTAATAACGCGATTTGGTCAAACTCAAGCTCATCGACAGGCTTTGCAAAGTAAAACTCCGCAGCCAGTCCCATACCATGCACACCTTGATTATATGCCTGCCCTAAGTACACCTCGTTTAAATAAGCTTCTAAGATGGCATCTTTGCTATATCTGAAGTCTAAGATCATCGCTATCAAGGCTTCATTGATCTTACGCGTAAGAGTGCGTTCTCGGGTTAGGTAAAAGTTTTTAGCTAACTGCTGGGTCAATGTGCTGCCACCTTGCACCGTTCTTCCTGCTTTAATATTGGTATAAAGTGCTCTAAGAATAGACAGAACTGATACACCATGGTGTTCATAGAAATTTCTATCTTCCACAACCAATAACGCATCTTTTAAAATAGTGGGAAATTTATCGAGTGGAACAAACTCTCTGTCTTGCTTAGAATCATTGCCAATACGGGCTATTTGTACGGGTTCTAAGCGAGCTTTAGGCACTCGTCGACCAGACTCATTGACTATACTGGCTAATTTTTTACCGGCAAAATTTAAGGTAAATACTTTGCCTTGTTCAACACCATCATAAAACTCAAAAGCGCGTCGATAAATACGGATAGTTCGACCTTCAACAACATACTGACCTGTGCGGCTAAGCTTATTTACTTCTGAATAATTTAGGCGCTTTAATTCCCAAAGCACTTCTTTTTCTGACAGATATTGATCAGGACGAAAATCCATCGTTCGGGCATAGACCTGCACTGGCAACTGCCATTTATTCCCTTCAAATTGCTTAGTCACTTTGGCATCAAGGTAAATTACATAAAACGCTAACACCGCGATAACTGCGATACTGCCTTTCCAAAATAAACGCCAAAGTCCTAGCAAGGTTCTTTGTTTGAATTTAGCAAATCTGCCTTTGGACTGTTTTGTAGTTTTATTCGTTGTTTTTTTTGTGCTTTTCGATTTAGGCGCAGCGCTTTTTTTCGGTGTTGCTTTTTTTGTAGACGATTTTGGGGTAGGAGTCTTTTTTTCGGCCATGCCTAAGTTCACGAATGATTAATGCCAGTTAATTCAACATAGAGTACCTTAGATTAACAAGACCTGAAAGCCTAACTCATTGCTAAGTTAGGCTTGATTTCATTTAGTATTCAAAATGCACACAGTAGGTAACTCTCATCACATGAACACCACTCAGTTAATCTTAACTCGATACTTCTGATATTTGTTCTTCACCCACTGCGTGCAAATTGAAACTTTGGCAACTATTGACCGCGAACCGTAACAAACTCAGGGTAAGCATCGACACCACAGTCGTGCTGGTCCATACCTGATAACTCTTCTTCTTCACCAACTCGAATGCCCATTGTTGACTTTAAGATGGCCCATACAATGTAAGAAGCAATGAATACGAAAGCAAAGATACTGACTAAACCAATTAACTGTGTCACAAAGTTCGCATCGCCATTTGAGAGTGGTACTAACATAATGCCTAAAGCGCCACAGGTACCGTGCACAGAAATCGCACCTACTGGATCATCAATCTTAGCTTTATCAAGGAACACGATACTGAATACCACCAGTGAACCACCTAATGCGCCTAGTAATACCGCCAGTGTCGGTGATGGCGAAGCCGGTTCAGCAGTGATCACAACTAGGCCAGCTAATGCACCATTTAAAATCATAGTTAAGTCTGCTTTGCCCCAAAGTAATTTACATACTAGTAGTGCTGATATCGCACCTGCTGCTGCCGCAGCATTGGTATTCACTAAAATTTGACTCACAGCAACTGCATTTGCTTTATCTGCAATGAATAATTGCGAACCACCGTTAAAACCAAACCAACCCATCCATAAGATAAATGTACCTAGTGTTGCAAGTGGCATATTTGAACCTGGAATTGGATAAACTTCACCGTTCTTACCATATTTACCTTTACGAGCTCCTAGCAGTAATACACCCGCTAACGCCGCTGCTGCACCTGCACCATGAACAATCGCAGAACCTGCAAAATCTACAAAGCCCATTTCAGATAAGAAGCCGCCGCCCCAAGTCCAGAAGCCTTCTATTGGGTAAATTAAACCAGTTAAAACGACGGTGAATGCCAAAAAAGCCCAAAGTTTCATTCGCTCAGCGACTGCACCCGATACGATTGACATTGCCGTTGCTACAAATACAACTTGGAAGAAGAAATCAGCTTCTAATGCATGAGTTGCATCATCTGCGGCACTTCCAATAAGCGCACCAAAATTTGGTACTATGCCACCGGCTGTATTATCGACGTACATAATGTTGTAACCCACCAGCAAGAACATAGTACAAGCAATGGCATAGAGCGCGATGTTTTTTGTTAGAATTTCAGTGGTGTTTTTTGAGCGAACTAAACCCGCTTCAAGCATGGCAAAACCCGCTGCCATCCACATAACCAATACGCCAGAGATCAGAAAGTAAAAAGTATTTAAAGAGAACTTGAGTTCTATGATGCTGTTTTCCATTGTTATTGCTCCTAAATCGCTTCTTCGTCGAATTCACCAGTACGGATACGTACAATTTGGTCTAGGTCATACACAAAAATCTTACCGTCACCGATTTTTCCGGTGCGAGCGACTTCACTTAAGGTGTTAACAATACGCTCTGCGTTTTCGCTTTGTGTTGCGATTTCAACTTTGATTTTTGGAATAAAATCAACTTGATATTCAGCACCTCGGTAAAGCTCAGTGTGACCGCGTTGGCGACCAAAACCCTTTACGTCAACAACTGTCATACCTTCTACACCTAGCTCCGATAATGCTTCTCTGACTTCATCAAGTTTGAATGGCTTGATGATAGCGCTGATCATTTTCATATTGCCCCCTTCGACATTGTGATGCGTTATGTTGGCAATGAATAATCAAGCTCTATACCAAAATTAAAACTTTAAAAAATACATAAAGTTAACAATTTGAGAACATTAAAAATCAAATAAATTGCACCAGTTAAGTGCATAAACATTCAACTTGAACTGTGTTGGTGCGTCTTTTTTAAACGATCTACGCATCTATCCTAAGGAACCTTTAATTTGACTCATATTCTTTGCATATTGGCAAAATGCTGAACATTATTAATCTCAATAGAGGAGTAAGTAATGAAACTAAAAACCATCATCATCAGTGCTGCATTGCTGATCAGCCATGCGGTCAGTGCAAGTGAACATAGCCGTCAAATCGACATAGACAATCAAGTTGTCACAAAACATAAAACTAAAATTCTGGGTGAGAGAATTAATTACACTGCGACCACAGGCACTCAGCCTGTTTGGGATGAAGAAGGTCACCCGATCGCCTCTTTGCATTACACCTACTACAAGAAAAGCGATGTTAAAGATTTAAGTAAGCGCCCACTACTAATCTCATTCAATGGTGGCCCTGGTTCTGCGTCAGTATGGATGCATATTGCTTACACAGGCCCTAAAACTTTAAATATCGATACTGAAGGCTACCCAGTTCAACCGTACGGTGTACAAACTAACCCTTACTCAGTTTTAGACGTCGCTGACATTGTTTTCGTAAACCCTGTGAATACAGGCTATTCGCGAGTTTTACCAAACAAAGATGGAAAAATGCCTAGTAAAGCTGAGCAGAAAAAGCGTTTCTTTGGTGTAAATGCAGATATCAAATATCTCGCCGAATGGCTAAACACTTTTGTGAATCGCAACAACCGCTTTTTATCACCTAAGTTCTTAATTGGTGAAAGCTATGGCACAACTCGTGTGTCAGGTCTTGCTCATGAACTACAAAATAGCCAATGGATGTACTTAAATGGCGTAGTATTGGTTTCACCTACCGACATTGGCATTAAACGCCAAGGCCCTGTAAAAGCTGCAAATCGCTTACCTTACTATGCGGCGGCGGCTTGGTATCACAAAGCTTTAGCGCCAGAGCTACAAAATAAAGACTTATTAGATGTATTAGGCGAAGTTGAAACTTACACTATTAACCAATACCTACCAGCATTGGCAAAAGGTGCATTTATCAGCGATGCTGAAAAGCAACAAACAATTAAACAAGTTGCTAAGTTCAGTGGTTTATCAGAAACCTTTGTCGCTCAGAACAATTTAGATATTCCGACCAGCGCTTTTTGGAAAGAGCTGCTAAGAGACAGAGGGCAAACACTTGGCCGCTTAGATTCTCGTTATTTAGGTATTGATAAACGCGATGCAGGCAGCCGCCCTGACTACTGGCCTGAGCTAACCTCATGGCTACACTCTTTCACGCCAGCTATTAATTACTATCTACGTGAAGAGTTAAACTACAAAACCGATATTAAATACAATATGTTTGGTTCAGTGCATCCATGGGATCGGACAAACAACAACACCGGTGAGCAACTACGTTTAGCTATGGCGCAAAACCCTTACCTTAATGTATTAGTGCAAGCAGGATACTATGACGGTGCAACCAATTATTTCGATGCAAAATATACGATGTGGCAACTCGACCCGAGTGCAAAAATGCGTGACCGTTTAAGCTTTAAAGGTTATCGCTCAGGTCATATGATGTATTTACGTCGTGCTGATTTAGAGCAATCAAATCAAGACTTACGTGAATTTATTCAAAACGCCCTACCTACAGGCAAGTCAGCTAAGTACTAAAAACTTATTCCATGGCCTTATATCTTACTTATAAGGCCATGATAAAGCCCCTCCTTCATTCGCATGTCTTTAAAATTTGGGTATACTCAAAGCATTAGCGAATTTAAGGATGTTTCCATGACTGACAAATACCGTGTTGTATTTGCCGGCTTCGATAGCAGCGTGAGTGAATCTGCCGCCATCGAGCAGCTCAGCTTAAAACTTAAAACAACGCCGCAAAAAATCACAGCGTTCACGCAAGGCAAATCTTTATTTGCCCCCAGCGAAAAAGCCAAATGCCTTAAACAAGTAAAGTTATTGGCCAGTTTCGGTTTACATGCCAAGCTGCAATCAGCTGAGAGCAATGCAAATAGCGCCAGCTCAATTCAAAACTCTAAAGATGAACGCATTCTAGAAGCGCTTGATTACATTACGTCTAGCCTTATTCGAATCGAAGAACGCTTAGAAGAATTAGAGCAACGTTTACCTGCACAAGAGATCGTGAAAGAAAATAAAGTCGAAGATGATTGGCAAGAAGACGACCTTTTTGATGAACTTGAGCTTGATCCTCCCCCTAAACGCAGTAAAAAAGTGCAATATGGTCTTGGTATTGTACTCATCATTCTGTTGATCATATTAGCTATCGCACTTACTTTCCCTGAACTAGTCGCTTTTTAACATGAGTAAAATTCACGATTCGAAAATATCGCGTACTGAAATTAGAAAAAAAGTGCGCGAAGCTAGAAGAAATCTAACCCCATCATTTCAAAATCAAGCTGAAGAAAATTTAACTATTAATTTTTCTCAACAGGTAAACCTCCCTAAAAAGGCCAAAATAGGGCTCTATCTAAGCAATGATGGTGAACTCAACACAAACAAACTAATTCAAGAACTTAGAGCTAAAAAACATCAAGTTTACCTACCTATAATTCACCCTTTCAACGGCGCCTCATTGCTATTTCAGCAATATGAAGAAAACTCACCCATGGTGGCTAATCGCTATGCTATCTTGGAACCTAAGCTGAATTGCAGCCAAATTTGCCCGCTTCCTGAATTAGATATTTTGCTAATGCCCTTAGTTGCATTTGATGAGCAAGGTAATCGACTTGGAATGGGCGGCGGCTACTACGATAGAACATTGGCAAAGCACTATGCTGAACAACGTGAGAAGCCTAAGTTAATAGGCCTTGCTCATGATTGTCAGAAAGTAGAAAGCTTACCAATAGAAGCATGGGATGTGCCTTTACAGCAGATTTTAACACCGACGAAGTTTTACCAGTGGTAAAACTTCAACGTTAAACGCTTAAAACACGTCACTTTGCCTACGTTTTCGGTATACTTGCGTTGACAACTTTTGACAACAACCTTGGAACTGAAATGACTCAAGACGAAATGAAAAAAGCAGCGGCGTGGGCTGCACTAGAGTTTGTAGAAGAAGGCACGATTGTAGGTGTTGGTACAGGCTCTACGGTAAATCACTTTATTGATGCGTTAGGCAGCATTAAAGATGACATTAAAGGCGCGGTATCTAGCTCAGAAGCTTCTACTGAAAAGTTAAAAGCACTAGGCATTGAAGTTTACGAGTTAAACGATGTGGCTAAGCTAGACGTGTATGTTGATGGTGCTGATGAGATCAATGCGCAAAATGACATGATCAAAGGCGGCGGCGCAGCATTAACCCGTGAAAAAATCGTAGCGGCAGTAGCTGATAAGTTTATTTGTATTGTTGATAACACTAAGCATGTAGAGACTTTGGGTGCATTCCCACTCCCGGTTGAAGTGATCCCTATGGCACGCAGTTATGTGGCAAGAGAACTGCTTAAACTAGGTGGCGATCCGGTTTACCGTCAGGGCGTGATCACTGACAACGGTAATGTGATCTTGGATGTTCACGGTTTAGAGATCAACGATGCAAAGCAGCTTGAGCAACAAATTAACCAAATCGTCGGCGTAGTTACCAACGGCTTATTTGCTGAGCGCGGCGCAGACATCGTTATCACAGGGACACCAGAAGGTCCTAAAATTGTAAAATAGGAATGAGTCATGAGTAAGGTTTCTTTAGCAAAAGAAAAGATCAAAATACTGTTGTTAGAGGGCGTACACCAAAGCGCTGTTGAAACTCTTAAGCGAAATGGGTATAGCAACATTGATTATGTAAAGACTTCCTTACCTGAAGATGAACTCATCGAACGTATTTCAGACGTTCACTTTGTGGGTATTCGCTCGCGTACTCACTTAAATCAACGCGTTATTGATGCTGCAGAAAAATTGGTCGCAGTAGGCTGCTTTTGTATTGGTACAAACCAAGTTGACCTACAAGCGACTAAAGAACGTGGTATTGCGGTATTTAACGCGCCATTCTCAAATACACGCTCAGTAGCTGAGCTCGTACTAGGTGAAATTCTTTTATTACTTCGTGGCATTCCACAGCGTAATGCTATGGCTCATCGTGGAGAGTGGTTCAAATCAGCTATTGGCTCTTATGAAGCTCGTGGTAAAACTTTAGGTATTATTGGTTACGGCCACATCGGCACTCAGCTTGGTATTATGGCTGAAAACATCGGTATGAAAGTCGAGTTTTACGATATCGAAGACAAACTGACGCTAGGTAATGCACAACAAATTCAAAACCTAACACAACTTTTACAACGTGCCGATGTAGTAAGTTTGCACGTACCAGAAACACCATCGACCAAGAACCTTATCGGTATGGCTGAGCTTGAAGTGATGAAGCAAGGTGCGATTTTAATTAATGCTTCTCGCGGTACAGTGGTCGATATCGATGCACTATCAGAGTCTCTAAGAGATAAAAAGCTAGCAGGTGCTGCAATCGACGTATTCCCAGTAGAGCCAAAATCTAACGATGAAGAGTTTGTTTCTCCACTGCGCGAATTTGATAACGTGATCTTAACCCCACACGTTGGTGGTTCGACACAAGAAGCGCAAGAAAATATTGGTATTGAAGTCGCGGGTAAACTGGCTAAATACTCAGATAATGGCTCTACATTAAGTGCGGTAAACTTCCCTGAAGTATCACTACCTGAGCTTGCGAATCGTAGCCGCTTATTACACGTTCACGTCAACCGCCCGGGTGTACTTACGCAAATTAACCAGGCATTTGCTCAGCACGGCATAAACATTGCAGCTCAGTACCTACAAACCGACGACAAAATTGGTTATGTTGTTATTGATGTAGATACCGACCATTCTGAAGTAGCGCTGAAAGAGCTTAGCGCAGTTGAAGGTACTATCAGAGCGCGTATTCTTCACTAATCGCAAATAGCACCGAAAAGTAAGAAACAAATAAAAGCCCCGCAAACTAGAGTTTGCGGGGCTTTTTAAATTTAGATAAAGATTATACCAATTCTCAATAATACTTAATCATTTTGAGGGACTAAAACTGACGCTAGCTTCGTTGAAAACTTCTTATTTAGAACAACTAAATAGCAAAATTTTCGCCTTGCTATCGACAAGTTTTACTTGCCTCAAAATAGATCACTTAATTAAGAGGATTGGTATTATTTCTCAGGTGGACGATAGCCTTCGATTTCTACTTCTTTACCCTCAAATAAGAAACCGACCATTTGCTCTTCAAGCAACTGACGGTGATCTGGGTCCATCATGTTTAGGTGCTTTTCATTGATCAGCATGGTTTGTTTATGCTGCCACTGTTGCCAAGCTTCTTTAGAGATATTATTGAAAATCTTTTCACCTACTTCACCAGGGTAAAGTTGAAAAGCAAGGCCTTCAGCCTCTTTTTGTAATTTCTGACAAAACACTGTGCGTGCCATAGTTCATCACCTAATTAAATGCTCGATTAATGACGTTAGTCTACCCCATTGTGCCTAGGAGTTTAACTAACTTTTTCGTTGGTGCTGCAAGCCCAACTTCTGGATGCTCTGCTAAGTCAAACCAGATAAGCGGATTGTCATGAACACAATCTGGAATAGTATCTAACTTTAAAATTTGCGGATGTATCGTCAGTTCAAAGTGAGTAAAAATATGCACAAACGATTCTAGAGATTGTACTTTTCCTTTAAGCCCCTGCTGAACAATAAAAGCCTCAACGTCTTGTAATGACTCAAATTCAAAGAAGCCAAACAACCCCCCCCAAATGCCCGAACTTGGGCGCTTTTCCATTAGCACCTTGTTATCTGCATTTATTATTAAATGATACGCCTGCTTTTTTGGCTTTTCTTTCTTCGGTTTAGAGTTAGGGAAAGCTTTAACTTGGTTGTTTGCATAGGCTTGACACTGACTCACTAACGGGCAAGCTTCGCAGTTAAAATTACTACGCGAACAAAGACTAGCGCCTAAATCCATCATGGCTTGGTTAAATTCAGTGACATTGTCTTTTGGCGTGATGGTATCGCTTAAGGACCAAAGTAAATTTTCTACTTTTTTAACCCCGTACCAGCCTTCAACCATAAAGAATCGAGCTAGAACACGCTTTACATTACCATCTAAAATCGGATGCGGCTGACCCAGAGAGAGCGACAAAATCGCACCTGCAGTCGAACGGCCTATCCCCGGTAAATCGACAACTTGTTCAAAAGTTTCAGGAAACTTGCCTGCATATTGATCACGCACAATTTTCGCTGTTTTATGTAAATTACGTGCTCTGGCGTAATAACCTAAACCAGTCCAGTGGTGCAGCACTTCATCTTCTGGTGCATCAGCTAAATCGACAATCGTCGGAAAGCGCGCCATAAAACGTTCAAAATAAGGGATCACAGTAACAACTTGTGTTTGCTGCAACATCACTTCCGACACCCATACCTTGTAAGGCGTCTTGCCCAATTGCCAAGGTAAGGTCTTTCGACCATGAAGGTGGTACCACTCTACTACTTGCTCGGCAAACCATTTGGCTTGCTGTTTTGAAACCTGCATATCACCACGACTATGATTACTTTACTCGGCGCACAGTGTAGAGGCCTTTTATATCCAGTCAAGTATTGTACTTCGGACGTGGAACAGGGATAATATGCGCCCATTTTTACAGCACAGAATTGATTATGAACGAATCGAGTAAAGCCAATTTAGAAGAAGCTCTAAATGAAGGTAAATACATCCGCAAAGTCCGTAGTTTTGTAAAGCGCGAAGGCCGTTTAACAAAAGGACAAGCTGCTGCCATTGAAAAATGTTGGTCAAGCATGGGCTTAGAGCATAGCCAAGGCTTACTAGATTTCTCTCAAGTATTCGGCAACGACAACGACGTCGTGCTTGAAATCGGTTTTGGCATGGGTAAATCGTTAGTTGAAATGGCGAAGAACGCGCCGCATTTAAACTTCATCGGTATTGAAGTACACCGCCCGGGTGTTGGTGCATGCTTAATGGAAGCCGACGAAGCGGGTTTAACGAACCTGCGTGTATTTGAACATGACGCTGTTGAAGTGCTTGCTGATTGCATCGCTGATGGCAGCCTAACAACCATGCAGTTATTCTTCCCTGATCCTTGGCACAAAAAGCGCCACCACAAACGCCGTATTGTGCAGCCAGAGTTTGTTGAAAGCCTACGCCAAAAGCTAAAAATTGGCGGCGTGTTCCACATGGCTACTGACTGGGAAAACTACGCAGAGCATATGCTAGAAGTAATGACTGCAGCACCTGGTTACGAAAATATCTCTGAGACACAAGATTATGTGCCTCGCCCAGACAATCGCCCACTGACTAAGTTTGAACAGCGCGGCCATCGCCTAGGTCACGGCGTTTGGGATTTAATGTTCAAGCGTAGCAACTAAAATTTAATTCTAACTTTTACAGTTATTTTTTAGTTAGATAAAAGAGCCTGATGGCTCTTTTATCTTAATGAAATTAGGATTGGTATAGTTTTGCCTTTGCGCAAAATTAAGTAGAGATTTTAAATAGAGTATTTATGAGTCGATTAGCAAACCCAAGTTTATTGCTTCTTCGCAACGAAGAAGAACTTACAGGTCAGCGCATTTTAGTGATTAACACCATGCGCGACGGCTTTCTTCGCGAGTTAAAGCAATTAAACCCAAATAGCGATATTAATGCTTTTAGCTATAACCTTGCTGATCATCAAGACTCACAAAAACATAAAGGCACTACTAGCCATGTTGGTCATAGTTTGCCTGTTCTCGAAGAGCTAGATTTAATTATCTATTACTATCCGAAATCAAAGCCTGAAGCCTTGATGATGCTCGATAATATCCGAGCCGTCGCTTCACCTAAAACACGTGTTTTAATTGTTGGCGACAACAAAGGGGGCGTTAAATCTGCTGAAAAGCAGTTTAAACCTTTTGCAGGTGAATTTTATAAATTAGAAAGCGCAAAACACTGCGTATTGTTTGAATTTGCTGATTTAACTTTAATAGAGCGTTTTGATATCAGCAGTTACCAAACCACATTCACTGTGAGTGTGAACGACCAGAGCTTTGTAGTAGCAAGTGTGCCTGGCGTTTTCAATCACGGTAAATTAGATGATGGTACTCGTCTGTTGCTCGAGCAAATTGCCGTGCCTTATAAAGGTAAAGTGCTAGATTTTGGCTGTGGTGCAGGGATTATCGCCACTTACCTAGGACTAAAAACTCCAGAATTGAGACTGAACTGTTTAGATGTCAGCGCTTTAGCTGTATATGCTACCGAACAGACGCTAAAACTAAATAACCTCGAAGGCAATGTGATTTTGAGTGATGGTATGCAAGCTGTGTCAGGGCAATTTGATTTAATCATCAGTAATCCGCCATTCCATACGGGTATTTCAACTGATTATCAAATTGCTGAAGACTTTTTAGCACTTTCTAAGCAATTCTTAAAACCTAAAGGCAAGCTTACCATAGTTGCTAATAGCTTCTTAAAATATCAGCCAATCTTAGAAGCACAGTTTGGTGAGTATGTAACCATTGCGAAAAATAATAAATTTGCGGTATACCACGCACAAAAACCTTAACCGCTTTACTTAATGGGTCATTCAGCTTTATAAACGCTTAATGGCCCTGCTCAAAACTTCCCTGAGTTGCCAGACTATTTTTTAAACCAAATGACCTAACTTTCATTTCTAAGAACAAAGAATGAAATAATTCAAACTTAAAGAAAAATAGCTTAGGCTTCATCGCAATTTTTAGTTATTTTTATTTTTTCCCTTTGCTACACTAGGTTTATTAAAGTTCTAAATAACGCTTTATTTTTGTAAACATTTCAAAAATTTGAAGTTTATGTCTACTACTCACACCATATTGGTAAGCATGTAGGTTGCAAAGGCTAGCGAATGGCTAAACAAATAACAAAAACAAGCATTAGAAAGGTATTGATAAGTGCAGTGATGCTCGTAACAGCTCTATGCCTATCGCTATCAATTTCTATCTCTACTTATCTTGACGTTAAAGAACAAAAACAGCTGATCATTAATAAGCTCGATATGATAGCCGATATCATTGCTTTTAATGCCCAGATCACGCTGATTTTCGAAGACAGGAAAACCGAAGAAAAACGTTTAAAGTCATTTAGTAAAGTTGAGCTCGTCAAAAACATACATATTTATGATATTGACGACGTTACAAAAAAACCTGTTTTTTTTACCAGCTATAACGCTAGTAAAACACCTCCAGTACCATTAAAGGTCGGCAGTATTGAAGAACTCAAAATGCCGCGCATCACTGACGATCACATAGAGCTAATAAAGCCTGTTGAGTATGAAGGAAAAATTGAGGGTTATGTTTACATTAGAGGCTCTCTTGAGAGACTGAATAGGTACATCAACAACAAAATTCTTGTAGATATATTACTCACCCTCTTCGTTCTCTTATTAGTCCTATTAGTCTCTCGTAGTATACAAAAGCGCATTGCAGCACCTATTGAAGATCTATCTTTGCTTCTCCAAGACGTATCTAAAAATCATAATTACAGCACGCGAGCATCGAGCAGTCACATTGAAGAGTTAAATACCCTTTCAAATAATCTCAATATCATGCTTTCTCGTACACAAAATCAAATTGAACGTCACGAAGCTGATAAACAAGAAATTAATAAACTAAACCAAAGCTTAGAAGAAAAAGTTAATCAAAGGACCATAGCTCTTCGTGAAGCAAACCAAGAATTACTTAATACCTTAGAGCGCATGCACCAATACCAAAACCAGATTGTAGAAAGTGAGAAAATGGCTTCTTTGGGTCAAATGGTTGCGGGGGTTGCCCATGAAGTAAATACGCCAATTGGCCTTGGTGTTACAGGTTCAACGCTTTTAAGAGATAAGCTCGCTGATATACAGTCGGCCTTTGAGCAAAAGACGCTCACATCTAAACAACTAGAAAGATTTATTAACGATGGGGTTGAAAACCTTGATCTTATCTATAGAAATTTAAACCGTGCCGCTGATCTTATCTCTAACTTTAAGCGTGTGGCAGTGAGTCAAGATACTGAAATTAGTGCTGACGTCAACGTGAGTGCTTTGTTAAATAATATCTTAATGGCTATGAATGCGGAAATTTCAATTAAGTCACCAGAGATTGAATTAAGCTTACCTGAAAAATTAACTATTTCGAGTAAGACAGGCCCTCTTCAGCAAATATTCGAACAACTCATATCGAATTCTCTTATTCATGGTTTTGAAAATGAGCAAAATAATCAGATCAAAATTGGTGCTGAAAGCAAGGGAAGCAACCTAGAGATTACATATGTGGATAATGGTAGTGGCGTACCAACTTCTATTAAAAAGAGGATCTTCGATCCATTTGTAACAACCAAACGGGGGGAAGGTGGCAGTGGTCTAGGTATGCACTTAGTTTACAACCTAGTCACTCAGGCTTTAGATGGCTCTATTACTCTAGACGAAGACTATAGCGATGGCACTCGATTTGTTATTTCTTTACCATTAGGCGAATTGACATCATGAGGTTTTGGTTAACCTGCTTTCTGTTAATTTGCTCTTTCGGTGTTATGGCCAAAACACCGGAACAAATTCGCTCTGCTTTTTTATATCAAATGGCAAATTTTATTGAATTTCCATCAATGGGCGATAGCGGCATCCGTTTTTGTTTTTATGATCTGAAGTCAGGGCCCGGCGCAATACTTACTAAAAATAAAAGCCTGAAAATAAAAGGTTTACCAATTAGCATAAAAAAAGTAGAAAAAAACACCGCTATTTTGGAACTTTCCAGTCAATGTGAAATCACATACTTTGATGGAGCTCTTGGCAATGATATACTGTCTTCTTATGACAAGAATACGCCCCTAGATATGTTAATGGTTAGTGATAACCTCAGTTTTTTAGATAATGAAGGAATGGCGGCGCTTGTTCAGGAGGGCAATAAAATCAGGCTTTATGTTAATAAGCAACAGATTGCAAAACATAACTTTAAAGTACTTTCTCGGTTACTCGCCGTAGCAAAGTTTCACCCTAACTGATTTTACTTGTTAACATTTAGATATACTCCTATAATCTTAAATATTCGGTTTTTTTTTCTAGTACCGAATAAAATGTAAATAACATATTCCTAAAAGGTTAAATGATAATGCAAACGCCAGTCATTCTGATTGTTGAGGATGAAGACGTAACTCGCTTGAACCTCGTTAGTTTATTTGAGGCAGAAGGTTACAAAGTAATTGAAGCCATTGATGGCGATGATATGCACGACAAGCTAACGACTCATGATGATGTCAACCTGGTTATTATGGACATTAACTTACCAGGCAAGAATGGCTTAATCTTAGCTCGCGAACTTCGTCAGAAGAAAAACGTTGGCTTAATTTTCTTAACTGGCCGCGACAATGATGTTGACCGTATTCTTGGTTTAGAAATTGGTGCTGATGATTACATCACAAAACCTTTCAATCCAAGAGAGCTGACAATTCGTGCTCGTAACTTAATCTCTCGTACAGGTAACAGCCCTGAAGATGCATCTGTTGAAAGCAGTGGTGTAATTACGTTCAACGGTTGGGAACTTGATGAGAATAGCCGTTGTTTAACATCTCCTGCAGGTGAAGCTAAGCGCTTACCTAAAGGCGAGTACCGTGCTTTACGTTTAATGCTTGATTCACCGGGCCGTATTTTCAGCCGTGAGCAATTGATTAAGCATATGACTGGTCGTGAACTTCGCGCAAATGACAGAACAGTTGATGTTACTATTCGTCGTATTCGTAAGCACTTTGAAAGTGATACTAATACTTCTGAGCTAATTAGTACTATTCACGGTGAAGGTTACCGCTTCATCGGTAAGATTGATAGCTAATCAATTTTACTAGTTTATACTTGTAAAAAAGGGCCTCACGGCCCTTTTTTAATAACTAAAATTCATTATTTTAAAATATTATTTCTAAACTAAGGGCTCAAAAGTATTTTGGATAACTTCAATATAAAGCCCCCTCACTCATACTATGCTAACTTGCTCTTTAACAGTTACCCGTTCCAACTATCAACAACCGTTTTAAGTTCTTTTTGTCCCGCTTCAAGCAAATCATATAATTCGTCTAACCAGGTTTGAGCGACTTCAGATCCGACTTCAGCCACTTCTTTTTCCATCTTTTTAGCATGCTCTTGAACTTGCTTTAAACCAACTGAACCAGATGCACCTTTAAGTTTATGAGCCACAGAGCTGTATTCATCGAAGTCACTGCTATTGATAGATTGCTGTAATTCTTCACAATACTTAGGACTTAACTTAGCAAATAGATCTGAACTTCGTTTAAACGCTTCAACGCCCATTGAGTCGATAAAATCACAGATAGTTTCCATTTCAAGCAAAGTAAATTCAGCTTGTTTATCAGCACAATTGGCTTTAGTTTCTATGAGTTTAGGTTTAGTCGCTCTGGCATTAATACCGAATAACTCTGCAAGCATTTTATCAAGCTTAATAGTATTGATTGGCTTAGCTAGTGCGCCTTGAATGCTTATCCCTTCAAGCTCTTCTTCTGCGCTACGAACATTAGCTGTTAAGGCGACGATAGGTAATTTATCGAAATGGCTGTCAGCTCTAAT
Source organism: Pseudoalteromonas sp. BZB3 (assembly GCF_040104455.1). NCBI lineage: Bacteria > Pseudomonadati > Pseudomonadota > Gammaproteobacteria > Alteromonadales > Pseudoalteromonadaceae > Pseudoalteromonas > Pseudoalteromonas sp. BZB3. The sequence continues at coordinate 142,363 of NZ_JBECOS010000008.1, read as the reverse complement.
CTCCCGAGCAACTTCATCACCATTGATATCTGGCAATTGCATATCGAGTAAGACCAAATCGAGATCATCTTCAGTTGCAACAAACGAAAGTGCATCCTCACCTGTTTCGGCCCAAATGACTTCATGCCCTCGCTGCTCAAGTAGGTTTGTCGCGATTTCTGCATTCAAAGGCACATCTTCAACTAACAGAATGTAAAGGCTACGACCAGCATAGCTTTGCTCTTTTGGTGCTGCTGTCAAGGTTAGTGGAATTTCAACCTCAAAACGACTTCCTTGACCAACAATACTACTAACTTGAATGCTGCCCTGCATTGCTTCAACAAGCGCTTTCGTCACTGCTAGTCCAATCCCTGAACCTATGGCATTCGAACCATTAGCACTTGGTGCCTTGTAATACATTTCGAAGATTCTAGCGAGTTGATCTTGTGCAATACCTGTTCCGGTATCAGTAATGCTCATAACGAGCCACACTTCGCCATCACGATTTTCACGCTTACATTCAAGTGTCACACTGCCTCTGTGCGTGAATTTCACGGCATTGTTAATTAAATTCCAAAGCACTTGCCTTAAGCGAGTTGGGTCTAATAAAGCGTAGACATCTAAGATCCCTTGCCTGCTAATATTGAACTCTAACCCCTTTTGCTCTGCAATAAGCCCAGCAAAATTCACCACATCATTAATAAAATCTGAGACATTGATACTGTCGGCAGCAATATCTAACTGCTCTCTGTCGATTTTATCGAGATCTATGATGTCATTGAAAATATTACCTAAGGTTTCTGCACTCGAGAAAATGGTATTACACCAGCTCTTTTGTTGCTTGCTCAGATCTGTGTCTAGCATCATACGAGTTAAACCTACGATGCCATTCAGTGGTGTGCGAAGCTCATGACTTAAAGTCGCAATGAACTTACCTTTATCTTTATAGGCTGTTTCAAGCTCTTGTTCTGCCTCTTTACGCGAAGTAATGTCACGGCCAAACGCAAGTAAACCAATATACTCGCCCTGCTCATTGATAAATGGCAGCTTGCGCATCTCAAACCAGCGGTTTTCATCATTGACCGGATACTCAACGTCTAGCGTGAGCGCTTGATGCGTTTTCGCAACTTGCTCATCGGTTTTAAGCACTTCAGGAATGTAGCTTTCAGGGTAAATATCAAAAACACTTTTACCGATAAGCTCATCGCTATGCTTACCCATGACTTTTTCAAACATCTTGTTGCAACCAGCAAAAATACCTCGCTCGTCGCGGTAATAGAATAAATCGGGAGAAGAATCGACAATTGAGCGAAGCAGCATACTTTGTTGCGCAAGTTCTTGCTGCGTTTTCTTACGCTCTGCGATTTCACGACGTAACTCTTCAATGGCTCGGTGCTTAGCATGTAAAGCGATTTTACGTTCGTCAATTTCGCTGTTTAGCCGGGTTATATTGTCTTTTAAGCTCTGATTTAAAAGCTTTTCTTGTTGAGTTGCAGTATCTAAATACGCTCTAGAAGCCTCAAGTTCTTTGAGTGCTTGAATGCAAATAACCAGTAAGGCAGGAGAAGTAACGGCGGCAAAAAACATAATTGCCAATACGTCAACAATGACAATCTCGCCTAACGCCACATAATAGAACATACACGACAGAATTAGTGAGGCGAGTAATATTAGGCAATAACACAGCACTCCAGCTTGTTTTTCACCGTACTTATTAATCACATTGGCAAGGACTTTTAGCCATGATCCAAATGAAGAATCTATCATATTAATCAATTTGCTCCGTTAACTGTTTCATTATACGCAAGCAAGTGATTAATCCCAAAGCATTAAAAGTCCAAAAAGCCATAATAGACGTATAATGTTCTTAACAGTTCTCAATAAACGCGCTAATTGATAATAAGAACATATACGCATTAAAGCGCTAAATAGTGTAATATTCGCGACTCGAAAATGTCGTGAAAAAGAGGGTTAACATGCAGACTACAATGCCAGATATTGCTCATTCAGCCGATGCACTTCAAACCGGTAAATTAGATTGGGTAGGAATGGGTAACATCGAGCTACCTTTAATGCTTGCAACAAAAGGCTTGCCGGAGCAAACTGTAACAGCAAAAGCAGACGCATTTGTAAACCTGCATAAAGAAGACGCGAAAGGCATTCATATGTCTCGCTTATTCTTAGCTCTAGATAATTTGTCTTGTGAACAAGCACTTTCTCCAAGTACATTAAAGCAACTTCTCGACGAATTTGTAACGACACACCAAGATATCAGCGATGCGGCAAAAGTGGTTATTAACTTTGAATTGCCACTACGCCGACCTTCTTTACTAAGCAAAAAACAAGGTTGGAAAAGTTACCCAGTAAGCATTACTGCCTCGTTGGTTAACCAAACGTTTTCTATAGAACTGGCATTAGATGTTACCTACTCATCTACTTGTCCTTGCTCTGCGGCGTTAGCTCGTCAACTTATTCAAGACGCTTTCGCAGCGAAGTTTAAAGATAAAGACATTTCTCACGAAGAAGTGCATGCTTGGCTTGGCACTACCGAGGGCGTATTAGCAACACCGCATTCGCAACGTAGTATTTCAAACATTAAAGTTAAACTTGATGAAAACTGTCAAGAATTCGACATTGTAGGGTTAGTCAACTTAGTTGAAGATGAACTTAAAACCCCCGTTCAAGCGGCAGTGAAACGCGAAGATGAGCAAGAGTTCGCTCGTTTGAACGGCCAAAACCTGATGTTTTGTGAAGATGCGGCAAGAAAGCTCAAAGCACTGTTCGAAAACGCAGGGTTTGCCGACTACTATATCAAGATTAATCACTACGAATCTTTACATGCTCACGACGCCGTGGCCTATGCATTCAAAGGCTTACCTGGCGGTTATTCAGCTTAAACCTGTTTTCACTCCACAATTGGCAAGAACTTTGCTTATAAAGTTCAAAGTCAAATTGTTGTTGTGGAGTGTTATATGGAGTTCGCTTTATTATTAGTTTTTGCATTGGTAGCTGGCGCTTCGATCGTCATTGCAAAATATACCGATGTAGGTGGCAATCCATACCCTTTCAATCGTAAAGAATCTGTCTTCAGTACTGTTGAAGCCACTTTCCTAAGTCTATTAGAACGTGCAGTTGGCGATAAATTTAAGATTGTCAGCCGTGTGAAGTTGATTGATTTAATCGAGTGTAAGCCCGGTTTGTCAAAAAAAGCGCGCAGAGCGGCGTTGGCAAAAGCTAAAAATAAACAACTCGATTACGTACTTATTGATAAAACCACACTAAACATTGTTGCAGCTGTTGATCTTGTAAACAATTCGAACAAGAGTGGCCATAAAGCGCAAAAAGATTGGTTTGTTAATGGTGCTTTAGAGTCAGCGAATATTCCACATATTCGTATGAAAGTAAAAACAGGCTATAAAGCAAATGAAGTACGTAGCGCAATTTTGTATAAAATTGGTCAACAACCGCAACCAGTTCGCAAACCGAGAACACGTACAGAGAAGCCTGCAGTGCTTTCTCCTTCGCAAGCAAAGGCGCATTCAACGCAAACCCAGCTTGCTGAAATTTAAAAGTTTCCATATGTCACGTAAGCCCTTTGAATATTCAAAGGGCTTTTTTCTTTCTAAATAGATGCTTTGCACTCAATACCATGATGATAAAGCTTTATATCATCGCTGATATGAACAAGTTTTTTATAAAAGTTCGATAGGCTATACTAGCGAAAATTTTTTGAGGAATAGAAATCATGAAAGTAGGTATTATCGGTGCAATGGAGCCTGAAGTTGCAATCTTGCGTGAGGCTTTACAAAACAAAGAAGAGCTAACTAAAGGTGGCTTCACTTTTTATACTGGCGAACTAGCCGGTCATACTGTGACTCTAGTTCAATCTGGCATTGGTAAAGTGGCAGCAACCGTTGCGACAACCCTTTTAATTGACAATTTCAACCCAGACTGCGTCATTAATACCGGTTCTGCTGGCGGCTTTGATCCTGAATTAAATGTCGGTGATGTGGTTATTTCTGACGAAGTTCGCCACCACGATGTAGATGTAACAGCTTTTGGCTACGAGATTGGTCAAGTCCCACAAATGCCTGCTGGCTTTGCGGCTCATGCAGCATTAATTGACGCTGCGAAAGCGAGTGTAGCTATCCTTGAAGACACACAAACAAAGGTTGGCTTAATTTGTACTGGTGATTCTTTTATGTGTGATCCTGTTCGCATTGACAAAACGCGTCAAGATTTCCCATCAATGCTAGCTGTAGAAATGGAAGGCGCAGCAATTGCTCAGGCATGCCATGTACTTAATACGCCATTTGTTGTGATCCGTTCTCTATCAGATATTGCAGGTAAAGAGTCTCCACAATCTTTTGAAGAATACCTAGAAGTTGCTTCTGTAAATTCTTCTAAACTAGTGACTGAACTACTTGAGCAGCTAAACAACACTAGCTTATAATGTTAGAAAGTCAGCCGTTTGAGGCTTTTCAAAGCCTCATTATTTTTATCTGCGCGATAGCAGCGGCTCACTCGTTACCGCTGCTGAATAGCTACAACCCTATTACTTTCTTTTCGCTTATTTTTGAACGCATAGGCGCTCGTGTCTTTAAACCTGAGCGGAGTGCCTCATTACAAAAAATAGCCGGTGTATTAGGTTTCTTTCTCCCCATTTTTACCATTGTACTTATTGCAGCACTGATCAGTCAGTTTGCATTTTACCCAGCTTGGCTCGGGGGATTAGTACTCTACTTTTGTTTAGATACTCGCGTTTTACAAAGAGCCAAACGCATAGCTGCACTTCTACAACAAAAACAAAAAGCAACAGCGAGGCAATTGTTGGCACAAAACGTAGTTCGTGAAGTCAATGAGTTATCAAGTATAGGTATTGCCAAAGCCTGCATAGATAGCACAGCCTTAAGAACGGTTCGTCACTACTACCTTGTGATTTTCTTTTACTTATTACTCGGCCCGCTCGCTGCATTCTCTTTTAAATTACTACTGGTATGTGATCATGCTTGGCGCAAGCGCGTGCCGCCGAATAGCGCTTTTATAAAACCATTGCAGGCAGCCATTTTTTATATTGAGTTTTTACCGCTCAGAGGCTTTATCTTTTTACTGGCCTTGTTTTTACAAGGTAAGAAAACTTTTCATTACTTCAAGCACTATGCAAGGCACTGCTATCAAACGAATACTGGCTGGATCTTATCTCTATTTGCAGCAAACCTATCAATTCAGTTAGGTGGCCCGTGTAAATATCAAGGTGAGCGCTTTGCGAAAATGCGTATTGGCGCTGAACGTCACCCTGAGCCTGAAGATATTAAGCAGTGTTTAACATTTTTAGAAAGAATTAAGTGGTTTACTTTCTCTTTGATCGCACTGATATGGCTTTTAGATTGGTTTGTTGCGCTTTATTTAAATACTTAAGCAAATAAACATGAAAAAAAGACATAAAAAAAGCTGGTTTAAAACCAGCTTTTTAATATTTGAAATAACGAGTGTTTAGCTTACTGTCACTTTTGCAAACTTACGCTTACCAACTTGGTAAATCTGTGTAGAGCCTTTCTCAATCACAAGCTTACTATCAGTCACTTTCTCTTCACCGTTTAACTTAACAGCGCCTTGCTTAATCATACGCATGGCTTCTGAAGTACTAGCTACAAGACCTGCTTCTTTAAGCAGCTGGGAGATCATCGTAGAGTCTTCATCAATTGTGATAGTCACTTCTGGGATCTCATCAGGTAAAGCATTCTTTTGGAAACGCTTAATGAAATCTTGGTGTGCAGCTTCAGCATCTGCTTCACTATGGAAACGTGCGATCATTTCTTTAGCAAAATCAATCTTAATGTCACGCGGGTTACGACCATTTGCAACCTCTTGCTTAAGGCCTTCAATTTCTTCAATTGAAAGTGCGCTTAATAACTCGTAATAGCGCCACATTAATTCATCTGAAATTGACATGACTTTACCAAACATGTCGTTTGGTGCATCAGTAATACCAATGTAGTTACCTAGTGACTTAGACATTTTTTGAACGCCATCTGTCCCTTCTAGTAACGGCATCATTAATACTGTTTGTGGCTTTTGACCTTCATCTTTTTGCAACTCACGACCCATTAGTAGGTTGAAGCGCTGATCAGTACCACCTAATTCTACGTCAGCTTCCAGTGCAACAGAATCCCAACCTTGTACTAAAGGATATAAGAACTCATGGATTGCAATCGCTTGACCGCCAGCATAACGCTTTTTAAAGTCATCACGCTCTAGCATACGCGCAACCGTTTGGCGTGCAGCTAGTTTGATCATGCCTGCACTGCCTAGCTGTTCCATCCAAGTAGAGTTAAATGCTACTGTGGTCTTTGCAGGATCTAGGATTTTGAAAACTTGCTCTTTATAAGTTTCAGCATTTGCTAACACGTCTTCACGTGTTAGTGGTTTACGAGTGACGTTTTTACCCGTTGGATCACCAATCATACCGGTGAAATCACCAATTAAGAAAATAACCTCATGACCTAAGTCTTGGAAGGTTTTCATTTTATTAATTAGAACAGTGTGACCTAAATGCAAATCTGGTGCTGTTGGATCGAAACCCGCTTTAATTTTTAGCTTTTTACCAGATTTCAATCTTTCCTTTAATTCATCTTCAATAAGAATCTCTTCTGCACCGCGCTTAATCTCAGCTAATGCAGTTTCAAAGTCCACCATTCGTCGCTCCAAAATATACAGTTTATCGCACGATTCTAGCCTATATTCAGATCAGTTTAAATGCACAAAACACTGGTATTCACGCTTTATTGCGTATATCCTGCAATATTATTACCGATTTATCTTGACAGCAGAAAAGGCGCGTTATGGTTCACGTTGTTCATAAGCTTCCTAAAAAACACAAACTGCTTATTCTTACCTGCATTTCTGTCATGCTGATAATTGCTTTATGGCCGTCAGAAAAGGCAACTGCATCAAGAGATAGTGACAAAAAAGCACTCGAAGTTGGCAAACGTTACGAATTACCCGTAAAAGTTTCTGAAAATGAAGAGCAGCTTACAACTTTAAGTGCCCCCGCAGAAGTTCAAGCGCCAGAGAAGACCACAATTGATGCCCTAGAGTTTAATGACTTTGAAGTAAAACATGGTGATAGCCTTGCGGTACTTTTCAAGCGAGCAGGCTTTTCAGCGCAGACTCTACATAAACTAGTTAACACCAATGCTGAAACACGCAAACTGACTAAAATCCACCCTGGTGAGGTGTTGAGTTTTGCAAAGAATACCGAAGGTGAGTTAACCCACCTTAAATATGTGCTTTCGAAAACAGATACTTTGTTGGTATCGTTAGATGAAGAGCAAAAATATCAAACAGCGATTCACAGCAAAGAAATCGAAACAGTCAATCAAAGCGCTGGCGGTAAAATTAAATCAAGCTTCTGGACAGCTGGTATTTCGGCTGGCTTATCCGAACGTCAAATTATGAACTTTGCAGACATCTTTGGTTGGGATATCGATTTTGCCAATGACATTCGAAAAGACGATACCTTTTCTTTGGTTTACGAGACCCATTACGTCGATGGTGAGCTGATCGGAAATGGTAAAATCATCGCTGCTGAGTTTATTAATCAAGGTGAACGTTTTAGTGCAATTCGTCACACCGACGGTAATTTCTACACACCAGAAGGGCGCAGTATGCGTAAAGCCTTCTTGCGCGCCCCAGTTAACTTTAAATATATCAGCTCAAACTTTAACCCACGTCGTAAACACCCGGTTACTGGTTTAGTAAGACCACACAGAGGCATTGATTACGCTGCTCGCGTTGGTACTCCAGTAGTTTCTGCTGGTAATGGTAAAGTCACTAAGTCCGGATACAATAAGCTCAATGGTAACTATGTGTTTATCCAGCATGGCAGTCAGTATGTCACTAAGTACCTGCATCTGAATAAACGTATGGTTAAAACAGGCCAGAAGGTAAAACAGGGCCAAAAAATTGGTACTGTTGGTGCAACAGGCCGAGTAACTGGTGCGCATTTACACTATGAGTTTTTAGTGAATGGGGTTCACCGCAACCCGAAAACAGTAAAACTACCTAAGTCGGAACCATTACCTAAAACCGAACTGGCGAAGTTCAAACCGGTCGCTAAAGACTTACTTGCCCAACTAGAGCGCTCAAGAGAACTTAGGTTAGCTCTGAATAACTAACCTTAAGTAACTTATCAAATTAAAAAGCAGCGCTGTAGCTGCTTTTTTATACCCTAATTTTTAATTTATTGGCTCTTAGCTCTTAGCTCTTAGCTCTTAGCTCTTAGCTCTTAGCTCTTAGCTCTTAGCTCTTAGCTACCAAGGTTAAACACAAAAGGTGCCAAGCAAAAAGGTTCAGGCATAAAAAAACCCGCCGAAGCGGGTCTTAAAACTTTCAGGTTGCGATTATTGCGCAGCCATGAAGTCGATACCTTCTTGGATATCTTTGTTTAATGTTTCTAGCATGTCGTTCTTTGCTTTCTCTTCGAACGCGCTTAGCTCGCCGTAAGAAAGAATTTCTTCAACACCGTTAGTACCTAAACGTACTGGGTGTGCGAAGTATGCTGCGTCACCGTTCTCAACTGCAACGTATGCATAGTCAACAACATTTTGCTCGCCTTGAAGACCTTTAACTAGTGAGAAGCAGAAACGTGCTGCTGCTGCACCCATTGAAAGTGTTGCTGAACCGCCGCCCGCTTTCGCGTTAACAACTTCAGTACCCGCGTTTTGGATACGTGGAGTAAGTGCTGCAACTTCTTCTTCAGTGAACTCAACACCTTCAACTTGAGAAAGTAGAGGAAGAATAGTAGTACCTGAGTGACCACCAATAACTGGTACTTTAACTTCAGATACGTCAACACCTTTCAGTTCAGCAACGAATGCTTCTGAACGGATAACGTCTAGCGTAGTTACACCGAATACACGTGAAGCTTCATAAGTACCCGCTTTTTTGAATACTTCAGCAACAATTGGTACAGTGCCGTTTACTGGGTTAGTGATAACACCAACTAGTGCTTTAGGACAGTTACGTACGATACCTTCTGCAAGTGTCTTGATGATACCAGCGTTAACATTGAAAAGGTCAGCACGGTCCATACCAGGCTTACGAGGCATACCAGCTGGGATAAGAACAATGTCAGCACCCGCTAGCGCTGCGTCAAGATCATCTGCACCAAAACCTGCAACTTTAACTGCAGTTGGGATGTGAGATAGGTCTACAGCAACACCAGGAACAACTGGCGCTACGTCGTATAGAGATAGCTCAGAACCTGCAGGAAGGCCATTTTTAAGAAGTAAAGATAGAGCTTGACCGATACCGCCAGCGGCACCTAATACAGCAACTTTCATGTGGAATTCTCCATAATTTGAAGGTGGAATTGTGTGTGCTGTAAAGATAATGAAAAGTGCAGGTAAAAACAAATTTATCGGCGCTATTTTAAGGTTTTTTTCGACTATAGTTGTAAAATATTGCTTTCAGCGTGCAAGCTCGCTTTACACTTCAAAATATTCATTTTTCTATTTCTGGAAATATCCAACATCTCAGTAAATCTTGCAATCAATTCACTTTGTTTTTTAATTGCAAAGTTGGGTCTGGATTCAGAATTGTGTAAAATCTAAGTAATATTTAATAAACGAGTTCAATTATGCAAGCAAACGAGAAGCAAGAAGCACTGATTAAGGCGTTCAAAGCACTATTAAAAGAAGAAAACTTTGGCTCGCAGGGTGAAATTGTCGATGCCCTGAAAGATCAAGGCTTTGATAATGTAAGTCAAAGCAAAGTGTCACGTATGCTAAGTAAGTTTGGTGCGGTAAGAACTCGTAACGCAAAACAGGAAATGGTTTACTGCTTACCGGCAGAAATGGGCGTACCAACGGCAAAAAGCCCATTAAGACAATTAGTGATTGATATCATGCACAATGAAATGATGATCATCATCCGTACCAGCCCTGGTGCAGCTCAACTGATTGCCCGCTTATTAGACTCATTAGGTACTGCAGATGGCGTATTAGGTACCATTGCTGGTGACGATACTATTTTTATTGCACCAGCTAAAATCTCAGAGATAGATGTAACGCTTGAGAAAGTAAAAACCTTATTCGACAACGTTTAACTTTCGGCTATTTGCGCCATGTTTTGCAAAAACTGCACGGATGGCGCAAAAAACGCAGCCCCCATATCGGCCTGACAATAATCTAGCCACGCATCGTAGTGCTGCTCGTTTCCTACTCGAGTCGCTAACAACTTCTCAAAAGCACTGCCCTTAGCGGCACAACTCACCCATAAAGATCCTTGCTCAAACACATCTCCAAACGGCATGCTTTGCTCAAGCAGCAGTGGTAAGTTGTCTGCATTGTTAAGCTCAGATAGAGCTGCGTGATTATTAGACAAAGGAATCTCTAGCTTTTTATTTTCTAAACGAGAGCGCCCCATAATAGCTTCTTGGTCATTCAGACTGAGTTGTTGCCAACGGTTTAGATCAAACTTCACTCGCTGCACATGAATGTAGCTACCTTGGTCTTCAAAGCTTTCAGGGTCATGAACTAAAGCCACTTGGCGCTTAAAACGTCCATGAGGCGTATTAGCACCATAAATAAAGCCGTTAAAGTCTCTGCCATCTAAAAAACGAAAAGTGCGGATATGTGCAACCAATTCTACTTTGCCAGCCAACATATGCCTGACACTTTGAGCAAATAGATGATTCACATCTTCTCTGTCAGATCGGATCACATACAACAAATCAAATGGTTGAGTGTGCATTAGGTGCTCGTGAGAGCGAATATGCGGAAAGCTTTTTAACTCTTTAGGAATACATTCAGGATATATATGCGGCCAGTATTGTGCCCCAATGGCCACAAAGCTAGATACCATAGACTCAGAGAAGCGGTCGCTCAACTCTGACTGTAAGCGTTCACATTGCCCTAATGCTGCTCTAACGGCTTCATCTTGACCATCAAGTACATTAAAAAACAAATGTAGTCCATGCAGATTTGCCTCTGCACACACTCCTGACTGCGGCTGAGCCATGGCACCCCAAGTTATAATAAGTAATGACTATGAAAAGAAATTTACCGCATGTGGCTTAATTTTAAAAGTCACTGGCTCATTAATATTCAGGGCATGTTCACTTTCGACAGGCACTTCGATGACTTGCTCTGCCACTTTTATTTGATAAATAAACTCAGTCCCGATAAAACGCGATTGCAGAATTTCGACGTCATTCGTGTCGCCATTTTCTAGCTGTATATGAGCAGGTCGAATATAAATTTGCCCTGTACCCTGCGCATTTTCACACGCTTTTGTCGAAGTAAAGCTACCAAATGAAGTGGTAAACTTGCATTTATCTTCAGCCTGCGCTGGAATATAAATGCCCTGCCCCAAGAATTCTGCCACTTCTTTACAAGCTGGCTGCTCAAACAGTGTTTTAGCATCGCCTAATTGGGCGATTTTACCTTGATGCATTACAGCCAGTTTATCTGCAAAAGCAAAGGCCTCTTCTTTTGAATGACTCACAAAGATAGCTGAGACCTTTTGATCTTTTATGATCTGTCGAATGTCATTGATCAGTTGGAAGCGCACTTGCGCATCAATATTCGAAAAAGGCTCGTCAAGCAGTAACAAGTTAGGTTTATAAGCAAGCGCTCTCGCAATGGCGACACGTTGTTGCTGACCACCTGAAAGCTCATGAGGATAACGCTCAGAAAATTCAGATAAATGCACAAGCTCAAGCATTTCATTTACACGTTCTTGTTTGTCAGCCTTATTAAATTTACTTAGGCCAAACGCGATATTTTGAGCAACCGTCAAGTGAGGAAATAACGCATAATCCTGAAACATCATACCAATATTACGATGCTGCGGTGCTGTAAACTGCGTGTTGTCACTCATGGTTTTACCATGAATAACAATTTGACCTTGCTGAGGCGTTAATAAACCTGCCACGGCTTTTAAAGTGGTGGTTTTGCCACAGCCACTGGCACCTAATAAGCAAACAATTTCATTTTCGGCGACTTCTAAATCTAAATTTTCAATCACTTTTTGGCCATCGTATTGATAGCTTAAGTTTTTTAAAGACAAACTACTCATGAATTGTGCTGCTCCATTGAGCGATTAACAAAATACAAAGGCACTAAGCCAACAAGAACAATAAATAATGCAGAAATGGACGCAAGCTCTAGCTGCTCGTCACTCACATATTGGAATACATGGGTTGCCAAGGTTTCAAAATTGAAAGGACGAAGCAATAAGGCAGCTGGAAGCTCTTTCATACATTCGATAAACACCAATAACCCAGCAGTTAAAATGCCCCCGCGTAAAAGTGGGATATGCACACTAGTTAGCATTTGTGCAAAATTCTTACCCATACTTTGACTTGCCATATCAAGCGACGGACTAATTCGTACATAGCTCGCTTCAACAGCGCCTTGAGCAATGGCGTAAAAACGTACCACATACGCAAATACCATGGCAAAAATAGTACCGCTAAATAGTAGCCCAGGTTCAAATGTAGTGCCTTCTAACCACTCATTTAGCTTAGTATCAAGCAAAGTTAGAGGCAATAAAACCGCAATCGCTAATACTGTTCCAGGTAATGCATAACCTGTGCTTGATACACGCCCTGGCAAAGCCTTAGACTTTTGTTCACCAATGCGCTGATAAAACAACACGATAATACTTAACGCGATTGCAATAACGCTTACCCACAAAGAGATCTTCAAGCTTTGCCAAGCATATAAGAAAAACTCAGAGTTCCATGCTTGATCGAAGTAATCTATTGAATAACTAACGAGCACACCAACCGGTAAAGCAAAAGCAAAAAACAACACCACAATACAATAGATACTGGCAAACCAAGCGTACTTTCCTGATAGCACATATAAATGCGTGTCGTTTATGGCACTTTGTCTTTCATGCACTGTGGTGTTTTTACGGCTGATTTTCTCTAGTGTGATGGCCACAAATAAGAACAACAACATTATCCCAGAAATTTTCGCAGCCGCTGTTAGAGAATAATAGCCGAGCCAAGTATCATACACGGCTGTTGTAAGCGTGCTGACAGCAAAATAATGCACAGTGGCAAAGTCTGCCATGGTTTCCATACTGATCAAAGCAAGCGCTGCGACAATAGCACCTCTTGCAAGAGGTAAACTCACCTTGAAGAAGCTTTGTAGTGGGCTCATACCCATTAGTTGGCTAGCTTGCAATAACTTGAATGACTGCTCACGCAAAGCAGTTTTAAAAATAAGGTAGAGGTAAGGGTATAAAACCAGTGCAATCATCACGATTGCACCACCTAATGTACGAATATCAAAGAACCAATAATCATCCGGCGATTGCCAACCAAACCACTCTCTTAAGGCAATTTGCACCGGCCCAGCATAATCAAATAAGTCGGTGTAGACGTAGGCAATAATATAGGTTGGCATTGCTAAAGGTAACATCAGCGCCCATTCGAAGTATTTTTTACCGGGAAATTGACAATAAGCAGTAAGCCAGCCGAGCGGTAATGCAATTAAGCAACTTAAGAGGAGCACGCCGGCAATTAGTACTAAGGTATTATAAATATAATCCCAAAGCACGGTATCCCACAGGTGGGTAAAAACATCAGAGTCGCCTTGCAGCGACTCGAAGATTAAAAATGCCAGTGGTGCTGATAAGCAAACGCCTATCAACCAAGCAAAAACCTGCCACTTAGACAGAGAAAGTAATGATTGCATTAAAGATCAAATTTTACCTCATCGATTAGCTTAAGTGCTAAAGGACGGTATTTACTAATTTCTGACAATGGTAAGTTGTCTTCCTTAAACTCACCCCAAGATGCCACAAGTTCAGAAAGTGCTACACCCGGTTTAACTGGATATTCCATATTCATAGACGCATACATATTTTGCGCCTTATTGTCCGTCATAAACTCAATAAGTTTCAAGGCGTTTTCTTTATTTTTCGAATATTTCGTTAGTACAACACCCGAAACATTTAAATGAGCGCCTCGGTTTGTTTGATTCGGGAAATTGATATAAACAGAATCAGCCCACGGCTTTTGCTTTTCATCTTGCAGCATCTTGCCAAAGTAATAGCTATTACCCAATGCAAGATCACATAAGCCCTCTTTCACTGCTTTAACTTGCGCTCTGTCATTACCTTGTGGTTTTCTTGCTAAATTTGCTTTAACCCCTTCAAGCCATGATTTAGTCTCTGCTTCACCATGGTGCGCGACCATAGATGCAACTAGCCCTAAATTATAAGGGTGCTTACCAGAGCGAGTACAAATTTTTCCTTTATACTTTACATCAGCCAATTCTTCATAAGTTAGCGCATCTAATTTACCTAAACGCTCTTTAGATGAATATACGTTACGAACACGTTTAGTCAGTGCAACCCACTGACCTTCTGGGTCGCGAAAGCTCGCAGGTACGTTTTTGGTCACAACGTCGCTCTTAATCGGCTGAGTTAGTTCCATCGACTCTAATTGCATTAAAGCACTGAAGTTTGATGTTAAAACCACATCAGCACGGCTATGCTTTCCTTCACGTTTAACTCTTTCAATTAACCCTTTTTTTGCAAAAACCACATTCGTCTTAATGCCTGTTTGCTTGGTAAAATCATCAAGAATAGGTTGAATTAAAAAAGGCTGACGGAAAGAATAAATGTTGATTTCTTCGGCTGCCATAGCAGGCAAACACGTGACAGTTGAGAGTAGAATAGCCAATGCTTTTTTCATAAGGCCTCCAAAGCCAAACAATAATTATTATCAACTAATTTTAACTATTCTATTTTTAAAGTACACCCTTTTGCTGATCAAAAACTGTAACTAGATTTTCTATTAATGCCTAATTTGCAACTGGTTATGTAAGAGATCTCTCACTTTAAGTGTCGCTTTTAAGTAAATAGCAGCTCAACTCAACAGTAAATTTAAAAATAAACATTATTTATCATGGGCTTGTGCACCATCCACCAAATCAACTTTTCAAATAATTAAATTTCTAACCTTTTATTACTTCGTCACTCCATTAAACTTTTTACATCTTTTAGGAAGCCATTGACGGCTGTAAATCACATGATGTGTAATGGACTGTAATAGTTAATTATTGCCAAATACGGTTTAATTAACCTATGGAACAACAGGATGCGCGCTCAAGGTGAGCCATACAGGGTGTATATAGGATTAGTGGAGCCATGATGGCAAAGCTCATTATGGATAATGGCAGGAAGCTCGGATAAGGGCATATGTATGTTTGGCATGAGGCCAATGAAGGACACTACAGGAAGTAATACTCGCAAATCACAAAAAAGCGAGTGAAGGGACATTGATTGCATGGAGCTGATCAGCTCAAAACCAAAGCAGGATGCTTAGAAGATTCCGTCAGCGCGGCTCATAGAGCCGCGCTTCTTCGTTATATACTTCATTAACTTTTGCTTCTTTTACCTTTTAAATACGCATCTCTAAAATCAATAAAGTGGGCTGTTAATTTTTCTGCAGCAGAGCTTTCTCCTGCTTCAGCTAACACGACACACGCAACTTCTGCTGTACCTAGCTGATGAGCATGCGGAGCAACTCTGAGTTTATAATCTGATAGAGAGTCTGGGGACACAGAAAGCACCGGGAAAACATCTAAATACTCACTCTTTCTAAACATTTTTTTCGCTTCACGCCATGTTCCATCTAAAAAAATAAATAGTGGCTTTTTAGACTCAACACGTTCAACTTTAGTAATAACACGTTCTGGCTCTGCGCTATCAGCGGGGAAGACAACAATTGGCTGATAGCTTGGATCTTTTAGAAGTGATAACAGAGCCTCATCTGGCTCAGTCCTATCCCAACGAAATGCATAATTATCAGGCACCACATCTGCGATTAAACGACCCGTATTTGAGGGCTTAAAACTTTCATTGTGATACATTAATAGACACACTGCGCTTTGACAATCCTCGGCAACTTGAAGGTTGTCACAGATGCACAAATGTTCAGAAAGCAAACAAGCTTCACAGCGGGATAATTTTGAACCTCGCGCTTTAAACTCTCGCTTGGCCGCAGCTATTTGCTTTTGACGTAGAACTAATACTGAATTTTTCACTAATACCCCTTAGATTATAAGCCTCATATTGTAATAAACTAAGCGCATAATAGCAGTAAGGAACTCAAATGAAGATACAAAACTCGCAAAGATTACGTTATCGACTTATGGATAAAAATGATGCCGATTTACTATTCGAATTAGACCAAGATCCTGCGGTCATGAAATATTTAACGCATGGTAAGCCTAATTCAATGCAGACAATTAGAGAGGTTTTCATTCCTCGTTTAGAGCAGTTCACAAATTTAGAAAAAGGTTGGGGCTTATGGCAAGTAAATACCCTAGAAGAGGACCTGTTCATTGGCTGGATATTAGTTCGTCCGATGGACTTTTTTACAAGTCAACGTAACGACTGTAATTTGGAGCTGGGCTGGCGCTTTAAGCAAATTAGTTGGGGCAAGGGCTATGCCACTGAAGCTGCTCAACATATTGCTAATACTCTCGTAACTGACAACACATATACCACTTTTTCTGCTGAGGCCCTTGAAGGCAATTTAGGCTCTATAAATATTATGAAGAAGCTTGGTATGCACTATATAAAGCATTTTATTCATCAAGATGATCAAGGTCAGCATAACGCTGTACTCTACTCTAAAGAGTTGTAAGCTTTCCGGCAAGAAGCAGTTAGCTAAGGGAGAATACATGATCCAAAGTGGACCTTCGACAGCCTGATTAGCTAAAACAGAATAAATTCTAGGTATAAAAAACGACGCTCAATGGCTATTTCTCACATCAATTGGTTTGATGTGGCGGACGTGGGACTTGCTTTATGAAGAGTGAACCTTCGACATTTCAATTAGCCAACCCGGAACACGATCTAAATTTTAGGCATAAAAAAACCGACTTTCGTCGGTTATTTCTCACATCAATTGGTTTGATGTGGCGGACGCGGGAGGATTCGAACCTCCGACCGCCTGGTTCGTAGCCAGGTACTCTATCCAGCTGAGCTACGCGTCCATATATCAAATTCTCTATTTTTACCATCTGAGAAAGATGGCGGACGCGGGAGGATTCGAACCTCCGACCGCCTGGTTCGTAGCCAGGTACTCTATCCAGCTGAGCTACGCGTCCGGAACAAGTTATTTTACATCTTACTTTAGATACCCATATATTTTACCACTTTGAGAAAGTGGCGGACGCGGGAGGATTCGAACCTCCGACCGCCTGGTTCGTAGCCAGGTACTCTATCCAGCTGAGCTACGCGTCCGTATTTGATTTAATTTTATATCCTAACCAAAGGATACCCATATATTTTACCACTTTGAGAAAGTGGCGGACGCGGGAGGATTCGAACCTCCGACCGCCTGGTTCGTAGCCAGGTACTCTATCCAGCTGAGCTACGCGTCCTTAATTACAAGAAACCATTTAAAAATGGCGGAGAAGGAGGGATTCGAACCCTCGATAGGGCTACAAACCCTATACTCCCTTAGCAGGGGAGCGCCTTCAGCCACTCGGCCACCTCTCCGTCTTGTGGATGCGTATAATAAAGGCTTACGAAAATAAGTCAAACACTTTTATAGTAAATTATTGTCAAATGCTCATAGAATATGCAGCTTAGCTTAATCCATCTAACTTATGTTTATCTTTTAAACTAACTGATTGAAAAGCACACTGAAAAAATAGCTAAATGCGCTTTAATTTTTGTAAAAACAAAAAAGCCAGAAGAAATATCTTCTGGCTTTTAGAACTATAAGAGCGGGCTAAGTTTATAAACCAGCGCGCGCTTTAATTGTACCTATTAAAGCTGAACCACCATGACCGTTGCCCTCAGCCCAAGCTATATCAGCACCATCTGCTAATTTACTTTTTGGTAAGTTTTTTACAATATACCCGCCGGCATCTACCGCATTACTAGCAATAGCGTGACGTAATAGGTTATTACCATTGCATAACACACCATCGAAAATGTTCCTTATTTTTAGACGAGAGCTTTTAAGCTTTTTACGCAAACCACCTTTATCGTTTGCAGCAACATACTCACATAATGAAGCAGCTAACTGTTCATCTGCTTTTACTGAAAAGCTAAAAGAAAAAGACGCAACAACCAGCGAAGCTGATACAAGTGCGGTAGATAATTTCATTTCGTCGACCCTTTAATACTTTGTTCGTAACAGAATACGTATATAATTGTAGCAATCAATATAATCTACCGCAACAAACTCATAACTTTTTATGTAAAGTTACAAAGGTATAGCCATACTTATTTCTTTCATCTGGCTGGTTAACCTCAGACTCTACTTCTATCCATTGATAGCCTTTTTCATAATCAGGGAACTGCGTATCACCAGCAACTGCTAGATCAATAAAGGTCAAATATAAGCGCTCTGCTAATGGTAAGAATTGACCGTAAATATTACCACCTCCTATAACCATCACCTCTTCTGTTCCTTCAAGCAAGGTCAAAGCTTCTTCCGGGCTTGAAACAACCTCTACTCCTTCAGCTTTATAGGTTGTATTTCTGGTTATCACAATATTACGACGCCCTGGTAATGGACGCCCTATTGATTCAAATGTTTTTCGCCCCATGACCACAGGCTTAGCCATGGTGACACGCTTAAAATGTTGCAAATCAGCAGGTAGATGCCATGGCATCTGATTATCATCGCCAATAATACGATCATTCGCCATTGCTGCAATCATAGAAATAATCATTGTTGCTCCCTAAGCATTTAGTATTAAAAAAGGGCTTTAAAAGCCCTTTTATTAAAAGTTATCTCTCGTAGATAACTTCCACATCATAATCATCTTCATCCCAGTCGTCATCCCAATCATCGTCCTGCGCATTTTTCTTCGCTTCGCGATGATAAGTATCCCACTTGAACTCAACTTCTTCTTCCGCTTGCTCTTCTTCAAACTTATCTTTTGGCATACTTTCAAGTAACGCCATAATGTCATAGCACAAGGGTTGAGTATTCTTTTTGTTTGCAGCTGAGATACGGTATACAACCTCGGCACCAAGCTCTTCAGTGATACGCTCACAAGTTTCTTCTACTTCGTCTTCTGGAAGTAGGTCAATCTTATTAAGTACTAACCAACGAGGTTTGTCCGCTAATTTTGGACTGTACTGATGTAACTCGTTAATGATAGAAAATGCATTATCAACCGGATCTGTACCATCAATTGGCATAACATCAACAATATGAAGTAGCACACGACAACGCTCTAGGTGCTTTAAGAAACGAATACCAAGGCCTGCACCATCTGAAGCACCTTCAATCAGACCTGGAATATCCGCAATCACAAATGATTTACTCGCTTCAGGGCGAACAACACCAAGATTTGGTACTAGCGTTGTGAATGGGTAGTCAGCAACTTTAGGTTTAGCTGCTGAAACGCTTCTGATAAACGTAGACTTACCGGCATTTGGCAGACCTAGCAGTCCAACATCAGCAAGTAACATAAGTTCTAGCTTAAGGTTACGAACCTCACCAGGTGTACCCAATGTTTTTTGTCTTGGCGCTCGGTTTACACTCGACTTAAAGCGCGTGTTACCTAAACCATGGAAGCCGCCTTTAGCAACAAGCAACTTTTGACCATGTTGTGTTAAATCGCCTAAACACTCTTCAGTGTCTTCGTCAGTGACACGTGTACCAACAGGTACCTTTAGGAACAGGTCCGCACCTTTTTTACCTGTACAGTTACGCGATTGGCCATTAGTGCCTCGCTCAGCACGGTGGAATCGCTCAAACTGATAATCAATTAATGTATTCCAGTTTTCATCTGCAACGAGATAAACACTACCACCATCACCACCATCACCGCCATCAGGGCCACCATCAGGAACATATTTTTCACGGCGAAATGACACTATGCCACTGCCGCCGTCGCCAGCTTCAGCTCTAATTACAACTTCATCGACAAACTTCATGGTTTCTCTCTGTTTTGGGAGGTCTGATAGCAAATTATAACTCAAGCAGTTGCTTCCTGCTCATTAGAGTTGCGTTGCTAGATAAAGACCTAAAATAATTTACATACAAAAAAAAACCCCGCCGTAGCGGGGTTTTTCTGAATCTTTACCGATTACTCAGCAACGATGCTAACGTATTTACGGTTTAAAGGACCTTTAGTTTCGAAAACTACTTTACCATCTTCTTTTGCAAAGATAGTGTGGTCTTTACCGATACCTGCGTTAGAACCAGCGTGGAACTTAGTACCACGTTGACGAACAATGATGCTACCCGCTAAAACTGATTCGCCGCCGAAACGTTTAACACCTAGGCGTTTACTTTCTGAATCGCGACCGTTACGAGTACTACCAGCTGCCTTCTTATGTGCCATCTTACTGTACCTCTAAAAATTAAGCGCTAATGCCAGTGATTTTAACTTCAGTGAACCACTGACGGTGGCCCATCTGCTTACGAGAATGCTTACGACGTCTAAATTTAACGATCTTAACTTTCTCACCGCGACCGTGTGAAACAACTTCAGCTGTCACTTTACCACCGTTTACGAACGGTGCACCGATCTCGATTTTCTCACCATCAGCAACTAAAAGTACTGAATCGAACTCAACTGCTGCACCAGTCTCAACGTCTAATTTTTCTAGACGAATTGTTTGACCTTCAGTCACACGGTGCTGTTTACCACCACTTTGGAAAACCGCGTACATATTTAACTCCGTTGTGCGCCCTCAAATCGACGCAACTTAATATTCTTCAATAGGGCGCGAAGTTTACGCTAATGTTAAACTTCACGCAACCCTATTTTTGTAGATTTTGCATAAAAATTAGCTACGAAGAGGGCGAATTACTATTTTTTGACAGTCTATCTAAAAATCCCTATAAACCAAAGTTATTTTTCGTTGATTTATCGGCTTTTAAATAACCTAAATCGTGTTCCCTAAAACAGTAACAACCCGCTTTATTTCAGCTCAATAAATAGACAAACCATTAATTTAATAGTTTTTTTGATCTCATTCACGACTAATTATCGAGCTTACGTAATTTTTGTAGTACAATTCGCGCGTTTTACCATTACCAAACTTGGCTCGGAGCAAGATGGATATCAAAGCTATCCAGACGTTAATTGCAGATGACATGCAAGACGTCAATCAACTTATTCATGCACAAATGCAATCTGATGTAGCACTAGTAAACCAACTAGGCTTATACATCGTGAATAGTGGCGGAAAGCGCATTAGACCTATGCTTACCTTACTTGCAGCACGTGCGCTCGGTTGTAATGACAACAGGCATATAACTCTCTCAACAATCGTCGAATTTATTCATACCGCAACCCTACTTCATGATGATGTAGTAGATGAGTCGGCTCTAAGAAGAGGCGAACCTACAGCAAATGCTGAGTTTGGAAATGCGGCAAGTGTTTTAGTTGGCGATTTTATTTACACACGTTCATTCCAGCTTATGGTCGGCTTACAGAACATGCAAGTAATGCAAATTTTAGCAGATGCAACCAATGTCATCGCAGAAGGTGAAGTGTTGCAGTTAATGAACTGTAATGACCCGGATACCACTGAGCAGAGTTACATGCAGGTTATTTACAGTAAGACTGCAAAATTGTTTGAAGCAGCCACTCAGTTGCCGGCTGTTGTACTTGAGCAAAGTATTGAAGTACAGGACGCCTTAAAGTTGTATGGTATGCACTTGGGCACAGCATTCCAACTTGTCGATGATGTTTTAGATTACAGCGCAAATGCTGATCAAATGGGTAAAAATTTAGGTGACGACTTAGCCGAAGGTAAACCTACATTACCGCTTATTTATGCGATGCAAAAAGGCTCTGAGCAACAGGTAGCACAAATTAGAGAAGCCATTGAAACAGGTAATGGCATGCAGTTTTTAGATGACATTTTAGCAACCTTAGCTGACACCAAGGCGCTTGATTTTGCGATGGAGAAAGCGCGTGATGAAGCACAAAAAGCAATCAACTATTTAAGTATTTTACCTGACTCTGATTACAAAAAAGCGCTCATAGCTTTAGCTAACTTATCAGTTTCTAGAGACCACTAATCAAAAGTCTCATAAATGAAAAAAGCCAGCAGATGCTGGCTTTTTTTACACTTATAGATTCGATTCACCTTTCTATTGTTGCCGCTTCAATAAAACGGTTGCCACCAATACAAACAGTACGGCCGGCATCGCAGCGCCGATAAATGCAGGGACGTTATAAACCATAACAATGGGGCCAAAGATCTCGTTGCTTAAATGAAACGCTAGGCCTGTTACTACCCCCATAATAATGCGCGCGCCCATACTAACAGAACGTAGAGGACCAAAAATAAATGACAGCGCAACCAGCAACATCACTGCAATTGTTAGAGGCTGCATCACTTTTCGCCAAAGCGCCAAATCATAGGTGCTGGTATCTTGATCATTCTGAGCTAGGTAAGCTAAGTACGACATTAAGCCTTTAAAGGACAATGATTCAGGGTCTACAGAAACGACGTCTAACTTCTCGGCTGTGAGCTGAGACGCATAGAGCATTGACTCACTGTATTGAGTGGTAATTTGCACATCCGCTACCGTCATTTCTTCCACACCTTGAAACTGCCAGCCTTGAGGGACACTTTTTGCAGCCTCCACGCGCGTAACCTTTGTTAATGCTAATGAGTCATCAAAATGATAAATACTGACATCTTTCAGGTCGCCTGTTTGCTCAACATTACCGATATTTATAAAGTTATTACCATCTTTAGCCCATACGCCCTGTTGCGCATTAAAGACTTCTCCACCGTATATGGCATGATTTCGGATCTGCTTCGCCATTTTTTCTGACTGCGGCACCCCCCATTCACCTAATGCCATCATACAGAGCGCCAGAATGATCGCCGTTTTCATGACCGAACCAATAATTTGTAGTCTTGACCAGCCCGCTGCTTGCATAACAACCAGCTCACTGCTCGATGCCAACGCACCTAACCCCATCAAACCACCTATTAGCGCGGCCATAGGGAAAAACACAACAATGTCTGAAGGCATACTATATAAGGTGTAAAGTAAAGCAGCAGCAATATCATAGGAGCCTCGGCCTACAGACTTTAATTGCTCTATAAACTTAATCAGCGTATTAATACCAACAAAGACCAGCAATGCAAAACTGGTTGTTTGTAAGATACTACGGCCTAAATACCAATCTAACGTTTTCATCATGCTGTTTGTGCTCGCTTAGCAAATAATGAACGCAACCAGACGCCAAATGGACGACCTTTCGCTATTAAATAAGCACCGATAAACAGTGCACTAATATGTATCCACCACAGCCCTACCGCAGTAGGTACTTTTCCTTCTGCAACTAGAAACTTACCCGCATTGAGAAGAATAAAATAGCCTAGATATAAACCAATAGCAGGTACCAACTTGGCAAACTTACCTTGTCTTGGGTTTACCACACTCAAAGGAACAGCCATAAGCGTGAGTAAAATGATAGAGATTGGTGTCGAAAGGCGAAGTTGAAATTGTGCAATGGCTTCAGGTGTGCCCAGTTCAAGTAACTGCTTTGACGGGATTGCTTCTAACTTGCGACGCTGATGCTCAATTTCTTGCTCTTGGATCTGTACTTGATAAGTGCCAAACTCGGTTTTACTCAAAGCTTGGCTTTGACCGTCAGTTTCAAAACGAAAGCCATTATCAAGTTGTAATTGCTGCTCGCCAGTTTCTTGTTCAATAACACGCCCTGTTTGTGCATATACTAAGCGCGCAGCTTGTGAAGATTCTTTATCAGGTAGCTGAGCAACAAATACTTTGTTTAATTCTCTACCTTGCTGGTTAATATCATGGATAAATACCACAGCTTTTTCATTGCCGGTTTGTTGAAAACGGCCAGCCCTTAAACTCGACAGACCCGCATCGGCTTCGGCTTGCTCTTTCAGTTGATATTCTTTTTCATTCGCCCAAGGTGCTACATACATGCTTAACGCGCCCGCGAATAAAGCAAACAACACACTTGATACCAGCGTTACTCGCACCACATACCATTCGCTCACACCACACGCTTTAAGCACGGTCATTTCGCTGTCGGCATAAATACGGCTGTAAGCCAATATAATCCCTAAAAACAAACTTAAAGGGAGTATATAAACCGCCAATTGAGGGAGTTTAAGCGCCAAATAAGAAAGAATTAAATTGCTTGGTGTGCCACCATCACTTGCATCACTTAGTATTCTGACAAACTTTTGTGAGACAAAAATAGTCATTAAAGTGAGAAAGACAGCAATTTGCGACTTCAAGACTTCAGCTGTTAGGTAGCGAAAAATTAGCAAAATATGCCCCTATAAAACATCGTGTTTCACTGGAATAGTAGGAAAAATTGAGTAAACTGATTATTTTAGTCAGTTTATTATATGTCATCAAAACCAAATATCATACTAAGCATATTAGATAATCATGCATTTATGATATGGATAAGCGAAGACAGATAAAGTTCAAAAAGACATAATTTAGACTCAGGAGTCACAATGGAATTCAGCGTAAAAAGTGGTAGTCCCGAAAAACAACGCAGTGCCTGTATTGTAGTTGGCGTATATGAGCCGCGTCGTTTATCTCCAATCGGTGAGCAGCTGGATAAGATCAGTGAAGGTTACATTTCAAATTTACTACGTCGTGGTGATTTAGAAGGTAAGCCTGGTCAAGTATTACTACTTCATCATGTTCCAAATATCTTAAGTGAGCGCGTACTACTTGTTGGTTGCGGTAAAGAACGTGAGCTAGATGACAAGCAATATAAACAAATCATCTCAAAAACTATCAACACATTAAATGAAACAGGCTCAATGGAAGCGGTTTGCTTCTTAACTGAGCAACATGTTAAAGGCCGTGATACATACTGGAAAGTACGTCAAGCAGTAGAAACAACACAAGACTGCTTGTATACATTCAATCAGTTAAAAAGCAAAAAAACAGATCCACGTCGCCCGCTTCGTAAAATCGTATTCAACGTACCAACGCGTCGCGAGTTAACCATTGGCGAAAATGCCATTGAACATGGTCTTGCCGTTGCAGCAGGTGCAAAACTGTGTAAAGACGTAGCTAATATGCCACCGAATATCTGTAATCCTCGTTATTTAGGCGAGCAAGCTCAAGAATTAGAATCTTTTGACAACATTTCTGTAAATCTTGTCGGTGAAAAAGAAATGGAAGAATTAGGTATGCACTCATACCTAGCGGTTGGCCGTGGCAGTGATAACGAATCTGTTATGTCAGTGATCCACTACAATGGCGCGCCTGAAGAGCAAGCGCCGGTTGTCTTTGTCGGTAAAGGTCTAACGTTCGATTCAGGTGGTATTTCAATCAAACCTGGCGAAGCCATGGATGAAATGAAATACGACATGGGTGGTGCTGCAGGCGTATTGGGTTTAATGCGCACAGTTGCAGAGCTTCAGTTGCCGATTAATGTTATTGGTGTGCTAGCAGGCTGTGAAAACATGCCAAGCTCAAACGCCTATCGCCCAGGCGACATCCTCACTACTATGTCAGGTCAAACGGTTGAAGTTTTAAACACAGATGCAGAAGGTCGCCTAGTATTATGTGACGCACTTACTTATGTTGAAGCATTCGAACCTGAAATCGTGGTTGATGTAGCAACTCTGACAGGTGCCTGTATCGTTGCACTGGGTGCACATGCAACGGGTTTACTGTCAAATCACAACCCACTTGCCCATGACTTATTAAAAGCATCTGAGCAAAGTGGCGACCGAGCTTGGCAACTACCACTGTGGGATGACTATCACGAGCAACTTGAAAGCCCATTCGCTGACTTCACAAATCTAGGCGGTCGTGCAGCAGGAACTATCACTGCAGCATGCTTTTTATCTAAGTTCACCAAAAAGTACAATTGGGCACACTTAGACATCGCAGGTACAGCTTGGAAGAGTGGTAAAAACAAAGGCGCGACAGGTCGACCTGTACCTATGTTGACACAATACCTATTAAATCGTGTTGGACCAACTGAAACCCAAGCAGATTAACCGCTGTGAGTGATTGATGGTCAGTTCGTTCTGTGTCAAAATGCGGGTTTATTTTGAACGCTTATTTTAACCCTGTAAAACCGTTAAAATATGTAATTTGAAGCGAATTTATGACCATCAACGCACGATTTTATGTGTTAAAACAAAATAATGAGCCGGAAGTATCTATCCCGGCTCATTTTGATCTTGCCGCTCGCGCTGCTGCTAAGCAGTTTAGAGCTGGCCATCGTGTGTTTATCTACGTCGATTCGATTGATGACGCCCATCTAATTGATGAGCAATTATGGTGTTTCGAACCCGATAGTTTTGTGCCCCACAACCTGCAAGGCGAAGGCCCCAAAGGCGGCGCCCCTGTCGAGATTGGCCAAACACCCCCCGTTGGTAGACGCAATGTGCTAATTAATTTAGCCACCACCCTACCCGACTTTATAAGACGCTTCAGTCAGGTATATGATTTTGTACCGACGGAGCAAAACGCCAAGCAAGCCGCGCGTCAGCGCTTTGTGCACTTACGTCAGCTCGGCGCCAATATTTCAACTCAAGAAATTGAAAATTAAGCACTAGTTAAGGTTCTGTGAAATGGATAAAACCT
This sequence comes from Pseudoalteromonas sp. BZB3, assembly GCF_040104455.1. Classification (NCBI taxonomy): domain Bacteria; kingdom Pseudomonadati; phylum Pseudomonadota; class Gammaproteobacteria; order Alteromonadales; family Pseudoalteromonadaceae; genus Pseudoalteromonas; species Pseudoalteromonas sp. BZB3. The sequence continues at coordinate 115,800 of NZ_JBECOS010000008.1, read as the reverse complement.
ATAATCCACAAGATATAGAACAGTCTTTGTATAAAGACTGGGAAGACAATGGTTACTTTAAGCCATCAGGTAAAGGCGAAGCATACTCAATTATGATCCCGCCACCAAATGTCACAGGTAGCCTACATATGGGCCACGCTTTCCAAGACACCATCATGGACACGCTGACTCGTTATAAGCGCATGCAAGGTAACAACACGCTTTGGCAAGTAGGTACTGACCACGCAGGTATCGCGACACAAATGCTTGTTGAGCGTAAGTTAGCTGCTGAAGAAGGTAAAACTCGTCACGACCTAGGCCGCGATGCATTTATCGATAAAATTTGGGAGTGGAAAAACCACTCTGGCGGCACTATCACTAAACAATTACGTCGTTTAGGCGCTTCTGTTGATTGGGACCGTGAGCGTTTCACTATGGACGAAGGCCTTTCTGAAGCCGTTAAAGAAGTATTCGTACGCCTTCACAAAGAAGACTTAATATATCGTGGTAAGCGCCTAGTTAACTGGGATCCTAAGCTACACACTGCGATTTCTGATCTTGAAGTTGAAAACAAAGACAAACAAGGTCACATGTGGAACTTACGTTATCCACTTGCTGACGGCGTACAAACTAAAGACGGTAAAGACTACATCATTGTTGCGACAACACGTCCTGAAACTATGCTAGGTGATACAGGTGTGGCAGTAAACCCTGATGATGAGCGCTACCAAGACTTAATCGGTAAAGAAGTTTTACTGCCTATCGTAAACCGTCGCATTGCAATTGTTGCCGATGAGCATGCAGACATGGAGAAAGGCACAGGTTGTGTGAAAATCACGCCTGCCCACGACTTTAACGATAACGAAGTAGGTAAACGTCACCAACTACCAATGATCAACATCTTTAACAAAGATGCTGCGGTATTAAGCGAAGGCGAAAGCTACACATTCGACGGTAAAGAGCTTGAATTAGATGCGCCAATTCCTGAGCGCCTACACGGCCTTGACCGCTTTGATGCACGTAAAGCAATTGTTGCTGAGTTTGAAGAACTTGGCCTATTAGAAAAAATTGAAGATCACAGCCTAACTGTACCTTACGGTGACCGTTCTGGCGTAGTGATTGAGCCGCTTCTTACTGATCAGTGGTACGTGCGCGTAGCACCTCTAGCAGAGCCTGCAAAAGAAGCAGTTAAAAATGGCGACATTAAGTTCGTACCTCAGCAATACGAGAACATGTACTTCTCGTGGATGAATGACGTTCAAGACTGGTGTATTTCACGTCAGCTTTGGTGGGGTCACCGCATCCCTGCTTGGTACGACAACGAAGGCAACGTATACGTTGGTCGTGACGAAGCTGAAGTTCGCCGCGATAACAACCTTGCGGATGATGTTGCACTTAAGCAAGATGAAGACGTGTTAGATACCTGGTTCTCGTCTGCACTTTGGACTTTCTCAACGCAAGGCTGGCCTGCAAACACAGATGATTTAAAAACTTTCCACCCGTCTGACGTATTGGTAACAGGTTTCGACATCATCTTCTTCTGGGTTGCGCGTATGATCATGATGACCATGCACTTCATCAAAGATGAAGACGGCAAGCCACAAGTACCATTTAAAACCGTTTACGTAACTGGCCTTATCCGTGATGAAAACGGCGATAAGATGTCTAAGTCGAAAGGTAACGTACTTGATCCTATCGACATGATTGACGGTATCGACCTTGAAAGCCTAGTTGAAAAGCGCACTGGTAACATGATGCAGCCTCAACTAGCTAAGAAGATTGAGAAGAACACCCGTAAAACATTCGAAAACGGGATTGAAGCACACGGTACAGACGCACTGCGTTTCACCCTTGCAGCAATGGCTTCTACGGGACGTGATATCAACTGGGATATGAACCGCCTTGAAGGTTACCGTAACTTCTGTAACAAACTATGGAACGCTAGCCGTTACGTATTAATGAATACAGAAGAGCAAGATTGTGGTTTCGCTACAGATGCTGAAAAACAATACTCACTCGCTGATCGTTGGATTTTAGGCCAATTTGAAGCAACTGTTAAAACATATACTGAGCATCTAGAGAACTACCGTTTTGACCTAGCTGCAAACACCATTTATGAGTTCACTTGGAACCAATTCTGTGACTGGTATCTAGAGCTTACTAAACCTGTACTGTTTAAAGGTAACGAAGCACAGCAACGTGGAACTCGCCATACCCTAATCATGGTATTAGAAAGCCTACTTCGCTTAATGCACCCGTTAATGCCATACATCACAGAAACGATTTGGCAACGTGTTGCACCACTTGCAGATATCGAAACTGCAGGCACTAGCATCATGGTTCAAGGGTTCCCTGTATACAATGAAGCAAATGTTGATAGCCAAGCGATGGACGACCTAGAGTGGGTTAAGCAATTCATTCTTGCTATTCGTAACATCCGTGGTGAAATGGATATCAGCCCAAGCAAACCATTATCGGTATTGCTTGCTAATGCATCTGACGAAGACAAGCGCCGCTTAACGGAAAACGAAGCTTTCTTAGCGTCTCTTGCTAAGCTAGAAGCGTTCACGCTTCTTGATAACAAAGACGAAGCACCTGCGTGTGCAACATCGTATGTTGGTAACCTTGAGATCATGATCCCAATGGCTGGCCTAATCGATGTTGAAGCTGAATTAGCTCGTATCGCGAAGCAGCTTGAGAAAGCAGAGAAAGGCTTAGCACAGGTTCAAAACAAGTTAGCTAACGAGAAATTCGTTAACAACGCGCCAGAAGCGGTGCTGGCTAAAGAAAAAGATAAGCTAGCCGAATACTCTGATGCTAAAGCGAAATTACTTGAGCAAAAAGCGAAGATTGAAAGTTTGTAATATCACTTTTAATCATTGCTAACACCATAGAAAACGCGAGCCTCGGCTCGCTTTTTTGTTTCTAAAAAAATAACAAACTGATACACTCATCGACAATAAAAATAACAAACGGATTAACCATGCTTAAACAACTATTACTCGCATCAACATTGTCTATCGTCAGCCTTTCAAGTCATGCAAATGATAATTCATCTTGGTCTTTTGGTGCTGGCCACTTTGAACATGGTGGGGTTCTTGGCGCAAAATACACATATGATATAAATGAGAAGCATAGCGCATTTGCCTCAGTAGGTATTATTGGCTATGCATTTGGCTATGAGTATCAATTAAACAATCATGTCGATTTAGGACTTACCTTTGGACAACAAGCTGCCTATGCAAGTGACGGATTCTTAGTCGCAAAAGCAAATTATTACTTCAGTAATCAAGGTAAAGAAGGCTTTTATGTGGGCGCGAGTTTTGGCGTAAAAGAAGAAGATGGTGAATGTTTCATTTTCTGCGAACAAGCTGACACTGAAAAGGTGAAGTCTATTGGTGGCATTCATATTGGCTACCGTTTCTAGAACCAAATAATATTAATTCTCATTTAGATTGACAATCTTTCGGCTCCTTTTTAAACTAAGCCTTATCTTTTAAAGGAACATAAAATGGAGCCTTCATCATGTTCGTCATGCTTATTCTAGTCTCTTTGATGTTTGCAGGATTAAGTGTTTATTGCTTTTGTAAAGCCAATTACTGCGCCTGTAATAAAGCAGGACAATGTGATAATCCTATCAATCTTTTCTGGTTAGGCACAATTTTAGCTGCGCTCGTTTCATTGGCTTGCAGTTGCTTTGCACTTCACACTGAACAAGGTACTATTCTATGGCTTATTATGATGACAAGTTGTCAACTCGGTGCGGTATTATCTGCAAAATGGCAATCTTTAACACGTTCCGAAACACCTAAACTAAAAGATGAGACCTTAACAGGCGGGATAAATTGAGCTCGTAATCACTCGGTCTAACACTGGCAACGACTTTAATTTCATCTTCGACTGCATGTAAATCAAGATCTTTTCCTGTGATGTGATGCTTGTGCTTAGTGTTATAGAATACTTTCACCTTAGGTTTCATGGGTGATTTTTTATTCCCTTCAAGCACAAGTGCCAACCTATCATTCGTTAATCGCACAATGGTGCCGACAGGGTGAACCCCTAAGCACTTTATAAACTTTTGCACTAACTGTGCATCAAACTGATGCTTATTTGCCAGTAAATAACGTAATGCATGGATGGGCTCTTCACCGTTTTGATGAGGGCGCTCTGACGTCATTGCATCATAAACATCGACAATCGCCATCATCCTTGCTGGTTTGCTGATTTTTGAGCCCGATAAGCCTCTTGGGTAGCCTGAACCATCCACCCTTTCATGATGGTTTAAAATCATATCCATCACCAGCGGGCTGATCCCTGACTCCCCTTTTACCAGCCCTAATGATTGCACCACATGTTTCTTCAGTGCTTTAAATTCTAACTCATTGAGGTTTTCGGTTTTATTAATGATCCCTTGGGGTAATTTTGTATGGCCTACATCATGTAACATAGCGCCAAGTGCTAACTGCTGAATTTGCTCATTTTTAATGCCTAGGTATTTAGCAAACACACTCATTAAAATGGTGCAGTTGATCATGTGACGCCAGTTGTAGCCATCTTTGTCTTTTAAGCGGCTCAAAATAGCCATCGCATTACTGTTACGTAAGACTGAGTCTACGATTTCATTGCTAACTTGATTAAGCAGAGAAACATCAAGCTTTGCACCTATGGTTAGATCATTGTATAAATTTTTTAATTGCTGAGAATGTTGATCAAATTGTTGACTTGCCTTAGCAAATTCCTGCTCTAAAGATTTTTCTGCAACTGCAGGTTTGAATGCTTTCTTGATTGGTGAACGAGCGGCTTCTTTAGGTGTTTCGCTTTCTTCTTGTTTTGGTGCTGGCCGATACTTTTCCGGAACATCAATATCACTTTGAGAAAAGTCTATTTTTAGCTCCATTACCCCTTTAGAAAGCAACTGGGCAATAATCGCCTGATCCCTTACCATACCACGGGACTTTATTTTTATTTTGGCATCGCTGCGCTGTTTGCATACACTATCTACAAACATCCCAGGTTGTAATTCAGAGATTGGCAAAGAAACCAGCATAAGCACATAAATTTAACAAATTAGATACCAGAATGGTTTGTATCATTTTTCAACGTAACCCGTCTATCTTTTAAACGAAATTTAATACATTCTCCCTAGTAAAATCTTATAAAAAGTGCATTAAAAAGGAGCTTTCACTCCTCTTCGTAATTTCCGCTGATTTCAGCCTACTCTTGGAAGTAAGTGCCCCAGCCGTCATATTCAACTCTGCATTCAATAGCAAGCGCAGCTAACTTATCAACGTCTTCCATAATAACGTCAACGTCTAACTCTGCTTCAACAACAACATCAAAGCCCCAGATCTTACTCCCATCTTCTAGCTCAAGCTCTGCTGGGTCTTCTACGTCATAGCCAAGTTTAAATGCAGCTAAAGCTGCTTCTTCTAATTGCTTAAAATCTTCACTTACAAAGTGATGTTCAACTTCGTATAGTTTTTCAGTTGAAGAGCCGTCTTCAATTAAAGATTCGACGATGTCTTCACTAATTTCGCGCCAGTTTTCCATTATCTTCTTTTACCTTGTCATCAAGTTGTGCAATACGTTCAGCCATCAGGGTATGTGTTGCACTAGCATGGTCTCTGGCACTGATTTCTTTATCAAGGGTGATCGGTGCCAATACATCAATGTAGATTGTACCATTGTCCCAGCGATTTAGCTTAATACAATCATGGGTTGAATTCATACAGACCGGCACCACCGGTACATCTGCATTCATCGCTGTATGAAATGCACCGGTTTTAAACGGTAATAAGCCTCTTCCATAGCTTCGGGTGCCCTCTGGGAACATCCAAACAGATAAACCATTATCTTTTATCTTTGCGACTGACTTACCTAAGGTACCCATTGCTTTAGAACGATTACCTCGATTAATTAGAATGTTACCCGATAGCCAATAAAGCTGACCAAAAAATGGGATCCACTTTAAGCTGTGTTTACCCATACTCACGGTATTTTCAGGAACTGCCGCAGGTAGAGTAAATAGGTCATAGTTGTTCTGGTGGTTTGCGACATAAATGGCTGGGCCAACTTTTTGAGCACTGGGATCGACATTAATTTCTAACTTAACGCCTACCACTGTCGACATTTTGCCAAACCAGCTAGCAATAATATGCACATTGTTTCTATGAAACGGCCTAATGATTGAGAGCAATAAACCAAAAACACAACTCAACACAATAAATAGCGCCATAGCTATTACACGTAAAACAGCTAACAAAACCCATACTCCTATTTAAATCAGCACGGCATTATAATCAATTAGCGAACACTTGTAAGCTCAAATGTACTTTTATAGCATTTCAAAGTTCACTGACTAACTGTATGCCTTATTACGGGCATAAAAAATGCCGCTAAAGATAGCGGCATTTTATGAAATTTATTCTATTTTAGTGCATTGCTGATTGCAGCCTCTTCATCGCTGACTTTTCAAGCTGTCTGACTCGCTCAGCTGACACATTATATTTAGCAGCTAAGTCTTGTAAGGTAGCCTTTTCATCAGCTAACCAACGTGAGCTAATGATATCTTGAGAGCGTTCATCTAAGGTTTTTAATGCTGCAAACAGGCGGTTTTGAGATTGCTCTTGCCATTGCTCTTCTTCAACAACATCAGCTAAATCGCCACTTTGATCTGTTAAGTACTGTACTGGTGAGAAGCTGCTTGCTGGTGCATCATCATTATCATCAGATGTTAAGTCGAAGCCCATGTCTTGACCACTCATTCGTGATTCCATCTCACGAACTTCTTTTTCACTTACACCTAACTCGTTAGCAACTGTTGCTACTTCATCTTGGTTAAACCAGCCTAGACGCTTTTTATTCTTACGTAGATTAAAGAATAATTTCCGTTGCGCTTTAGTTGTCGCAACTTTTACGATACGCCAGTTTTTCAATACATATTCATGGATCTCGGCTTTAATCCAGTGAACAGCAAATGAAACTAGGCGAACACCCACTTCAGGGTTAAAACGTTTTACCGCTTTCATTAAACCAATGTTTCCTTCTTGGATTAAATCTGCTTGCGGCAGACCATAACCCGCATAGCTTTTAGCGATGTGCGCTACAAAGCGAAGGTGAGAAACAATAAGTTGCTTAGCAGCTTCTAAATCACCATCTTGATGTAAGCGAGTCGCTAATGCTTTCTCTTGCTCAGCATCAAGCATAGGAATTTGGCCTACAGTTTGTAAGTAGCCATCTAAACTTGCGCTTTGTTGTCCTGTTGTCAGGGCCATTGCGTAAATATCGTTACTCATTTTTCACCTCAGTGATAAACATTTTAGCTGATTTTAGCACTCTAACCTTAAGAGTGCTAACACCTATATAATACTTTTCTGTTCTTAATTGCAAGAAGTTTTATTCAATTTTGGAATTAAAAAAATAAACCAATGATAAATATAGAAAAAGTGATTATTGAAATTAATTTAAAAGTGTTTCAAGTTGTGAATTTAACGAAATGATATGACAGATAAATGACAGTTAAGTTCATAAAAATTGCTGAGAGTGCTAATTTTAGCACTCTCTATTTATCTTCAATTAAACTTTATCTGGCTCTATGTCTTTAATATATTTTCTAACCGAAATATAAGAACCACTAAAGCCAAGCCCAATTGCCAATGAGAGTAAAATTAATAACTCGTTGCCATTTAAGCCGGTCAATACAAAATTACTTTGATACACACCTGCTACCATAGCCACTGCTGACTCTAGCCACCATAGCATCATGACCACACTCATGAATGCGACAAATCCACCTATTACGCCATACCATATACCAGTCCAGATAAATGGCGTATGAATAAAAGCATTTGTTGCACCAACTAGCTTTAAAACTTGAATCTCTTCTTTTTTATCCATAATAGATAAACGAATGGTATTACCTATGATGAGTATCACTGCACTGAGTAGTAATAAGCCAACTGTAAATACACTTTCTTTTAAAAGGCTTAAAAGTGCGTTCAACCGCTCTAACCAGGCAATATCTAACTTACCAAATTCGACCTCTCTTTCAGCTTCAAGTTTAGTCAGGAGCTGCTGGGCTGCTTGAGGTTTTCTATAGCGCACGGTCGGCGTCACTAGCACCACATTCGGCAATGGGTTTTCATCTAAGTAATCTAACGCCTGCCCAAAGCCTGAAACCTGTTTAAATTCTTTTAGAGCTTGAGACTTCGAAATATAGCTGACGCTTTCGATCTCTGGGTAGAGTGCTAAACGTTTTACCAATGTCTGCGTTTGTGCATCATTGAGCTCTTCCTTTACGAATAGTGATATCTCAGCGGCATCACTAAACCCACTGCTCACTTGTTGTACGTTTTTAACGACTACATACAAAGTCGCTGGTAGGGTTAAGCTCAACCCTAATACCAAAATAGTCATTAAAGAGGCGATTGGCGTTCGCCACATCTCACCTAAACTATTTATGCCTTGGCGAATAAAGTTCAGTAGCGAAAAGTACAGCGCACTAATGCCATTACGGTTATTGCTGCCACCTTGGGAGTTACGGCTTTTAAAAAGTAAACTCATAGCACCCCCTGCGCTAATGGATCTGTAATTAAACGACCATGATCCAAAGTGAGGCTCTTATACTTCATTCTAGCGATTAACCCCAAGTCATGGGTCGCGATTAATACAGCAGTGCCATGACGATTGAAATCTTCGAACAGCTTGAGAATTTCCATTGATAATTCTGGATCTAAGTTGCCCGTTGGCTCATCTGCAAGTAATAAAGGCGGAGAGTTTACGATAGCACGCGCAATCCCGACACGTTGTTGCTCACCGCCAGATAAAGTACTGGGCTGACATTTTACTTTATTTAAAAGTCCCACTTTATCTAACGCAGCATGAACACGTTTGGTGATATTTTTGTGGTGCATCCCTTCAATCACTAATGGCAGCGCCACATTATCAAACACGTTATATCTATCTAACAGTCGATGGTTTTGAAAAATAATCCCAATATCACGGCGTACGTAGGGTATTTGTCGATTTTTCACAACGTTTAAGTTAACGCCATTAATGTATACATGACCCGCTGAAGGCCTTTCCATGACGCTAATAAGCTTTAGCAGCGTACTTTTACCAGCTCCACTGTGGCCAGTTAAAAACGCTAACTCACCATCAGCTAATTCAAAACTGACTTTTTCTAACGCTCTATGACCACCAGGATAAGTTTTACTTACATTTTCAAATCGGATCATATCAGGCCTTCACTATCTTTTATTATTTTGAGACCAAAAAGGGAGTAAACACTCCCTTTTATTCCTTTGTTAATCGTCTTGGCTAAATAGCGCCTCGATAAAATCATCACTCTTGAAAGTTCTCAAGTCATCAATGCCTTCACCTACGCCAATATAACGAATAGGGATCTGGAACTTATCGGCAACAGCAAAGATAACACCACCTTTCGCGGTACCATCTAGCTTAGTTAAAGAGATACCTGTTAAGCCGACCGCTTTATTAAATAGGTTAACTTGGCTGATGGCATTTTGACCAGTACCCGCATCTATGGTTAGCATGACTTCATGCGGCGCATCAGGGTCTAACTTTTTCATAACGCGCGCAATTTTTTCAAGCTCTTGCATTAAGTTGTCTTTATTCTGAAGACGACCCGCAGTATCGGCAATTAACACATCAACATTACGTGCTTTTGCAGCTTGGAAAGCATCAAATACCACTGATGCACTATCAGCACCTGTATGCTGAGCAACGACTGGAATATCGTTACGTTCACCCCAAACTTGAAGCTGCTCAACAGCTGCTGCACGGAAAGTATCACCAGCCGCCAACATCACTGACTTGCCCTCTTGCTGAAACTGCTTTGCAAGCTTACCTATTGTCGTTGTTTTACCAACACCGTTTACGCCCACCATTAAAATCACAAATGGTTTTTTATCCGAATTAATTTCTAATGGCTTCTCTGCAACTTTTAGCATTTCTGCCATTTCTTGCTTCATTAAGTCGTAAAGCGCTTCACCATCTTTAAGCTGCTTCCTGTCAGCGGCATCTGTTAGGTTGTCGATCAGTTTCATGGTGGTATCAACACCTAAATCAGCAGTAAGCAGTTGCGTTTCTAGATCCTCAAAAAGGTCATCATCAATTTTCTTTCCTTTAAAGATAGAAGCAAAGCCAGAGCCAATATTTGCTTTTGTCTTTAAAAGACCTTTTTTAAGGCGAGAGAAGAAACCTTCTTTTTTAGGCTTTTCCGCTTTGGCTTTTTCTTCAGCTAGTTTTTCTGCTTCTAAACGTGCTTGCTCTGCCGCTTCTGCTTCACGAGCTAAACGCTCTGCTTCTTCACGTTCGGCTTGTTCTTTTGCAATACGTTCTTGCTCTAGCCTTTCAGCTTCTAAACGAGCTTGTTCAGCCGCTTCTGCTTCACGCGCTAAGCGCTCTGCTTCTTCACGTTCGGCTTGTTCTTTTGCAATACGTTCTTGCTCTAATCTTTCAGCTTCTAAACGAGCTTGTTCAGCCGCTTCTGCTTCACGCGCTAAGCGCTCTGCTTCTTCACGTTCGGCTTGTTCTTTTGCAATACGTTCTTGCTCTAATCTTTCAGCTTCTAAACGCGCTTGCTCAGCCGCTTCTGCTTCACGCGCTAAACGCTCTGCCTCTTCACGCTCGGCTTGTTCTTTAGCAATACGTTCTTGCTCTAGTCTTTCAGCTTCTAAACGTGCCTGCTCAGCCGCTTCTGCTTCACGCGCTAAGCGCTCTGATTCTTCACGTTCGGCTTGTTCTTTAGCAATGCGTTCTTGTTCTAGCTTTTCAGCTTCTAAACGCGCTTGCTCAGCCGCTTCTGCTTCATGTGCTAAACGTTCTGCTTCTTCACGTTCGGCTTGTTCTTTAGCAATGCGTTCTTGTTCTAGTCTTTCAGCTTCTAAACGTGCTTGCTCAGCCGCTTCTGCTTCACGTGCTAAACGCTCTGCTTCTTCACGTTCGGTTTGTTCTTTAGCAATGCGTTCTTGTTCTAGTCTTTCAGCTTCTAAACGTGCTTGCTCAGCCGCTTCTGCTTCACGTGCTAAACGCTCTGCTTCTTCACGTTCGGCTTGTTCTTTAGCAATGCGTTCTTGTTCTAGTCTTTCAGCTTCTAAACGTGCTTGCTCAGCCGCTTCTGTTTCACGTGCTAAACGCTCAGCTTCTTCACGCTCGGCTTTTTCATGTGCTAACTTCTCAGCTTCTAATCGCGCCTGCTCTTCTGCTTGTTGAGCCTTTTGTTGCTCTTCGTCTTTTTTGCCAAAACCTAACCAAGACAGAAATTTATTCTTTTTTCCCATACCCGCTAAATACCATATAGATAAAGTCTGATAAACTAACTCACTCTGGTAGAACAAAGCTTTTCGTTAGCTAATAAGAGTTGTACTGAAAACTTTGCCCAGTGTATCACGTAACACTAGGTAGTAAAAATGCTGCCTAGGTTAATTTAAGCACCAAATAACAATCAGTTTGATGTCAAAAAGCATGAGAAAAAAATCAGCTCCTCAACGAACCAACAATAATGGCTTCATTAGGATCATTAGTGGTCAATTTCGCGGCCGAAAGTTACCTGTTAATGATTTAGAAGGGTTGCGCCCAACGACTGATAGAGTCAAAGAAACGGTGTTTAACTGGTTAATGCAAGATACCAGAGGTGCCAATGTACTAGATTGCTTTGCAGGGTCTGGCGGCTTGGGGTTTGAATGTTTATCACGATTTGCAGCACATGCGACCTTTATTGAATTAAATAAGAAAGCCGCTGAACAACTAAAAAACAATGCCAACACCTTAAAACTAGATAACACAAATATAATTAACACGAGTGCCATTGAACACTTAGCTATTGAAAATCAAGGTGATAAGTTTAATTTGGTTTTTGTTGATCCGCCTTTTAGAAAAGGGCTTGCCGAACCAAGCTGCCACTTACTCGAACAGAATGACTGGCTTGCTGATGAGGCATTAATCTATGTTGAAGTCGAAAAAGAATGTACTTTTGATGCACCTGAGAATTGGCAAGTGTTAAAAGAAAAACAAGCAGGACAAGTACTTTGCAGGCTTTATCAGCGAAATTAAGAAAATGCTAAGTAATTTGCTAAAATTTAGTCTTTACACGCGGTAATGCTTCAGCTTACAATACCGCACCATTTTTGAACCACGTGGTCATTATTTGATCAGATGAGCTTAGCTCATAAATTAGGTAGGTGAATTTTTAATGCCAGTAATTAAAGTAAGAGAGAACGAACCGTTTGACGTAGCACTTCGTCGTTTCAAGCGTTCATGTGAAAAAGCAGGTATCCTTTCAGAAGTTCGTCGTCGCGAGCACTATGAAAAGCCAACAGCTGAGCGTAAGCGTAAAAAAGCTGCTGCAGTAAAGCGTCACATGAAGAAGCTTTCTCGCGAAAACGCACGTCGCGTTAAATTATACTAATCCGTTTTTGGTCTTGTATAAATGAGCCTTTTAACACAGCTAAAAGACGCACAAAAAGAATCAATGAAGGCAAAAGACAAGGTTCGCCTTGGTGCAATTCGTATGGTTCTTGCTGAAATCAAGCAGCGTGAAATTGACAATAAAACGACACTAGACGATGCAGGTATTACCTCAGTTTTAGTTAAGTTAGTTAAGCAGCGCCGTGATTCATACACCCAGTACAAAGATGCGGGTCGTGATGATTTAGCCGAAATTGAAGCCAATGAAATTGAAGCGCTTGAAGCTTTCTTACCTCAGCCTTTGACTGAAGAAGAAATTTTAGCTTTGATTGATGCTGCAATCGCCGAATCAGGCGCAGCAGGTATGCAAGACATGGGTAAAGTTATGGGTTTAATCAAAGCAAAAGCTGAAGGCAAAGCCGATTTAGGCAAAGTTTCTGGTTTAATTAAGCAAAGATTAAGCGCATAATCCCTTATACTGATAGTATGTTTAAGTAAACCGAGCCATGCGCTCGGTTTCTTCGTATAAACTCTAGAGTATTTATGGCAGGAAAGATTCCCAGACAATTTATCGACGAACTGCTCGATAGAACCGATATTGTTGACCTGATTGATAATCGGATTGGTCTAAAAAAAGCAGGCAAAGATTACCAAGCATGCTGCCCTTTTCATAACGAGAAAACTCCCTCATTCACTGTCTCTAGAGATAAACAGTTTTACCACTGCTTTGGTTGTGGCGCTAACGGTAACGCTATTTCATTTATGATGGACTACGACAAACTCGAGTTTGTTGATGCCATTGAAGAACTCGCTGCACTTTTAAACCTAGAAGTACCACGTGAGCAAGGTTCAGGTAAACCTGAACGCAGCATGCAAGAGAAAAAGTCTGATTATGACTTAATGTTGCAAACTGCAAAATTCTTTCAGCACCAGTTGAAACACCATAAAAATGCCACGCAAGTAATCGATTATGTTAAAGGTAGAGGGTTATCTGGTGAAACGGTTCAAAAATACCTCATTGGTTATGCCCCTGACGAATGGAATGCATTAGGTGATCAACTTGCTCGCAATCCAGCACAAAAGCAACAACTACTCGAGTTAAAACTCGCATCCGAAAAAACACCAGGCAAACAATTCGACTTCTTCCGTAATAGGTTGATGTTCCCTATTCGAGATAAGCGTGGCCGTGTCGTTGCTTTTGGCGGACGTGTTATGGGGGATGATCAAGGCCCTAAGTATTTGAACTCGCCTGAAACGCGTATTTTCCACAAAAGTCTTGAGTTGTATGGCTTATATGAAGCAAAGCAAGCAAATAGTAAGCTTGAGAAAATGCTCATTGTTGAAGGCTATATGGATGTTGTGGCATTAGCCGAACAAGGCATAAGTTACGCAGTAGCGGCACTTGGAACAGCAACAACCCCAGAGCATATGCAGACTCTATTCAGAACAACCGATTTAGTTATTTGTTGTTATGACGGTGATAGAGCGGGTCGCGATGCGGCTTGGCGGGCACTCGAAAATGCGTTAAGTAATCTGAAAGATGGCAAATCTTTGCGCTTTGTTTTTTTACCGGATGGTGAAGACCCTGATTCACTGGTGCAAAAAGAAGGCAAAGATGCATTTGAATCTCGCTTAGATCAAGCTGAAGACTTTTCAAAAGTACTGTTTCGCAAGTTACTAGAAAATTGCGATGTCACTTCCGACTCTGGAAAAGCCAAGTTAATGAGCGATGCATTACCGCTTATTTCTAAAGTCCCCAGTGAGTTCTATCAAGAAAACCTGCTAGAAACATTGGCAAAGCTGATCGGTCGAACCAAAGAGCAGCTCGCTAAAAAAGTCGATAACCCAAACGAGCAACTTTCAATAGAAAGAAAGTTCAAAGTAACACCTATGCGTGGCGCTATTGGTTTATTATTACAGCACCCAAAGCTCGCAGCTAGTGTTGAATACATGCCTGAACTTGCCGAAATGGCCATTCCCGGCATTAAACTGCTACTCAACATACAGCATCTATGTTTACAAAATAATGACATAACGACGGCACAGCTACTCGAGCAATACCGAGATACACCTGAGTTTGACGCATTGAAAAAACTGGCTGTTTGGCAACATGGTGTCGCTGATGAAAAGCTGGAAGATTATTTTAAAGATACTTTCCAGTTTATTGAAAACCAGTGTTTAAATTACCGACACGAGACCTTATTAATAAAAGACAAGACCGACGGTTTAAGTAGAGACGAAAAACTCGAGCTTGCGTTATTAACTCAGGCACTTAAACGTTAGAATGACTAGCGAACATTAATCATTGCTGTTATAATGTTCTATTCACGTGCGTCTAGCTTAAAATGCTGTAGTGCTAGCGCCTGTTGTATCAACTTATCAGAGTGGAAGCATAATTCTCTATGGATCAATCTCCTCAGTCACAACTCAAACTTCTGATTCAGAAAGGTAAAGAACAAGGTTACTTAACGTTTGCAGAAGTTAACGATCACCTTCCACAGGACATCATAGATTCAGATCAAGTAGAAGACATCATTAGTATGATCAATGACATGGGTATCAAGGTTGCTGAAAATGCACCAGATGCCGATGAACTAATGATGCAAGAAACTACGACAGACGAAGATGCTGCTGAAGCAGCCGCTGCCGCACTTGCAACTGTGGAAAAAGAAATCGGTCGTACTACCGATCCGGTACGCATGTACATGCGTGAAATGGGTACTGTTGAACTACTTACGCGTGAAGGCGAAATCGAAATCGCTAAACGTATTGAAGAAGGTATCAACCAAGTACAAATCTCAGTTGCTGAGTACCCTGAAGCCATCACTTACCTGCTTGAGCAATGGGACAAATTTGAAGCTGAAGAAATTCGCCTTAGCGATATTATTTCTGGTTTCTTCGATCCTGATGCTGAAGAAACTCAAATCTCGGCTACACACATCGGTTCTGAATTAAGCGAAGAAGAGCTTGATGATGAAGACGATGACTCAGATGACGAAGACGAAGAAGAAGCAGATACAGGTCCAGATCCTGAAGAAGCACGCGAAAACTTCGAAAAACTTCGTGAGCTTTATAATGCTGCACGCGTTATCTTTGAAACAAAAGGTCGTGCTCATCCTGATGCGCAAGTTGCAATTACTGAAATTGGTGATCACTTCCGTACTTTCAAGCTAGTACCTAAGCAATTCGACCGCATGGTTAACAACATGCGTGAAATGATGGACAAAGTACGTGTTCAAGAACGTATTGTCATGAAGCAAGTGGTACAAATCGCTAAGGTACCGAAGAAGACTTTTGTTAAGCACTTTGCTAACAACGAAACTGATATGGCTTGGGTTGACGCAGAAATTGCGGCTAACGAAAAGTATTCAGTAAAATTACAAGACGTTAAGCCTGAAGTAGAGCGCTGTATCAACAAACTTAAAGCGATCGAAGAAAGCACAGGTTTAACAATTGAGCGTATCAAAGACATCAACCGTCGTATGAGTATTGGTGAAGCTAAAGCTCGCCGTGCGAAAAAAGAAATGGTTGAAGCGAACTTACGTCTTGTAATTTCAATTGCGAAAAAATACACCAACCGTGGCCTACAATTCTTGGATCTTATCCAAGAAGGTAACATTGGTTTAATGAAAGCAGTTGATAAGTTCGAATACCGCCGTGGTTATAAGTTCTCAACTTATGCGACTTGGTGGATCCGTCAGGCAATTACACGTTCTATCGCTGACCAAGCACGCACAATCCGTATTCCAGTACATATGATTGAAACGATTAACAAACTAAATCGTATTTCACGTCAGATGCTACAAGAAATGGGTCGCGAGCCAAGTCCTGAAGAGCTGGCAGAGCGCATGATGATGCCTGAAGACAAGATCCGTAAGGTATTGAAGATTGCGAAAGAGCCAATCTCAATGGAAACACCAATTGGTGATGATGAAGATTCGCACTTAGGTGATTTCATCGAAGACACGACAATTGAGTCTCCGATTGATTCAGCAACGATGGAAAGTCTTCGTGGCGCAACGAACGAAGTGTTAGCAGGTTTAACAGCTCGTGAAGCAAAAGTACTTCGTATGCGTTTCGGTATCGATATGAATACTGACCACACATTAGAAGAGGTAGGTAAACAGTTTGACGTAACACGTGAGCGTATTCGTCAGATTGAAGCTAAAGCACTTCGTAAGCTTCGCCACCCTTCACGCTCTGACTTATTAAAGAGCTTCTTAGACGTTAAAGGCTAAGAATAAAAAACTTATTTTGAAGGCCGCTATAAGCGGCCTTTTTATTAACTTATTATTTAGGAATACCCATGGCTTGGATCCAAATTCGCATTCACGCTAACAAAGAAAGCGCTGACCAAATCAGTGATTTACTTTTAGACGTAGGCTGTCCATCAGTCACTTTTATGGACGGCAGTAATACTCCGGTATACGAACCAAAACCGGGCGAAGTCATCCTATGGCCAGAAACTATGGTAATTGGTCTGTTCGATGCTGCACACGATATGGACGTGGTTGTCGCGTATCTAAAAGCCAATATTGCTGATACGCTTACTTACAAAATAGAACAGCTAGAAGACAAAGACTGGGAACGCGAATGGATGGATAACTTCCACCCAATCAAATTTGGTGAGCGACTTTGGATCTGCCCTAGCTGGCGTGATATTCCAGAACCAGATGCTGTAAACGTACTGCTGGATCCAGGCCTTGCATTTGGTACTGGTACACATGCAACAACCGCCCTTTGTTTAAAATGGCTAGAAAGCCAAGATCTGACGGGGAAAACAGTGGTCGATTTTGGTTGTGGCTCAGGTATTTTGGGCATTGCTGCAATCAAACTTGGTGCTGAACGCGTGATTGGTATTGATATTGACCCGCAAGCATTGATTGCTTCTAAAGATAATGCAGAGCGTAACGGCGTAGCCGACCAGCTTGAAGTATATCTACCTGAAAACCAACCTGAGTTTCATGCTGATATTGTGGTAGCAAATATCCTTGCTCAGCCACTTCGTGAACTGCATGAAATCATTCTTGGTTTCTTAAAGCCAACAGGTGCAATTGCCATGTCAGGTATTTTAGAAGAGCAAGCACAATCTGTTGCCGATGTTTATGCGCCATTTATTGACCTTGAAGCCACTGCTCAAGAAGGAGAATGGACGCGCGTAAGTGGTCAAATGAAAGCAAGTTAAACAAAATACCCTGTCTGTAGAGTTAGTAACTTGTAACAGCTAAAGCCTGTGTTTAACAGGCTTTACGATTTTTTCACTTTCATAACCTAAATTATTTTTCTTCATACATGCTGTTTTTGCTCAAAAATCCCCCAATAAGAAAGCCCCTTCAAACTGTTATCAAAAGTCAAGATATAAAGTTCAAAAAAAAAGCAATAATGTTCAATTATTAGCCTTTGATTTTTTCAAAAAAAACCGTAAACTTAGCGCCCCTTGAAACGAGGCAGATTTGGATAGCAGTGCGTATAGGTCCATACCAACTTGAAAACAACTTGATTGTAGCCCCGATGGCTGGGATCACTGATAGACCATTCAGACAACTATGTCGTCGAATGGGTGCCGGTCTTGCGGTGTCAGAAATGATGTCTTCAAACCCTAAAGTATGGAAAACAGATAAATCGATGAACCGTATGGATCATTCTGGTGAGTCTGGTATTCGCTCAGTACAAATTGCAGGTGCCGATCCTGAGTTGATGGCACAGGCAGCTCAGTTCAATGTAGATAACGGTGCGCAGATCATAGATATCAATATGGGCTGCCCCGCTAAGAAAGTGAATAAGAAATTAGCAGGCTCTGCATTGTTGCAGTATCCACAACTGGTTGAAGAAATTGTTAAGGCAGTTGTCGCAGCCGTTGATGTACCGGTGACATTAAAGATCCGTACTGGCTGGGATACAGATAACCGCAATGGTGTTGAGATTGCAAAGATAGCTGAACGTAATGGAATTGCTTCTTTGGCTGTGCATGGTCGCACGCGTGCTTGCATGTACAAAGGGGAAGCTGAATATGCCACTATTCGGGATATTAAACGTTCAATATCAATTCCTGTGGTTGCCAATGGAGACATTACCTCTCCAGAGAAAGCGAAGCAGGTACTGGAATATACGGGCGCAGATGCCATTATGATTGGTCGAGCCGCCCAAGGTCGTCCTTGGATTTTCCGAGAGATAGACCATTATTTGCGAACCGGAGAGCATATGCCTGCACCAGAATTATCTGAAGTGCAAAGCATATTGATGGAGCACTTAGTAAACCTTCATCAATTCTATGGGGAGCCGATGGGAGCGCGCATCGCACGCAAACATGTATCTTGGTATTTGCAGGCCCATGACCAAGAAGGTCAATTTAGGCGAGTATTTAATGCCCTTGAAACGCCAAATGAGCAAATCGAGGCATTAGAGCAATACTTTAAAACACTAGCAGCTAACTAAGAAAGAGACATAAAGATGTTCGAACAAAATGTGACTTCTCCATTTATTACTAACGCTCACGTTCAGTCACAAGAGAAACCGCAACCTTTGCGCGATGCAGTAAAAAAAGCTGTACACCACTATTTAAAACAGCTTAACGGTCAAGACGTACAAGACGTTTACGATCTTGTTCTTTCTGAGCTTGAAGCACCACTTTTAGAAGAAGTAATGACGTATACTCGTGGTAACCAAACTCGTGCTGCGATCTTACTAGGTATCAACCGTGGTACTCTTCGTAAGAAGCTTAAAAAGTACGGCATGAACTAATTTCAGTTTTTGCTTAATGCTTAATATAAAAAAGCGCCTTAGGGTGCTTTTTTATTGTCTAAATTTTAATAATTTAGCGTTTTAATATACTAATACTTAAATTTCAAATAAACACACTTTGTGCAAAATACCAACAGCATAAATTCAGTTTTTCTCACCCTCTTCTCTGCCTTTTTAATCGTTTTCTCATTCGTTTTAGGCTAAAATAGCTCACTTCTAAGCTAGCCCTTAAGTAATCATTGAGGAAACCCAAACCATCATGGATATACATCGTCCAATTCGTCGCGCGCTACTAAGCGTGTCAGATAAAACCGGTATTGTTGAATTTGCCCGCGCACTAAGTGCACAAGGCGTAGAAGTACTTTCAACTGGCGGTACGTTTAAACTACTAACAGAGAACGGCATTGCTGCCACGGAAGTATCTGACTACACAGGTCACCCAGAAATTATGGATGGCCGAGTAAAAACCCTTCACCCGAAAGTACATGGCGGGATCTTAGGTCGTCGCGGCCAAGACGAAGGCGTGATGGAAGAAAACAACATTTCAGCTATCGATATGGTTGTTGTTAACCTTTACCCGTTTGCACAAACTGTTGCAAAAGAAGGTTGTACTTTAGAAGATGCGATTGAAAATATCGACATCGGTGGCCCTACTATGGTGCGCGCTGCAGCGAAAAACCACAAAGACGTGACAATTGTTGTAAACGCATCAGATTACGATCGCGTTATTGCAGATATGCAAGCAAACGAAGGCTCAACGACGTACCAAACACGTTTTGACCTTGCGATTGCAGCATACGAGCACACAGCACAATACGACGGTATGATTGCCAACTACTTCGGTAAAATGGTCCCTGACTACACTGAAGAAGCCGCAGTTGAGACTAAATTCCCTCGTACTATCAACATGCAATTCACTAAGAAGCAAGATATGCGTTACGGTGAAAACTCTCACCAAGATGCTGCTTTCTATGTTGAAAACAACCTTGAAGAAGCATCAGTTGCAACTGCAAAGCAGCTACAAGGTAAAGCCCTTTCTTACAACAACATCGCTGACACTGACGCAGCACTTGAGTGTGTAAAAGAGTTCGACAAGCCAGCGTGTGTTATCGTTAAACACGCAAACCCATGTGGCGTAGCGGTAGACGAAGACATTCTTGCAGCTTACGACCGCGCTTTCAAAACAGACCCTACGTCTGCATTTGGTGGCATCATTGCATTCAACCGTGAGCTAGATGCAAATACAGCAGAAGCGATTGTTTCACGTCAATTCGTTGAAGTGATCATCGCACCAAGTATCTCTGCAGAAGCGACGCAAATTGTTGCTGCTAAGAAGAACGTTCGTCTTCTTGAGTGTGGCGAATGGTCAAGCAAAACGACGCAAGCTGACATCAAACGTGTTAATGGCGGTATCTTAGTACAAGACCGTGACCAAGGCATGGTTGAAATGGGTGACCTTAAAGTGGTTTCTAAGCGCCAGCCAACAGAGCAAGAACTGAAAGATCTAATGTTCTGCTGGAAAGTAGCTAAGTTCGTTAAATCAAACGCAATTGTATACGCAAAAGACGGTATGACAATTGGTGTAGGCGCAGGTCAAATGAGCCGCGTTTACTCTGCGAAGATTGCTGGTATTAAAGCAGCTGACGAGAACCTAGAAGTTAAAGGTTCTGTTATGGCTTCTGACGCATTCTTCCCATTCCGTGACGGTATTGACGCCGCTGCTGAAGCGGGTATCACTGCGGTTATTCAACCAGGTGGTTCAATGCGTGACGAAGAAGTTATCGCAGCAGCTGATGAAGCTGGCATGGCGATGGTATTTACTGGCATGCGCCACTTCCGTCACTAATCGATAGGCGCGAAACATTCATCGTTTCGCGCTTTTTCTTTCTCCCAATTTCAAGTAGTCTGCTTAAAACACACTCAAAGTGAAGGACATAAAAAATGAAATTCGGTTTAAAAACACTTCTCGCTGCTAGCATTGTTACTGCCATTGCTGGTTGTTCTGCAACAGGTTCATCAACATCATCTAGCTCTGCTGAGTTAACCTCTGCTGTGGCTGATAGCGCACGTTCTGATAAGAACCGTGCTCGTGACCAATACCGTCGCCCAGCACAAACCCTTGAGTTTTTTGGCCTTAAGCCAAATATGACAGTGGTTGAAATTGCGCCTGGTGGTGGTTGGTATTCAGAGATCTTAGCACCTGCTGTTAAAGGCCAGGGTACTTTTTATGCAGCGCATTTCCCTGCTGATTCAAAAGTAGGTTATTACCAGCGCTCACTAGCTGGCTTTAAACAGAAAGTGGCTGAAGATACTCGCTTTAGCGAAGTAAAAATTACCGAGTTTGCACCGGTCACTCACTCAGACATTGCCCCTACAGGCTCTGCTGACATGGTTTTAACTTTCCGTAATGTACACAACTGGTACATGCGTGGTGGCGAAGACAGCACTTTAAGTGCATTTAAAGCATTTAATAAAGCGCTTAAAACGGGTGGTATCTTAGGTGTTGTTGAACACCGTTTACCAGAACACCGTGCCGACGAAGACCAAAAGTCATCAGGGTATATGAAGCAAAGCTATGTTATCGAAGTTGCTAAAAAAGCAGGTTTTGAATTGGTAGAAGCAAGCGAAATTAACGCTAACCCACTTGATAGCGCTAATCACCCGAAAGGTGTTTGGACATTGCCACCACGTTTAGCTTTAGGTGAAGAAAAAGCTGAGCAGTATAAGGCAATTGGGGAAAGCGATCGCATGACCCTAAAATTCAAAAAGTTATAATAGGATAAATACGCCATGAATGTACTAGTCATTGGCAGTGGCGGCCGTGAACACGCGCTTGCGTTTAAAGCCGCTCAAAACCCTTCTGTAAGAACCGTTTTTGTTGCACCTGGTAATGCAGGCACAGCACTAGAGCCTAAGTTAGAAAATGTAGCGATTGGAGTTGAAGACCTAGATGCACTTGTTACATTTGCAAAAGACAACAACGTCGAGCTAACCATTGTTGGCCCTGAAGCACCATTAGTAATTGGTGTGGTTGACCGCTTCCGTGAAGAAGGTCTAGCTATCTTCGGCCCAACAGCGGCAGCAGCACAACTAGAAGGCTCTAAGTCGTTCACAAAAGACTTCTTAGCACGCCATGATATTCCAACTGCGGAATATCAAACGTTTGAACAAATCGAACCTGCACTTGCTTATCTAAAAGAAAAAGGCGCTCCGATTGTTGTTAAAGCTGATGGCCTTGCTGCAGGTAAAGGTGTGATCGTTGCAATGACAGAAGCAGAAGCGGAAGAAGCAATCCGCGATATGCTTGCTGGAAATGCATTCGGTGAAGCGGGTAGTCGTGTAGTTATCGAAGAATTCCTTGAAGGTGAAGAAGCCTCTTTCATCGTCATGGTTGACGGTAAAAATGTGCTACCATTTGCAACAAGCCAAGACCACAAACGTGCATACAACGGTGACCAAGGTCCTAACACGGGTGGTATGGGTGCTTACTCTCCTGCACCTGTTGTAACCGCTGACATTCATGAGCGCATCATGAACGAAGTGATCAACCCAACGGTTGAAGGTATGGCTAGTGAAGGTGCTCCTTACACAGGATTCCTATACGCAGGTCTTATGATCACCGCTGATGGTACGCCTAAGGTAATCGAGTATAACTGTCGTTTCGGTGATCCTGAAACTCAACCTATCATGCTACGTTTACAGTCTGACTTAGTAGAGCTAATTCAAGCGGCAAACCGTGAAGAGCTAGATCAAACTGAAATTAAGTTCGATTCACGTGCAGCGGTAGGCGTCGTACTTGCATCAAAAGGCTACCCTGGTAGCTATCCAAAAGGTGATGCTATCTCAGGTCTTCGTGTTGATTACGCTGAAGGCGAGAAAGTATTCCACGCAGGTACTAAACAAGATGGCGAAAACGTTGTAACAGCAGGCGGTCGTGTACTTTGTGCGACTGCACTTGGTCACACTGTGACTGAAGCGCAAAAGCGTGCGTATGCACTGGTTAACGAAATCAATTGGGACGGCGTTGAGTTCCGTACTGATATCGCTTATCGCGCCATTGCTCGCGAACAGTAATCTCACATCTATTTAGATGATTAAAGGCCCTTTATAGGGCCTTTCTCATACCAATTGCATTAAATTACTGGCCTATTATTGCGACAGAAAAAAAGTTCAATAACAAGGATGATATTTTGATATATAGTTGTTCTATATTAAAAATTTCAGACGAAGTTAGTGGGCTTTTTAGCTCGCTAGAATGATTAGTCAGTTAATAAAATTGGTATAATCTATCCACCAGCTTTGCTAGACTGCGCACTTAAATTTTCACATCTTTAGGGGCGTAAAGATGCAAGGTACACTGCGTAAACTAAAAGCAGATCACACTCAACCGATTCAATATCACCTTCCACTAGGCGATGAATTAGTTAATCTAAACCAATATTTCGGCAAAGCGATTAAGCTAACTTTCACGGGTAATATTTACTGTTGTAGCTGTGGTAAAAAAACCAAAAAAAGTTACTCACAAGGTCATTGCTTTGTGTGTATGAAGAAACTGGCAAGCTGTGACATGTGTATTATGAAACCTGAAACTTGTCATTTTGATCAAGGTACCTGTCGCGAGCCTGAATGGGGTGAAGCGAATTGCATGATCCCGCATTATGTTTACCTTGCAAATACATCTGGGTTAAAAGTCGGTATTACTCGCCATACACAAATTCCTGCACGCTGGATTGACCAAGGTGCGACGCAAGCCCTGCCAATTTTTAAAGTGCAAACACGCTTACAGTCAGGTCTCGTAGAAGTCGCTTTAGCCGAGTTCATTGCCGATAAAACCAATTGGCGCAATATGCTCAAAGGTGTCAGTGTCGATGTTGATTTAAAAACCGCTGCTGCTGAGCTTATTCCTCAGATTCAGGCTAAATTAGATGAGCTGGCTGAATTGTTTGGTGCCACCGCCATTGAACAATTAGATGAAGAAGTCGTTGATTTAGATTTCCCTGTGACAGAATACCCGACCAAGATCAGCTCGTTTAACTTCGACAAAGATCCTGAAGTGTCTGGCGTACTTGAAGGTATTAAAGGTCAGTACTTAATCTTTGATAAAGGCGTTATCAACATTCGTAAATTCACCTCTTACGAAGTGGCTTTCGAAGCCTTATAAGTTAACCTGAGCTCTGGTTAAATTAGTAAATTTCTTAACCTAAGTTCAGGTTAAGTTATCCTTAATACAAAACACCGATGCATTTAATGCATCGGTGCCTCTAATTTTGAACCTGTACGCTTTTGGTAAAAACTCAACCATTGCGACTCACTTAAAGGCCGACAGAACAAATAACCTTGCAAGTAATGGCAGTCTAGCTGCTTCAAGAACTCCTTTTGAACTTGCTTCTCTACTCCTTCAGCAACTACTTTCAACTTTAAGGCTTTTGCCATAGCTACTATTGCTGTCACAATCTCACTATTGCCATATTCATCAGGGACTTTCGCAGTAAAGCTTGCATCGATTTTTAATACGTCAATAGGTAACTTAGTTAAATAACTCAAGGCTGAATAACCAGTGCCAAAATCATCTAGCGCAATCGAAACCCCTAACGCTTTTAGCTTTTTCAGCTCGCTCTTTGCTTCTTGTAAGTTACAGATAAAGCTGTTTTCAGTTAATTCTATTTCTAAGCAATTTCCCGGAAGTTGATGTCGCTCTAAGGCATTTGCCACAGTTAAAGCCAGTTCACCTTGATGTAAATGTTGTGCCGAAACATTGATCGCAATGCGTTGCAGTTGAATACCTTGATGGCGCCAAAATGCCATTTTTTCACAGGCCCAATTGATCACCCACTGGTCCAATTTAGTGATTAAGCCCAGCTCCTCAACAAGTGGAATAAATTGAGCTGGTGAGATCATACCTAAATTTGGATCTTGCCATCTAAGTAAACACTCAACACTAGAAATGTGCTCTTCGTTTAAACATTGTACTGGCTGGTAATGAAGCTCAAATTCATTACATTCTAAAGCGCTTTGAAAACGGCTTAACATCGACAAACGCTCTAACGAACGCGCATTCATAGAGGCTTTATAGAGCTGAAAAGAGTTACGCCCTACCTCTTTAGAGCGGTACATAGCAACATCAGCATGCTTAAGCAAAGATTCGCTGTCTAAACCATCTTCGGGGTACACAGCCGCGCCTATAGATGCCGTAGCCCCGACACTCATACCGCTAATTTCAAATGGCTGCCCGAGCAAGTCTAAAATATCATTGGCAAACGACACCACATCGGCCAAGTCTTTTACTTCAGTCAGTAACACCACAAATTCATCACCACCGAGTCTTGCTAATGTGTCGCCTTCTCTGAGCTGCCCTTTAATACGTTCACTCACTTTTATAAGTAGCTCATCGCCAGCACTGTGACCAAGGGTATCGTTGACCTCTTTGAAGCGGTCTAAATCAATAAACATGACTGATAGCTTTTGTTTATCTCTGTGCGCTGATGCAAGCGCCATCGAAAGCCGGTCGTTAAACAAACGACGATTTGGTAGTCCTGTTAATTCGTCAAAATAGGCAAGGCGAACAATTTTTTCTTCGGCATTTTTACGTTCTGTAATGTCACTAAAAATAGCGGCGTATAGCACATCATCACTATAAGGCTCGTTGATTTCAATGATAGTCAGCCACTCTACATAAATGTCGCCATTTTTCTTACGATTACAAACCTCCCCCTGCTATACCCCTTTTTCATTTAACTCATCCCACATTTGTTTATAGTATTCCTGAGGATGAATACCAGAGCTTAAAATATTGGGAGTTTTGCCCAATACTTCGTAGTCCTTGTAGCCTGTCAGGGCACTAAAAGCAGGATTTATCTGAATAATTTCACCTGAACTTCTGGTGATCATAATACCATCTAGAGACGCATCTATAATGCGATTCGCAAGGTAGAGGTTCTTCTCTGATTTTTGCAGCGCAAGGTCGCGTTGGGCAAGCACTTTTTCGAGTTCACTACAGTATGCGGTTTCAATTTCGGTTAAGACATTTTTTAATGCCAGCAAGCCAATAACCTGCTCTGTAGTTGGCTCTTTGACCACTAAATGACGAATAGAGTTTGCAGTCATTAACCGGTAAGCATCAAACAAACTGTCTTTAGGAACCACTGACTGCATTGGGTAGCTGGCTAACTCCCAGCATGGCATACGCCAATCAGGGTTAAGCACCATATAAGCAATGTCTCTTTGCGTAATAATGCCATATTCACCGAGAAACATATTATGAATGAGCACAGCTGTAACTTGCTTAATTCGCATCACATCAATAACTTTTGAGATGCAATCATTGCTATCTAAAATGGTCACCTTCTTTTCGTAGTGATCTTCTATTGGCCTAAAATGCAGATAATGATCTAACCCCTGATTACGCACAATATCTGACAATGACACTACGCCAACAGGCTCAAAGTGCTCATCTTTAACCAGTAGATGGCGAATACCTAATTGGTGAAATTTGATGGTAGCTTCACTGAGGCTTTTATCAATTTGCACGCTTTGTACTGGCGTAGCCATCAATTCCCCAATAGGTGTTTGCTGAAAGCCTTGCTGTGAAAAGTTGAGCTTAACGCAATCTGATTCGGTCCAGATACCTACAATTTTGTCTTCTTCCGTGACAAAAATAGAGCTAACTTTGTGCGCACGCATTTTTGTTACCGCACTAAATAATGAGGTGCTGATATCACACGATAGCAGCTGGTTGGTAAAGATATCTTTGACCTTTAGTTGACGACTTTCAGTTGTCATTAAGCACTCCTCGCAATGAGTCAATCTTTGCCAGTATAATATTGGCTAAGAAACAAACTTTGATTGAGGACAAATTTTGACTATTCAAGCACTCCCTTTATTGCTCATAACAGAACAAAGTATTGAGTATATTGAAAGTGAGTCATCACTGTCTGATGCGCTTTTCTATTTTTCAGAGGAACAGAAAAGGGAATCGATGTATATTCAAAATAGTGGTGAGGCATTTAACCTGGCGTCAAGCCAGCGCACTGACGTGAACCTTGATAAGTTAACTACAAAGCTGCAGCAGCAATTAGCGCAAGACGGTCATTGCTGTATTGCGAAACTAAGCTTCACTTCTTTGCAAGATCTATATGATTTTGCCTGTGAGATTTACAGGCAAGACTAAATAGTCTGAGCTCTGAATAGTAAGCCTTAAGCTTCAACCAAGGCTTTAATGTGCGTCACTGCACTTCTACCTAGTGCAGAGAGTGCATAACCACCTTCAAGGTAAGAGACAATCCCTTTACACTCTGTTTGCTTAACAAGTTCAGCAACCTGCTCCGTTAGCCATTGATAATCCGCCTCAGTGAATTTAAGGCTGCCCATATCATCTTCTAGGTGAGCATCAAAGCCTGCACTAATAAAGATTAGCTCGGGGTTAAACGCCCTTAACGTAGGCTCCCATTGCTGTGAATATAGCGCCTTCAAATCAATCCCATCACTGGCTATCGCCAATGGTGAGTTAATAACAGTGTCAGTATTTACAATGGCGGTATTAGGGTAAAACGGATACTGAAACAATGAGCAAAACAGTACGCTTTTATCGTCTCTAAAAATATCTTGGGTGCCATTACCATGATGTACATCAATATCTAAAATCGCGATACGTTTCACACCCTGCTGTTTTGCATAAGCGGCAGCAATAGCAACGTTGTTAAAAATACAGAAGCCAGAAGACGTTGACTGATTAGCATGGTGCCCTGGCGGTCTGACATTGCAAAATGCAGCATCAATGCTTTCAGCTAAAATTTCATCAACCGCTAATATACCCGCTCCGACCGCACGCTCAACTGCCTTCATCGAATCAGGGCATAGCCAAGTATCACCATCTAGCTCTCTTAATCCTTCTTGCGGAATTGAAGTCAGCACTTTATCGATTAACGCTCTGTCATGCACCAATGCTATATGCTCTAACTCTGCTTTAGGGGCACTTTTTTGAGCCACCGCAATATCCAGTCCAGATGCCAATAATCGGTCAGATACCGCATCAAGACGCTCTGGGCACTCGGGGTGATCCGCAATCATTTTATGTTTACGACAATGTGGGTGACTGATAACTGCGGTACGCATAACGTGTCCTTGCCAAGAAAGTTCACATTCAGTTTAACAAAATTATTTTATAACGCCTTTGCGACTTTGGTGCTAGTTAGAAGATTTAACTTATATCAATGCTAATACAAAAAAGCCCGACTAAGTTAACTTAGTCGGGCCTACAACAGCTAAAAGCTAATCTGCACGTTTGGCTTTTAAGTCCAAATTGTGGAAGTCAAAACTAAAGTCGGTAATGTGCGGGTTCACATATTCCATGCTTGCTGACTTTACTTGCTGTGCTTTATCCATTTCAAAATGGATATATGCATCTGCCTCTAATAGTGTGTTGTCCCAACGCACAATAAAAGTATTGCCAGTGTGATGCTCTAGTTTACCTTTGAGCATTTTAGTATGAGTAAAATCAATACGTAGTTCATCTGCCACATACTCAACAATCACATCACCATACCAATCGCTGGTTAGCGTACCTGTATAATTTTGTGCCGGTAACGCAGGTTGTATTTGTTCAAGCTTCACCGCACCAGCTTTGGCATAAGCTTCTTTTTTACCTTTGTGGAAGCGCTCAGCCGCTTCTGTCACATAGTCTTGATCTTCAAGGCCTAACGCATCTTCAAATACTTCATTAATAATGGCTGTTAATGCAGGGTAAGCTTGCTGGTTAGATAAAACCACTACACCCAGCTTTTTCTCTGGGATCATTGCAACCTGCGACACCATACCTAATATACCGCCACCATGACCGACTTTTTTGAAGCCATTGTAATCTTCAATCGACCAACCTAAGCCATAGCCTCTAAACTGCTGACGATACGCTTCAAAGGCACTTTTAGACGCCACACGCATAATATGCGGGTGCCACATTTGTACTTGCTGCTCAGGGCTAAACAATTGCTTACCATTTGGCATTTTACCGCCATCAAGCTGTGTTAATAACCACTGGCTCATTTCATTGACGTTAGATGCAATCGCGCCTGCACCACGAAAATCTTCTAAATAGTTCACAAAGAAAGGCGTTAGTTTACCTTCCATTGGAATATGACCTGTAGCCCAGTTTTGATTGCCTTTAGCAATACGAGAAAAACCAGCACGAGACGTGGTCATTTCAAGCGGCTTCATCATTTTTTGCTCGACAAATTCTTGCCAGCTTAAACCACTTACACGGGCAACAACTTCACCGGCCATCACGAACATTAAGTTGTTATAAGCGTATTGACTGCGAAAGCTCGAAACCGGTTTTAAATGGCTGATCCCCTCAATTAGCTCAGACACTGATTTATTAGTGTCAGGCCAGATCATTAAGTCACCCGCGCCTAACCCTAAACCACTGCGATGACTTAATAAGTCACGAATGGTCATTTCTCGAGTGGCATATGAATCATGTAATTTAAACTCAGGAATATACTTGATGACTTTATCGTCCCAAGTAATTTTGCCCTCATCCACCAGCATAGCCAACGCCGCAGCGGTAAACGCTTTAGAGTTAGAAGCAATACCAAATAACGTATTCGCATTAACCGGAGCTTGTGACTCTAAGTGACGGACACCAAAGCCTTTTGCTAACACAACTTTGTCATTCTCTACCACTGCAATGGCAATACCCGGTATGTTAAATTGCGACATAGCGTCGTTGACAGCTTGCTCCACGTCTTGTGGCTTAACTTGTTGTGCAAATGCATTGAAGCTGCTTGTTGCAGCAACTAAACACATGGCTGAAAATAATGCCTTGAGTTTCATAATGTCCCTTGTTGTTGTTCTTTTATAATTTGTGGATGGCCCATTCTCTAGCAGCGCGTTCAAGATTACTATCGCTTTGCGATGCTTGTGCAGAGATCTGAGTTATATAATCTGAGTTAAATTGATGCTCTTGCGCGCCTTTTAGAACGTGCTCGACATACCAGTCAAAAGGCAGGTGCATATCTATAAAAGTGTTAGCAATGTAACTCTGAGCGATGAGTATTTCTCCACATGGACGCACAATTTCCACCGCTTCACGGTCGTATCTTTCACCTTCAATTGCATCTAATCTCGCAAGCTCTTGGTCATCGAGCGCATACAGTACACCGTGAACAAACACCTCGCGCTGCTTTGCAGGCACAATATTACACTTTGCTGAGCCGTCGGTAGAAAGCATATCAAACGTCAATTGATAAGCATGTAAAGTGCCCACACCGAGTAATTCTGCATTGGGTAAACGCGCAAATAGCCTAGAGGTAGACATATTCGAACCATAGGCAAAGTTAATGTGTTTCTTTTTCATTGCTACACCACCACTCGAATTGCCAAGGCAATCAGTACAACACCTATGCCTCTATCAAACCAATGCCCTGCTCGATGAAAAAAAGCACGCACAGGTTGCTTACTCAAAACCATACTTAAAAATGAGAACCATGCCCAAGTGGCTAACGCCATATAAAGACCGTATATCGCTTGCACAGAAGTCGGCGTTGTTGGCGCAATTACAAGTGTAAATAATGACATAAAGAATAAAGTCGCTTTAGGATTCAATGCATTGACTAAAAAGCCGCGCTTAAATGCTTTAAACGCCGACTCAGCCTGAACATGCTCTGACGTTTCAACACTGCCATCACCAGATGCCGGCCTAGCTCTGAGCGCTTGCACACCCATATAGGCTAAATACGCACCAGCCACATACTTCAAAATAGTAAATAACTCTGGTGAGTTTGCTAGCACTAAAGCCACACCTAATAAGCAATATGCGACATGCACAAATATACCCAACCCGACACCAGCACTGGTCCATAAGGCGTTATTACGCCCCTGCTGAATACTCTGCTTAAGTACGATGGCAAAATCAGGCCCAGGGCTTGCCACCGCAAAAAAATGCGCGATGGCGATTAATAAAAACTCATCAAGATAACTAAGCATGGCGCTTCTCTTCTAACGCTAACAAGTATGGATTGGCTGATTCATTTAGCAACGCCTTAATCTGCTTTTGCGCCTGTTTATACATACTGCGCAAATGAGATTTTAGATGCTTTTTACCATCAACTTGCGGCTTGAAATGACAGATCAGTGCATGCATAAACACTGTCTGAGGTTCAGTAAGCGCCGCCTGCCTGTTGGCATAAGGGTTATAGCAAGAGCCACAGCCACCTTTAAATTGATAGACGGTATTGCTCATCATCACGCCAAAACCTAAATAACACGCTAATGCATCACTGGCTGCAGGAATTTGCTCTTTCCCCCCCGGCGGCATAACACCTTTTTGATAAACCATCATCAAAGCTAGGCTTCCTGCCAAGCTGGCAACGAGGTCTTGTGGTTGATTAATCTGGTTTGGGTTATAAGACAAACTCATTGGGATACTTGGCGGGTTAACGATCTGCGCATCCGCTCCACGGTTAGAGCTGACAAATTTAAAAGGTGCAATTTGCTGAGGCATCATTTGATTCGGGTTAACCAGTTGCACAGGCCATACTTGTAAGCCTGCGTAATCACGCACGCGCTTAAACACGGTTTGCGCCATTTGCTCAACACTTGAAACCTGATCTGGGAAAAACTGCCCTGTCGGCTCGATAACCTGTGTATGCTCTAAAAAATATTGACCATCAAAGTTATCGCATGCCCAAATAAAGGCATCAATTAACCAACTTTCTTCTTCTTTTGATACAAGGGGTTTTGCTTTAAATAACGACAACATATCTATTTTTCTTTGTTAGTCCAATTCCAAGCCTGAGTGTTATACAAAGGCACACTCGATAAAGCATGATGGTGACTACCACTGGTCTCTTTAGTCGAATAAGACAAATACAATAGGGTTTGCGTATCGGCATCGTAAATACGACGCACTTTTAATGATTTAAACAAAATACTTTTAGAGGCTTTAAAAACCACTTCACCATCTTTTGATAAATCTATTTGCTGTAACTGATCGGCAGTAATTGGGCCTGTTTGTCGACAGGCAATTGACATATCCGAAGGATCTGAAAAATCTAAATCCGCTTCTATATGACTTATATGACAAGTCACGCCTGTTACAATAGGATCTTGCTTCGCTTTAACCACCACATCTTTGGTAGTAAATAAACCTAAACTGACTTTAGCGGCGTCATCACTACAACCCATTAAGCCTGCAGTGATCAAAATAGCGCCGAGCGTGCGTTTCAAAAACATCTGACAATACATCTATATTCACATAACATAGCGTTATTTACGCATAATTAACGAGCGAAGTCATCTATGCCGCACTTTATCATTGAGCACTCAGACAACTTACATATACAGACCGAAGAACTGGTCGCAACCATTCATCAAGCTGCAATTGGCACAGCGCTATTTGATTTAACGACGGTAAAGACCCGTGCGAATAGTTTTCAACATTTTCAGCTTGGAAATGGCAAGGCTGGATTTGTCCATGTTCAAGCCCATATTATGGCGGGACGTGAAGTTGAGAAAAAGCAGCTCCTCAGTGAAACCTTACTTTTTGCTTTAGAAGATTTACTGGGCTGTGACTATCAACTCAGTGTTCATGTTTACGATTTATTGCCTGAAGTATACAGAAAGAACTGATTTAAAATATCGGCTTTCGTATAATGCCATTACAATGCATTACAAAAGTGATTTAACATGAAATTTCCTTGTCGATTAGATAAATTCGTTAGCCATATAACAGAGTTACCTCGCTCCAAAGTCAAAGCGGGTATAAAAAAACGTAATGCTATAGTGAATGGAGAACTGATCACAAAGTTTGATCACCCAATCTCACAAGATGACCACGTTGAATGGCAAGGCGAGCATATAGCGTATCTAGGTATGCGCTACTACATGCTAAACAAACCACAAGATTATATCTGTGCCAATAATGACGAAATGCACGCCACCGTGTTCGATTTACTTGATGAACCCAACTTAAAAAACTTTCATGTTGCAGGCCGTTTAGACATCGACACCACAGGCTTAGTCCTCATCACCAATGACGGCGATTGGTCACACAAAGTCACTTCTCCTAAGCAGAGGAAATTTAAAACTTATTTGATAGAAACCCTAGAGCCTATCAGTGATGAAATGCAGTCTCAATTAGAGAAAGGTGTCATGCTACATGGTGAAAAAGATGCAACTTTACCTGCTAAAGCAGAGCGCTTAGCGACGTACAGCTTAAGACTCTCTATTTGCGAAGGTAAATACCACCAA
This sequence comes from Pseudoalteromonas sp. BZB3, assembly GCF_040104455.1. Lineage (NCBI taxonomy): Bacteria > Pseudomonadati > Pseudomonadota > Gammaproteobacteria > Alteromonadales > Pseudoalteromonadaceae > Pseudoalteromonas > Pseudoalteromonas sp. BZB3. The sequence continues at coordinate 82,407 of NZ_JBECOS010000008.1, read as the reverse complement.
GTAAAACGCATGCTCGCAGCAGTTGGAAATAAAGTTATTGAATTACATAGAGAAAATATTGGTGGTATCGAGTTAGATGAAACGCTTGCGCCTGGTGAATATCGCGCTTTAAATGAACAGGAAGTTCAACTCATTCGCTAATAACCATATAAATATGCAGGGCTTATGAAAAAATATCACATCAATAACCCTGCATTTTTATAATCCTCACTTAACATCTACCCTATAATCATGATAGACATGAAAGACTGAACTAAGTTAGGAGTCCGTCGTGCTGTCAGGTATCACCTTAAGAATAAAAATAATTTTATTTACTGCGGCAATTTTCGTCTCACTTTTAGTGGTTGCAGTGTTTGGTTTACAAGCGCTTCGCCACGCAAGTGAAAGTGATAATATTGCTCGTATAAATCAACTCATGAAAAGCACGGTCAACATTGTTGAACAGTTCGAACATTATGTTGCCACAGGCGAACTAGACGAAGCGCAAGCTAAGAAGTTAGCCACAGAAATGCTTCGAGAGAATAAGTATCACGATTCAGAATATGTATATGTGGTTAACGAGAAGCTTGATTTTATTGCCACCCCGCACGACCCTGAATTACAAGGTACCAGTTTTAACGACTTTAAAGATGCCAGTGGCCAAAGCATAGGCCAGAAAGTAAAAAGGCTGGTCGGTAATAAAACCAATCGTATTATCACCTATCATTGGGACTCTGTTCGTGAAGGGGAAGTTGTCGACCTCACGTCTGTTGTTCAAAAAACGTCTCGCTTTGGTTGGTATATTGGTACGGGCATCAGTATGAAAGAGGTCAATGAACGCTATTGGAATACCGCTCAATGGCTTTTAGTTATCTCTCTTATCATTGCGACTGCTTTAGCCTTTGCTCTAGCTAAGTTTGGCTTAGGTCTATCTAATAAGCTGGGCGCAGAACTTGATACTGTGCTTGCAATTGTGAAACGTGTATCTCGCGGTAATTTAAGCACAGACATCAACACCAACAACGCCAATGAAGAAAGCATCATTGCCGCCATGCAATATATGCAGCAAGGTCTGAAAGGCGTTGTCGATGGTATCCAGCATGTAAGTGCTGAATTGCAATCACAAAGCCATGACGGTGAAGCTCGCTCAGAAGAGTTAGAGCAACTCACCCGCAGCTTAAGTGAAGAAACCCAAATGGTTGCTTCGGCTATTACTGAACTGACAGCCTCGGCGCAAACTGTTGTTGAACATGCCGAGCAGGCCGCTTACTCCGTACAAGAAGCCGAGCAGCAAGGTCAAAATGCAGATAAGCAAACGTCTGAAGCGGCACAAGCAATCGCGCTATTAGAACAGCAAATCGACAGCGCTGGTAATAATATTCGTATTTTAGATGATGAAGTTAAGAATATTGCGAATGTACTGAGTGTTATTCAAAGCATTGCGGAGCAAACCAACTTATTAGCGTTAAATGCAGCCATCGAAGCAGCTAGGGCTGGTGAGCAAGGTAGAGGATTCGCGGTTGTTGCTGACGAAGTAAGACAGTTAGCTCAAAGAACCCAATCAAGTACTGAAGAAATTCATACCATGATTGGTAATCTTCAATCTGCAACACAAGAGGCGAAAAGCTCTGTGAGCTTAAGTGTAGAAACATCTGAAAAGACTGTAAAAATGTCTAAAGATGCCAGTGATGCATTACAAATGGTTGCGAACTCTCTGGGTGCCATTTCCCAAATGAGTGACCAGATTGCCCATGCGGCCAAAGAGCAGCTCGCAGCGGGTGAAGATACCGCTCAGCGTGTAGTCACCATTTCTGATACGGCGGCACAGACTGCCAATGTATCTCACCATGCTCACAGTGCAACAGACAGCATTAAAGGTTTAACTAAAGACCTTGAACATGAGATGGCTAAGTTTAGTTAATACACCACCAAGCTAAAACTTAAGTCATTAAAAAAGGGTCACTGTAATGTGACCCTTTTTTAGGTTTAGTGATGTTTAGCTGTTATTTTATTTCAACTCGTGTAGAACGCATAACCACTTCATCATTTAGCTCAATACCGATACCAGGCGCTTCTGATACTTTGAATACACCGTTCTTAGGCTGTGGATCTTGAATACATAACTCACGGTTCCATTTCTTAATCGCATAAGTATGGTGCTCATGAATTAAGAAGTTAGGAATAGCCGTTTCTAAATGAAGCGATGCCGCAGTGGCAACAGGACCACCACATACGTGCGCTTGAATACGCACATCAAAGATATCCGCGTAATCACACACTTTCTTCGTTTCAGTAAAACCACCACATAGACCGATGTCTGGCTGTAATACATCTACACTTTGATCTTCTAAATATGGACGTACACCCCAGCGGTTATATAAACGCTCACCACCAGCAATTGGTACTGCCACTTTATCGGCAACTTTCGCATGTAAAGAGTGGTTTAAGTAATTCACCGGCTCTTCGTAATACATACAATCGAATTCTTCTGCAATCTCACCAATTTGAATGGCTGAGGTAGCCCCTGGTAGACTATGACATTCAAAAATAATGTCTACTTCGTCACCTACCGCTTCACGAATAGCCGCCATACGCGCACGGTATAACTTCATTTCCGCGCGAGAGATAAGCTTAGTACGGTCGTAATAGGTATTACCGTCTTTGTCATACATGATAGGGTCAACTTTAACCGCGTCGTATCCTTCGGCAATTGCTTTGTGTGCTGCTTCCGCATATTCATGAGGTTGCACAAGGGCTTTGAATTCATCATCCCAGTCAAACTGTAGCTGCGACGCATAGGTGCGTAGCTCTGGGTTTACCTTACCACCAAGAAGTTGATAAACAGGCAGATTTAATGCTTTGCCTTTAATATCCCAAAGTGCGGTATCAATGGCACTCATCGCAGCGTAAACTACAGGGCCACCACCTAATCCCCAGAAACTTTCACGTAGCATACGTGACCAAAGCATTTCTGTTTGAAATGGGTCATGACCAATAAGAAAAGCTTCTGCCATTTCTTTGATCATACTCGCTGCCGCACTGTGACCTAAGTCATAAGCAAGACCGGCTTCACCTACCCCACTGATACCTTCATCAGTATGAATACGAACAAAAACTGGAGTCCAAGCTGGTCTGTCTGGACAATGGATATCAAAAACTTCGACGCGAGTTACTTTCATGTTAGCTCCTATTCAGCAAAACTAGGATCAAGGCGGTACGCTTTTCTCAGCATTGCAGGCCAGGCTAACTGACCACCAGTGCTACCGCTATGAACGACATTTGCTTGATTATAAATATTGTCAATGATTGGTTGAGGCACAGGCACAGCTTTTTGACCCGTCGCTTGGATCGCGACTTGAATTTCACAAGCGCGCTGTAAGTCATAAAAACGCATAAAGGCATCACCCACCGTTGGACCTACGGTCAAACCACCATGGTTAACTAACAGCATATGGTTGGTATTACCTAAATCACTCTGTAGACGCGCTTTTTCGTCTTCATTCACCGCTAAGCCTTCATAATCGTGATAAGACAGCGAGGGCAATGAGAACATAGAGTGTTGGCTTAATGGCAATAAACCACACTCAAGGCTGGCAACAGCAATGGTTTCTTTTGTATGTAGGTGGATCACACAGTGAGCGTCTTCTCTTACTTCGTGAATAGCGCTGTGAATAGTGAATCCAGCAGGATTTATTTCAAATGGCGTGTCATCCAAAATATTCCCTTGTAAGTCGACCTTCACTAAATTAGATGCTGTCACTTCATCAAAACTCAAACCGAATGCATTCACCAAGTAATGATCTGTACCGGGTAAACGCGCAGACATATGCGTATAAATTAAATCCCCCCAACGCATATGCTCAACTAGACGATAACACGCAGCCAAATCAACACGAAGTTGCCACTCTTGTTCGCTGACTTTGTCTTTTAAGTTGAGTTTTGGTAGTTCAAACATAATTTGCCTTAAAATATTAACTTGGCTCAACCAGCCAATTTAGAAGTTTAGAAGTCTAAATGACTCTTGTTCGATGTTCAATAAAATAAAAACCACCGACATGCGGTGGTTTTTTCATAATCCAATGTGGATTACTTAACTTTTGATAAATAATCAGCAATCGCTTCTAGCTCAGCGTCAGATACATTTGCAACCATCGCCTTCATTGCCATAGACATACCGTTAGCGCGCGCGCCAGATTTAATGTCTTTCATTTGGTTAAGTAGATATGTTTTGTTTTGACCATTGATTTTAGGATAAGCGTCCATGATTGGCGCTTTACCTTCAGCACCGTGACATGTTTGGCACATTTTTGCCGTGTATAACGCTTTACCGTCTGCAGCTTCTGCATTGTTTGCAAATGCAGTTAACGCAATGCCTGTACCTAAAACCATATATTTTACTTTACTCATAATTTTCTCTTCTTGTGTGACTATATGAATTCTTTACTTGCCCCAATCACGAATTTACCAAGTTAGATCGTCTGGTATCTCATAACCTGCATATGGGTCGTCTTCATCGCTTTCTGCTGTATCGTCAGCAACATGGAAAACGATGTATTTTTCGTCAACTTCAGCGATCTTACGTGCTGGCTCGTCTTGAAGTACATAAAACTTACCTTCAAGAACACAAATTGCTAAACGCCCTTTTGATAGGGCTTGTTTAGTTTGCTCGTTCACATCCAACTCTTTTACTTTATTGTCGTAGGTAAAGTTGAATGTCACTTCACCACGAATTTCATCTTGGTTGTGGTGCTCTAAAATTTGCTTAACACGAGCAACTTGCTCACGCTCTTTTAACTCAGCTTGCTTAGCTTGATTTAGCTCTTCGGCTTTGCGCTGCTGTTCAAGCTTTGTTTGTTCAATATGCTTTTGTAAGTCAGATTGATCACTTGTCGCGCCTTTTTTCTTTTTCTTCTTTTGTGCTTTACGTTTTTCGGTTTTAGCAACTTTGGCTTTATGCTCAGTCGTTAAACCTGCTTTTAGTAATTGGTCTTGTAGAGAACCCATGCTGCAACTCCATGAAAATACAATTCCCAATATATTAACTCAGATGCACGACACGACAAAGAGAGGTGCAACTGCAATCTAACTAAAGTAAAGCAAATAAAGTGTGATTTAGCGCAAAAAATTACCAACTAATTGATAAAGCTTTAAACTTAACGCGTTTCATGCATTAACATGCTCTGCAATTTAACTTTATATTTAACTAGCCTATAAAGGTTTAGCACAATAGTTTCTTATTTGCGCTGTTTTGGGTATCAGACACCATGTCATTATTTAAATTACTGCTTTGCTCTGTCTGTACATTTTTAGTCTTATACGCCCCTCAACCTCTGTTACCTATTTTTTCTGAGCTATATAATGTTTCAATTGCAAACAGTGGCGCATTAATGACAGTGACAATGATGCCACTTGCCATCGCACCACTTTGCTACGGCGTTATGCTGAGCCAATTCAATCCGTTGTCGATTTTGCGTATCGCCTTACTGATCCTTGCTGCAAGTAACTTACTTTTTGCCTATTCAGATTACTTCTCAGGACTATTAATTTGCAGACTTATACAAGGCCTAACATTACCTGCTGCGCTAATAGGCATGACAAGTTATATCGGCACCACTTTTCAAGGTGATGCGTTACAAAGAAATATGACTCTGTATATTGGTAGTTCAATTATTGGGGGATACTTAGGCAGGATGCTTGCAGCAAACTTTGCCGCATTTTGGCAGTGGCAGAACTTTTTCTTCTTAGTTAGCGTGGGCTTAGTTATCCTGGCGTTAATCATTCCTAAACAACCCAAGAAAGAAGAAAGCACTAAACAAAAAATAAAGCCCTGGCTGCATTTAGTGCATTTACAAGACACTGCTCTTTTACGCCTATTCGTCGCAGTATTTTTCATGTTCTTTTGCTTTGCCGCATTACTGAACTTTTTACCCTTTATTGTACAAAATCAATACGGTATTACGGATAATAAAGAAATTGGTTTTATTTACACGGGCTATTTGGTCGGAGCAATTTTATCTGTATGCACACCATGGCTTAATAAGAAAATTAAAAACGCTTGGGCACTGCTGAGTCTAATTTTTATTTTATATTGTGTAAGCCACATCATGCTTACAAGTCATATATTCAGCCTATTCATTGTCAGCTTTACCCTTTTCTGTGGTTGTATGTTCGTTATACATGCAACCGCAGCGCCGTTAGCAAACAAAATTAGTACCGCACCAGCTTCGGTGACTAACGGTGCTTATGTGTCTTTTTATTACAGCGGTGGCGCACTCGGGTCATTCTTACCTGGTTTTATCTTTGAAGAATATGGCTATATCGCGTTTTTGACTTGTTTATTAGTTTGCTGCTCACTTGGGCTTATTGCATGCCTTACTAACTACAAACAAGGCACGTCTATGACTTGAGGCGCATGACCTGTGTACTCAAAAAAACGCTCTAAATCCGCTTTGTTTAACACCCAAGTCTGATCATTGAAAAACGGGTGACACTGAAATTGCTCAGCCTGCCATAGACTTGATTCTACCCATACAGTAACAACTTGTTCAGTATCGTTGAAAACCGCTAACGCTGAAACGCAGCCCGGTTTAACACCTAGGTATTTAGCTAACCGTTGAGATGATGCAAATCCCAATCGCGATAACTTTTGCTGTTTAGACAGCGCTTTTAAATCTACCTGATAATCTGCAGGCACCAACAATAGGAAATGTCGCTTACCGTAGTTATCTCGTAAAAATAGATTTTTTATCCTTACACCAACCCGGTTGAGATTAAGTTCATCTGCATCTTGGCACGTGTGTAAAGGCGGGTGTTGATATTTTACTGCATTGAAGTTCAATTGTTTAAATAAGCTCTCTAACTCAGATAGCTTATTAACTTCTGTAACTTCAGTCACGACACTGACCTCTTAATTGCACCTTACGCTCTTTCCAATACACTTCTTTAATATCGTAACCTTGCTGGCAATAGTCTTGCTCGTCTAAAGCCATCTTTAGAAGCTGTACCGCACGCTCTTCTAGAGCTAATTTTAATGCTGGCGAGTCTTCGATATGTTCTTCATTTAGAAACATCTTAAACTCACTGCGTGAGATCTCTTTTCGTGTATCTAACTTCACCCGAGCTTGTTTCTCAACGGTTACGATGAAGGCGAATAATTTTGAACCATTATCAGCCAGACGTGTGTGTAATGTTTGATCTGCAACTTTAAAAGGCTCATCAGGCTTTGTCATACACCCAGACAAAATTATCGCCACAAGTGAAAAAAGAAAAGGGAACTTCAACATAGTAAACAGACCAAGACTCTTATTATTTTGACAATCAGTGTAACAAAGCATGAAAAAACTTTGGGATTTTTTTACCACCAGTATTGACGGAGAAATAAAAAAAATATAAATTTTCGAACGTATCCAAACTGGAACGTGGGGCTATAGCTCAGCTGGGAGAGCGCCTGCCTTGCACGCAGGAGGTCAGCAGTTCGATCCTGCTTAGCTCCACCACTTTCCGCCTTTCATTATTTCTTCATTTTAAACACATATTCTCTCAATCAGGGCTATGTTTAACTTAATAAGTTTATGTTCGTTAGTTCAGGATTGCATAGAGTTATAAAATTAACCGACTATTACTGTATAAATCGTTATAAATTTTTTTATATTTACTAGATAGCTATATCCTCATAGGGCTATATGATAGGAGAATGCATGTCAGCTATTTATATTGCTGGAATTGCTGTTTTTTCAGTCTTCGCGCAATGGTTAGCTTGGATCTTTAAGGTTCCTGCTATTCTATTTCTGTTATTAGTTGGTTTATTACTTGGCCCAGTTACCGGTCAACTCGACCCAGATCTTTTACTGGGTGATTTACTCTTCCCCGTCGTGTCTTTATCCGTTGCTATTATTCTTTTTGAAGGCGCACTGACCTTACATTTTCGAGAATTAAAAGGTATAGGTAAAATTGTTCGTAACCTCTGCTCAATAGGTATGCTCACGACCTTTATCATTATTGCTTTTGCTGGTTATTATATTTTACAGCTAGATTGGCGTGTCGCGGCTATTTTAGGCGCAGTGCTGGTTGTAACAGGCCCAACAGTCATTGCACCTATGCTTAATGCCATGCGACCAAACCAAGACATAGACCGTGTATTGAGGTGGGAAGGCATAGTGATCGATCCTATCGGCGCATTATTCGCAGTATTAGTCTTTGAAGCTGTCAGTCTAGTTGGCAGTGGCGAGGTATTTGGCCACACCATGTGGGCCTTATTCTCTACACTCGGGGTTGGACTAGGGATAGGCATAATCAGTGGTTGGCTCACTACTTTATTGATCAGAAAAGAGTGGCTGCCTTACGAATTACATAAGTTTGGTATTTTAGCGCTCGTACTTTTCAGTTTTACACTTTCAAACCATTTAAGCCATGAGTCAGGCTTATTGGCAGTGACAGTGTTTGGTATTTGGCTGGGCAACCAAGACGATTTGGAAATTGACTCTGTATTAGAGTTTAAAGAAGACTTATCTATGATCTTAATCTCTAGTCTATTTATTCTCTTGGCAGCAAGACTAGAAGTTAGCGATATAATGTTACTTGGTTTGAATACCGTGATCTTTATCGCTATCGTACTTTTCGTTGCCCGCCCTATTTGTATTGCAGTATCAACGTTTAATTCTGATTTATCATTTAAATCTCGGTTGCTGTTATCATGGATTGCTCCACGAGGGATAGTTGCCGCTGCAGTAGGCTCTGTTTTTGCGTTAAGTATGATTGAAAAAGGTATTCCAGATGCCGAAAAAATCGTGCCGCTGATCTTCACTGTCATCATAGTCACCGTGGTACTTCAAAGCTTAACTGCCACCCCTTTCGCTAAGTTTTTAGGTGTCCGACAACCGAGTCCCAATACTCTTCTGATAATTGGCGCTAATCATGTTGCTCGTGCGATTGCTAAGGGTTTACAAGACCAAAATATCAGCGTGCATTTATCAGACCCAGCTTGGGAAAACTGTAAAATGGCACGTATGGACGGCCTTCAATGCTATTATGGCAACCCACAATCCGAGCATGCTGAACGCTATTTACCCATGACGCAACTCAATAAGGTACTAGCTCTTTCTCCTAACCGTCATCATAATGCGCTAGGTGTACAGTATTTTTCTCATTTATTGAATGAACAGAGTGTATTTTCACTGCGCTCTTCAACCAACCATGCAAAAGCAAACAAAGACAGTGCGACTTTTTTATCTCGCCAAATTTTATTTGGTGAACAAGGTAGCTTTGCCAAGCTCAGTAGCCTGATCTCGAAAGGTGGTAAGATCAGCGCAACTAAGCTTACAGAAGAGTTCGATTGGCAAAAATATCAAAAAGTAAATAAAGAGGCTCTGCCCCTATTCATTATCGAAGAAAATGCCAAAGATGATGAGCAAATTGAAATTCGGCCATTTGTGAGTGAGCAAAAGTATGTACCAAAAGAAGGGGATAAAATTGTTGCCTTGCAACCACCCAAGATGAGTGTGCTGAAAGATTCATACCTGCAAAATGAATCTGAGGCTGTGAGTTAATAGTAAATTGAGTCTGGTTACCAATTTTACATTGGTAACCTTGCCCTGCGAACCACGCTCGCAGGCATCTTTCTGGCAAGATCTGCCAACGCCACTTCTATCTGTTTGTGAACTTTTTTATCGGCTACTACTGAATGAAATAACCATCGATACGCGTCTTCGTAATCTCTTGGGCTACCATGACCTTCATTGAATAAGCGCACTAAACGCATTTGCGCTTTTAAATCACCTTGCGCTGCAGCTTCACGCAAATATGTAATGGCCATTGCCTTATCAGCTTGTACAAGCTGTCCCACATCGTAATACCTGCCTAATTGCTCCAGCGCTGAGGCTAAGCCCTGCTCTGCAGCTTGTTTCATATAATACAGGCCAAGTTCAACGTCGCGCTCTACACACACTGCATAGGCCAGCATGTCACCATACAAAAATTGATATGAGGGCAACGCCATGGTTTCAGCACGCGCTTCGATATCTTGCACGAGCTGACACTCATCGTCTTTGACTCGTTTTAAATGCTGGTTCTTTTTAATTAACTCAATTAATTCAGCTTGGGTATAAAGCGGCACGGCTTTTAACTCTTCCGGCTGTGCGAAAGAGAATTGACTGATAATGGCTAATAGTAAGCCGATTAAATGACGCTTTTGAAACATAAACACTCACCCACATAAATGACGCTCAGATCATTCAATAAATATACCAAAGTTAAACAGCACGAAAAGATTCAGGCACAAAAAAAGCTGCCGAAGCAGCTTTTCTAAACAAGATTCAATTACGCACCAAATGGGTTACGAACAATCATTGTTTCGATACGGTCAGGACCTGTAGAGATGATATCTACTGGTACGCCTGTGATTTCTTCGATACGCTTGATGTAGTTGATAGCCGCTTCAGGAAGCTGCTCTACTGACGTTGCACCGAATGTATTTTCAGACCAACCTGGCATTTCTTCGTAAACAGGTGTTACTTTCTCGTAGCCTTCAGCTGCAAGTGGCGTAACGTTTGTTACTGTGCCATCTTCTAACTGGTAACCAGTACAGATCTTGATTGTTTCAACACCATCAAGTACGTCTAGTTTAGTTAAACAGAAGCCTGAAATTGAGTTGATCTGTACAGCGCGACGCATTGCAACAGCATCAAACCAACCAGTACGACGTAAACGACCTGTAGTCGCGCCGAACTCATGACCTTTGTCACCTAAGTGCTTACCTACTGGATCTTGCTTATCAAGACCATCGTAAAGCTCTGTAGGGAAAGGACCTGAACCTACACGCGTCGTGTAAGCTTTAACGATACCAAGTACATAATCTAGGTTAAGTGGACCGAAACCTGCACCCGTCGCAACACCACCAGCTGTTGTGTTTGACGACGTTACATATGGGTATGTACCGTGGTCGATATCAAGAAGTGTACCTTGAGCACCTTCAAATAAGATGTTGTCGCCTGCTTCACGTGTTTGGTCAAGTAGCTCAGTTACATCTACAACCATTGCTTTTAGGATATCAGCAACAGCCATTGCATCGTCATAAGTCTTCTGGAAGTCAACTGGGTCTACTTTGTAGTAGTTAACTAATGTGAAGTTATGGTACTCAAGAATTTCTTTAAGTTTTGCAGCAAACTGCTCTGGGTTGAATAGATCACCAACACGAAGACCGCGGCGAGCCACTTTATCTTCATATGCAGGACCGATACCACGACCAGTTGTACCAATCGCTTTTTCACCACGCGCTAGCTCACGCGCTTGGTCTAATGCTACGTGGTAAGGCAAGATCAGAGGACATGCTTCACTGATAAGTAGACGTTCACGAACTGGTACGCCACGCTCTTCAAGCATACCCACTTCTTTCATTAACGCGTCAGGTGCTAATACAACACCATTACCAATTACACACTTAACGTTGTCACGTAAAATACCTGACGGGATTAAGTGTAGAACTGTTTTCTCACCATTGATCACCAAAGTATGACCCGCGTTGTGGCCACCTTGATAACGCACAACAAGAGAAGCTTTATCTGTTAGTAGATCAACTACTTTACCTTTACCTTCGTCACCCCATTGGGTGCCTAGTACAACGACGTTTTTACCCATTGCAATATCACTTAGAAAAAATTAGGCGAGGATTTTACCAGAAAATGACAACGAAGATAACCGTAAAAGTGGTATTTTTTCTGTACTATGGAAGCGAATAAAACAATGTTTTGAAATGCAACAAAAAAGCCCTGAAAAAATCAGGGCTTTTTAATTAAGAAATACGAGCGCTATTTAATTACTTCGCGCCTTTCGCATCCTTCATGTAGTCAAAGAACTCGCTGTCTGGTGATAACACCATAACATCGCCTTTGTTATTGAAGGTTTTCTTATACGCTTCTAAAGAACGAACGAAACCGAAGAATTCCGCGTCTTTATTGTATGCATCAGCATAGATCTTAGCCGCTGTTGCATCCCCTTCACCTCGTACGCTTCGCGCATTACGCTCAGCATCAGCAAGCATAACCGTCACACGACGATCTACTTCTGCACGAATTGTTTCAGCTTTCTCTTGACCTTCAGAGCGGTGCTCTTTAGCTACCGCAGTACGCTCAGCACGCATACGACGGAAGATAGATTCACTCACTTCATTAGGTAGGTTGATTTGTTTTACACGAACGTCTAACACCTCAATACCTAACTCAGTCGCACTCTCAGATGCTTGCACCAAGGCTTCTGCCATTAACTCACTACGCTCACCAGATACAATCTCTTTGATTGTACGGTTACCGAAGTTAGTTCTCAGACCGTTATTCACTTTTTGCTTAAGTAGTGTTTCAGCATATTGCTTATCACCACGCGCACGCAGATAGTAAGCGCTGAAATCATTCACTCGCCATTTTACAAACGAATCAACGATTAAGTCTTTTTTCTCACTCGTTACGAAACGATCTGGTGCACCGTCAAGCGTTTGAATACGCGCATCAAGCTGCTTTACTTGGCTAAAGAAAGGCACTTTGAAATGAAGGCCTGGGCCATATACAACCGCGTTATCTTCACTGTCTTTTTGTACCTTACTGAATAGTAAAACAATTGCACGTTGACCTTCTTTAACAACAAACACCGATGAAAATGACATCAACACTGCAACAATTAAGAGGATAGAACTAAAATTTCTCATAACGCTTATCTCCCATTGTTGTTATATCTGTCATTTGAAAAACGATCTCTAGCGCTATTCACAGTACTGTTATTACGTGATTGCTGGCCTAAAGTTTGGCGTAATTGATTTAGGTCGTTCGCGTTTGGTAGTGTCATGGCGCCTTGTTGACCACTGCGCTGCATGATCTTATCAAGCGGTAAATACATCATGTTGTTACCACCTTTCACATCAACCAACACTTTACTACTGCTACCTAATACTTCTTCCATCATATCGATGTAAAGACGCTGACGAGTTACTTCTTTCGCCGCTTGATACTCAGGTAAAAGTTGCTCGAATCGTGCTACTTCACCCTGTGCTTCAAGAATAATACGCTCTTTGTAACCTTCAGCTTCTTGCGTCATACGAGTAACCTGACCACGTGCACGCGGCTCGATTTCTCTTTCGTATGCTTCTGCTTCACGAATGAAACGCTCTTCATCTTCTTGTGCCGCAATCGCATCATCAAACGCATCTTTTACTTCAGCTGGTGGGCGAGAATCTTTAAAGTTCACGTCAGTGATGATTAAACCAAGGTTGTATGGTTCAATAATCTTATTTAACTCGTCCCATGTACGTTGACGAACCACTTCACGACCCGTAGTTAACACTTGGTCCATGCGTGAATGACCTACAACATAACGAAGCGCACTATCAAGCGCTTGCTGTAAGCTGTGATCGGCATCTGTCACGCTAAAGCGATATAGCGTTGGGTCTACAACACGATACTGAACTTCGAATTCAACACTCACTACATTTTCGTCTTCAGTCAGCATGAAACCTGACGCTGATAACGAACGAACCGCTTCGATGTCGATTGGAATTACTTGTTCAATAAACGTTGCCTTCCAGCGTAAGCCTGGCTCAGCAATTCGATCGAATTTACCAAACTGTAATACAATGCCTCGCTCTGCTTCTTTCACGGTATAAATACCACTTAGAGCCCAAACAACGATAGCAATTAGCAATACAAAGGTAATACCTGCACCGCCTAAACCACCATTACTACCACCAGGTTTGCCGCCAAAAATACCGCCAAACTTATCGCCGAATTTACGGAATACTTCGTCAAGATCGGGTGGGCCTTGATCTTTACCACCGCGGTTTTTCCACGGATCGTTATCATTGCCATTCTTACCCGGCTCATTCCAGGCCATAGCTATACTCCATTGTTATCTAAAATGAATTAAGTTAAATCTAACAAATATCTCGCATGACTTATATCTTTATGCGAAGAAAATCGTAACAGTCTTTGTTTAAACTGAAACGATGAACTGCTCGATATTTGCACCTTGTTCTTTTTTCAACCTTTCCCAATCAACTTGTGGAATACGGACATCAAGCAGCCAATTGCCTTGCTCATCATAGTTTTCTTGTTTAACGCCGTTTAAATTAAACAGCGCTCCACGTAATTTACCTGACGCAGGTGGTACGCAAAGTGTGTGGGCAAACACTTTCTTTGCCAGTAGCTTAGAGATAGCCTCTAGTAGTAATTCAGTGCCCTCGCCAGTTTGCGCAGACAACCACACTCGAATTGGCACACCTTCGTCGTTAAAATCAATTCTTGGCTTAACATCTTCTAAGAGATCAATCTTGTTATAGACTAAAAGCTGAGGAATTTCATCTGCTTCAATCTCTTTAAGAACCGATTGTACCTCTTCTATGTTCTCTTTTCTTCTATTGTCAGCAACATCGATCACATGCAATTGTAGATCTGCCTCACGGGTTTCTGTCAGTGTCGCTTTAAACGCAGCGACTAAATCGTGAGGTAAATGTCTTATGAACCCTACAGTATCAGCAAAAATGACAGGGCCAATGTCGTCTATTTCTAACTTTCTAAGCGTTGGGTCAAGTGTTGCAAAGAGCTGATCTGCAGCATAAACCTCAGCATCAGTAACAAAATTAAATAAGCTAGACTTACCCGCATTGGTGTAACCCACTAAAGACACGGTAGGTACTTCATTTCGACTACGCGCACGTCTGCCCTGCTCTCGAACCGTAGCGACTTTTTCTAGCCTTTTACGTATACTTTTTATACGGTCTCTTAATAAACGACGATCGGTTTCAAGCTGAGTTTCACCCGGACCCCGTAAGCCAATCCCGCCTTTTTGACGTTCTAAGTGGGTCCAACCACGGATCAGGCGAGTTGAAATATGCCTAAGCTGAGCGAGCTCAACTTGTAGCTTACCTTCGTGAGTACGTGCTCGCTGGGCAAAAATATCTAAAATCAGTGTCGTTCTGTCTAATACACGACATTTACAGATACTCTCTAGGTTTCTTTCTTGAGAGGGGCTGAGTTGGTGATTAAAGATGATGACATCTGCGTTGTGGATTTTGACAACCTCAGCGATTTCTTCTGCTTTACCTGTTCCGACAAATAGTTTGGCATGTGGTGCTTGGCGACTGCCTTGCACAACCGCCAAACTTCTAACACCAGCAGAAGATACCAACATTTCTAACTCTCTGAGATCTTCTCGATCACCTTCGTTTTGAAAGTCGATATGAACTAAGATTGCCTGTTCGCCGGCTTCATAACGGTCAAACAAGCATTACGCTCCTAAAAAATTAATAATTACCTTCTTCGCTACCAGAATTATCTGTGTTATCACCGCCTTGTGCAGATTGGAAATTTACTGCTCTAGCAGGCACAACCGTTGAGATAGCGTGTTTGTAAACCATTTGGTTCACTGTATTTTCAAGTAAGATTACGAATTGATCGAATGATTGGATCTTACCTTGTAATTTGATGCCGTTAACTAAAAAAATTGAAACAGGAATGCGTTCACGGCGTAGTACATTCAAAAATGGGTCTTGTAAAGATTGGCCTTTTGCCATTGTCTTATCCTTCGTTTTAGGTGTTATTATATTTTCTTTGTTGAGAAAACTCGAACAGCTTGATTTATCAACTACTAATAGCTTAGCGAAGTTAGAACACGTTGCAAGTTTTCTTGCGAATCAGTCTCTAACCAAGTCACGTTTGGCCATCCCCTCAACCAAGTTAATTGTCGCTTTGCGAGTTGTCTCGTCGCCGCGACTCCTTTAAATAACATTTCATCGTGATCGTATTCGCCGGCTAAGTGTTCCCACATCTGTCGATATCCAACACAACGTATCGACGGTAAATCTAAATGTAGGTCTTCTCGCTGATATAGGGCCAAAACTTCATTTTTAAACCCCTGATCTAACATTATTTTAAATCTTTTTTCGATTCTGTCATGTAAGACTTTACGGTCAGAAGGGGCGATGGCGAATTGATGAAACGTATAAGGTAACTCTGGCTGCTTTTGTTGCTGCAACTCTGTCATGGTTTTACCTGTTAAACGATACACCTCTAATGCACGATTAATTCGCTGAGAATCATTTTCGCTGATCTTCGCTGCGGCTTCTGGGTCAACTTCAGTTAAAAGTCCATGAAGTGTAGGCCAACCAAACTCATTGGCTTCTTTTTCTAACTGGGCACGAACTTTGTCATCTGCTTCAGGCAAAGGTGATAGGCCTTCTATTAACCCCTTAAAATACATCATGGTGCCGCCGACTAAAATGGGCACTTTACCTTTCGCGTGCAGCGCATCGATACATTCAATGGCATCACGTCTAAATTCTGCAACCGAATAACTCTCTTTGGGATCGATCAGATCAATCAATTTATGTGGCGCTTGCGCCAGTTCTTGCGCATTGGGTTTCGCGGTACCAATGTCCATCCCTTTATACACCAGCGCAGAATCGACACTGATAATTTCTGTGTCTAAATGCTGACATAACTCAATTGCCAGTGCTGTTTTACCAGCGGCGGTTGGCCCCATTAGGGTAATGACAGGTAACTTACTCACTGTGCGCCTTGTTCTAAAATAATTTTAAACATATTACTGTCTAGTTTAACTGCTTTTGCCTGTATTGCTGAAAGACATTGTGTGTTGTTTTGTATTTTTATTTGTAAATTTGCAAAGCTATCACTGACATAATAGCTACTCGGTGTTTGCTCATACAACCACTCAAGCCAATGATGAATATCACTAAATTCTTTATTACAACACTCTAACGTGCGATTGATTAGCTCAGCCACATCTATGCTATACACATTGATTGGCAGTTTTTTAACCATAATGTATTTTTCAAAAAACTGAATATCAAATCCAAGCAAAGTAAGCCAAGATTGGTTTTTCTCGAGCGCTTGCTTATTTACAGAGTCTAAATTTACGCGAACTGGTAACAATAAAGCTTTACCAGTCAATGCCGCATCTTGCTCAATATCAGCTAGCCATAAAGGTAACAAAGCATACTTATAATGACTTAACAGAATATGATTTTGCTTTTTAACAAACAGCATCCCCTCAGCCAAAGGCATCATGTCGACTTCTGTACCAACTGTATTTGCTACATTGTCTTCGAGTGACGAAGCCTCTGAAGATGCTGGTGTTTGAGCTTGCGGTGTCAGTGCTTGGTAAAACTCATTGGCATTATATTGATGCTGAGTTTGCTCAGTCGTATTCTGGTTTACAGTTGCACGCCCCCCTGAGTATGAAGTTGAGTTCGCCCTACTACTTTGCCCGGCACTTGATGAAAATTGGCTAGGTTTGGGCGTAAAATCAAACCCTGAAGGGACTGATACAAGAGGCTCAGATGCGGAGGCCAGCTCTGAGCGATAGTTCTGCTGCTGAGCATCTTCGACATAATCTGGTTGTGTCTCTGCACTCAAACTACTTTGCTCTGGCATAAATACCGCTTGTTTCACTGCTTGCACAATAAAATCATGAACTAAACGCGCTTGATGAAAGCGCACTTCATGCTTGGCCGGATGCACATTAACATCAACTTGTCTTGGGTCCAATTCGAGATAAATCACAAAGCCGGGCAATTCTATTTGCCCCATCTGCTCTTCAAATGCTTGGCGTATTGCATGCAAAATAAGTTTATCTCGCATCATACGACCATTTACATAGGTATATTGTGAGTTGCCATTATCTCCACACGGTAATACCCAACCGTATAGTTTTAGGCCTTCAGCACCGGATTCGATATATGCTGCGTCGGTTGCAAACGCTTTACCCGCCACTTGTGCTACTCTGTCGGTACCCTGCTCTGGCGTTCGAGCACGATATTGACGAACCACTTTTTTATTGTGAGTCAGGGTAATTGCCACATCAAAGCGGCTTAACGCAATGCGTTTCACCAGCTCATCAATATGGCTAAATTCGGTTTTTTCGGTACGTAAAAACTTACGTCGAGCTGGGGTGTTAAAAAATAAATCTTTAACTTCAATCGTAGTGCCATTGGGGTGAGCAGTCGGCTGTACTTGCACGGCCATGTCTCTTCCCTCTGCGAATGCTTGCCAAGCAGTTTCTTGCTCTGCGGGCTTTGAACTTAAAGTAAGACGCGATACCGAGCTGATTGATGCCAAAGCTTCACCACGAAACCCCAAAGATGAGATGCATTCGAGATCATCTAAACTTTTCAATTTGCTGGTCGCATGACGAGAGAGTGCCAAAGTAAGTTCATCTTTGACAATACCGCGACCATTATCACGAATGCGGATCAGCTTATGACCGCCGCGTTCAATATCGATAGTGATGCGATTTGCTCCTGCATCAATACTATTTTCGACTAACTCTTTAACAACAGAAGCAGGCCTTTCAACCACTTCACCCGCTGCAATTTGGTTTGCTAAACGGGCTGGTAAAATTTCAATGCTCATGCTCATCTACACTTTAGGGATTTTTAATACCTGGCCTATATACAAGGTATTTTTACTCAGTTTATTGGCTTTTTTCAGCGCCGATACCGTGGTGCCGTAACGCTGTGCTAATAAACTCAATGACTCGCCACGCTTCACCTTATGCTGCATAGGCTTATTTTCTTTCAAGCGAGCAAATAATGAATCAACAGGTGGGTTCTTTTGGTAGTGAGCACGAATAGCTTTAAAAACTGCACGAGCAAGTCGTTCTTGGTGACGTGCCGTTTTAAGCATTTTTTCTTCTTTTGGATTTGAGATAAATCCTGTTTCAACCAAAATAGACGGTATATCAGGTGACTTTAGAACTCCAAAATTAGCAGACTGAGGCGTTTTTTTATGCAATTTAGAGACTTTCTTCAGCTCTCTTACGACTTCTTCGGCAACGGTAAAACCCGTCTTCATGGAGTGGTCCATCGACATATCTAATAAGGCTTTTGCTAGATAGCGCTCATTTGCCGTGTCTTTAATCAAATCAGCAGCACCACCTAGTAATTGAGAGTGCTTTTCTCGGTCTTCTAGCCATTTACCAGTTTCTGACTGCGCGCGTCGTAAAGATAATACCCATACTGAGGTGCCGTTAGGTTCTGGTCGAGTAAATGCGTCGGCATGAATAGACACAAAAAAGTCAGCACGTTTTTGTCTTGCTTTTGAAGTACGTGTATTGAGCTTTAGAAAGTAGTCTCCAGTGCGAGTGAGCCTTGCTTGCATACCCGGTTCTGCATCAATCATCCTCGCCAGCCGTTTCGCAATCGGGAGCGTTATATTTTTTTCATAGGTCCCTGAAGGGCCAATTGAACCTGGGTCTTCGCCACCGTGACCGGCATCTATTGCAACAATAATATCCCTATCAGTCACGCGTTCCCGCTTTTTCTTAGTATCGTTCGCCTCTAAGCTTTTTTGCTTACCATATAAATCTATCACCAAACGGTTTTTATAAGGCCCTGTGGGTGCCAAAGCAAAAATAACAGGTCGAGCAGTACGCGTTAAATCGAACACCAAGCGGGTACTTTTCGCACTTTTGGGTTTGCTATAACGCAGCTTAGACAATACCCGATGCTCTTTAGGAATTGCCGGCAGCTTGTTATGCTTTTTTGTGTTTTCTAAATCAACCACTAAACGAAGCGGGTTCTTTAGCATAAAGTAGCTAAACTCGGGTTTGGCTGACATATCAAGCACGACGCGGGTACTCTCAGGTGAAGGCCACACCCGAACCCCTTCGATGCTATTTTTTGCCCATGCCGATACACTCAGTAACAGGCAAAAGATGAGACTTAACTGTATTATTTTAATTATTCTTAGACTGTTCATCGTTTTGTAGTGTGTTTAGTATTGCAATACCTCGTTCAGACTCAGCTTCTATACTGATCTGTCTTTGCTCCCCTTGGTACTGCATAGTAATGTTTAAATCGGGAGTCGGGATAAACCCGTGACCCTTTTCAGGCCATTCAATCACGCAAATCGCTGTCGGTGCAAAATAATCTCGGATCCCCATATACTCTAGCTCTTCAGGATCGCCCAAACGATATAAATCAAAATGATAAACAGAGCAATTCGATAATTCATAAGGCTCTACTAGGGTATAGGTTGGACTTTTAACCTTACCTGTGTGACCTAAGCCCTGCACAATGCCGCGTGTTAAAGTGGTTTTTCCTGCCCCGAGATCACCATGTAAAAAAATCACCGCGCCTTGTTGAACAACCTGAGCAAGCCTGCCACCCATATTCACGGTTGCAGTTTGATCCTCTAACAATAAAGTAAACGTATTACGCATGTTTATCCTAATAAACGTCGAATATAAACGAATAAATCACTGGCTAGTAACCCCTTTTCACCATCTTTAGCAGCTATCTGCGCTGCTAATCCGTGAATATACACCGCGAGTTGTGTAGCGGTGTTTTGGGCTAACCCTTGTGCAATTAAAGCAGCAATCATACCAGATAAAACATCTCCCATCCCAGCACTGGCCATTGCAGGCGTTCCTGAGCGGTTAATTGCTGTGCAATTGCCATCATATATCAAACTGCCTGGCCCCTTTAATACCACTGAAGCCATATATTCTTCATGGAGTAATTTCGCCACTTCGAAGCGAGCAGACATACTGTAATGCTCACCTAATAACCGCCTAGCCTCTCCTTCATGGGGTGTAATGACGCACCTTGGTAATTTTTTTGGTCGCTTTGCTAGTAAGTTTAAGCCATCGGCATCTAAGACTATTTCACCATCAAACTCTATGGCAGTATCAAACAGCTTCTTTGCCCAACTAGATTGTCCAAGTCCTGGTCCTATCACTAAGACATCGGCTTTATCCATAAGTGCCAATAAATCAGCTTTATTTTCAAGACCATGAACCATAAGCTCATAGCGCCCTTGTAATACCATGGCAACATTATCTGGATGCGTTGCGACACTGACAAGGCCAGCCCCTGCGCGTAAACAGGCCTCTGCCGCGAGCCGTATGGCACCAGCCATCCCCTTCCCACCACCAATTAATAACACATGACCACATTGGTTTTTGTATGTGTCTATTGCTCTTGCTGGACTGTTCGAAAGGTGCTCACATTGATTGAGGTAAGTGGCACTAGGCTTAATAAGCGTTGCAAACGCTTCTGCAATTCCCAATTCAGCTAAATAGAGTCGACCACAATGCGCCGTCGCTTTACCCGTTAATAAGCCTTGCTTCAAAGCGATAAAGGTCAGCGTGACATCTGCTTTAAAGGCGCCAATAGCAACCTCTGATGAATTGGCATTAACACCGCTGGGGACATCTATACTCACCTTAGTTGCAGTGCTTTTTTCACATTGAGCAAAAATAGAAATAAGCGGAGCACTTAGATCACCTTTAAACCCTGTGCCAAATATGCCATCCACAATGACATCAAACGTTTGCTGCTGAGGCCAACCTGCACTGAATTCTACTTCACATAATTTAGCATGCTGGTAGGCTTTTAACGCATCACCTTGCAATAAACTAGTAGGAAACACACTGTAAACGACAACCTGCCGGCCCGTTTGCTGTAAATGCGCAGCCAACAAGTAGGCGTCTCCCGCATTATTGCCTTTTCCAGCCAAGATCAAGATTCGTTCAGCATCAACAAACTCGACGTCAAACAAACTGAATAATGCCTCACCAGCTCGTTGCATTAATTGCCATAAAGACAGTCCCATTTTTTTCGCAGCTTGTGCTTCATAAGCTTGTACCTGTTGGGCGAGGTATGCGTATTGTGGTAAATTAGTGGTGTATTTAGCTTCCAAGATTATGATTCCGTGACTGCCACTAAGATTGATTATATTGAACTTGCTGCAAAAATTAAGCAATGGGGTAAAGAATTTGGCTTTGCCGACGTTGGGATCACTGACATTGATCTGAGAGAACACGAAGCTCAACTGCAGCGCTGGTTAGATAATGGCTATCATGGCGAAATGAGTTACATGGCCGCCCATGGAATGAAACGGGCAAGACCCGCTGAACTTGTCCCGGGCACTCAGCGGATCATCAGTGTAAAAATGAATTATCTGCCACCTGAAGCGAGCTTTGCAAAGGCGCTTGGAAATAAAGAAACCGCCTATATTAGCCGCTATGCGTTAGGTCGTGATTACCATAAAGTGATCCGTAATAAACTGAAGAAGCTTGGACAACAAATTGAACAAGAAGTTGGACAGTTTGGCTTTCGCCCTTTTGTGGATTCTGCGCCAGTACTAGAACGCCAACTCGCCGAAAAAGCGGGGCTTGGGTGGCGTGGTAAAAACAGCTTGTTAATCAATAAACAAGCTGGTTCATGGTTTTTTTTAGGAGAGTTATTTGTTGACTTACCCCTTCCTATTGATAAACCAAACAAAGAAGAAGGCTGTGGAAAATGCACTGCCTGTTTAACATTGTGCCCTACTGGTGCCATTGTTGAACCCTATGTTGTTGATGCTAGGAAGTGCATTTCGTATTTAACCATCGAGTTGCAAGGCCCCATTCCTGAAGAGTATCGCACTCTTCTGGGCAATCGCGTATATGGGTGTGATGACTGTCAGCTGGTTTGCCCTTGGAATCGCTTCGGGCAACTTACTCAAGAAGATGATTTTGCGCCACGTAAGAACCTAAAAGATCAAGAACTTCTGGTTTTGTTTAGTTGGACAGAAGATATATTCTTGAAAAATACCGAAGGCAGTCCAATTCGCCGAATTGGTTTCGAACGCTGGCAGAGAAACCTAGCTGTTGGGCTCGGAAATGCACCATTTAATCAAACCATCGTAAACGCATTAGAAGCTGCGCTTTATCAAAGTAGTGATTTGGTTAAAGAGCACATTGAATGGGCTTTAGAGCAACAAAGGCAAAAACAGCGCAATGAAGATAGAAAGCAATCGCGCTTGATCCGCATTATTGAAAAGGGATTACCGCGCGATGCTTAAGTAGTGGTTGCCCCACTACTTTTTATTGATTAGTGATAAATCCGCTTCGATTTCAGCAAAAGCCGTTCTGACTCTAGTGATAGACTCTTCACGCGCAACAGAGTTTTGGATTGCCTCATCAACATTAGTGAAGATAAATACTTCTTGGTCTTCATCTAAGCCCATCGTCGGGATCCGGTTCTCAAACTGCTCTTGCAGTGAGCGAAATACCTCTTCGTTGTGCTTACGGTTATCGTCCAGTAACGACATTAATCCGGTAAATTTACTATGCACCATAGAAATGACTTCTGAGAGGTTTTGCTGCTGTTCTTGTAACTCTCTGCGTGTCAAAATTGACAAAAGTTGCTGCTCAGTCACACTCACGATAAAGCAAATATGATCGCGAATACGACCATGCTTTTCTTCATCGTCTTCAGGCATATTCAAAATCAATAGGCTGAGATTTTCGTAATTTACCAGAATACGGTTTTGGAACTCATGTAAACGGCCTTTTGATTTGAGGATCTCAAAAAGTTCCAGCACAATCGGAGAACATAAACCTGATGACGCAAAATGCTGCCTGTCGTCGTCAATTCTTAACTCCATATTACAATTCAAACCAAAACTTGAAAGACAACTGATCAAGGCTTGTGCTAATTCAGAGACATCGTCTATTTGACCGATTTGCTCGATGTAATTAACAATTTGCCCCATTTCACTACTGGTCGCCATGGCGCTAAATGCAGTGCTTGTTGCATCTTCAACTTGTTGTTCCAGACTTTCTTTTTCAAGTAAAATCTGCCCCAAATTACTGAGTTTGCTTTTTAATTCACCATGAGCGAAAGGCTTAACAATATAGTCTTCGGCACCTACGGAATAACCTTCCATACGCTCTTCAACTGAACCTCGAGCAGACACAAACATAACGACAATATCTTTAGTGACTGGGTTTGCTTTTATTTGACGGCATACTTCATAGCCATCCATACCCGGCATACTTACATCAAGTAAAACGACTTGAGGGGAAAACGACTCCAGCACTTCTAAACATTCAGGTCCGCTTTCTGCAGTCACCAATTGTAAGTCCAAGTCTTCTAAGATTTCTTCTATGATCTCTAAATTAAACGGCTCGTCATCAACAGCTAAAATTCTTTGCAATGCCATGATCTATTCCTTTTCTTGATACCTATAGAATAGTTATAGTCTTGGTTTAACAAGTTTGCTAAACCATTAATTCGTTTTGTTTCTTTAATGGTAACTCAATCATCACAGTTGCACCGCCATTATTATTGTTCTTAGCGCAAATATAACCCTTATGTAGTAGTATAAACTCCTTACAAATCGCTAAACCGAGCCCAGTTCCACCTGCACCACTATTGGTTTTACTACTTTGCACAAACTTAGAAAAGACCTGCTCTAGCTCGTCTTCAGGAATACCGACACCACTGTCACTGATTGCAATATTGACCTTTTCTTCAACTAAGGTAATCGCAACACCTATCTCACTGTCTTTCGTGCTAAATTTAAGTGCGTTTCCTAGCAGGTTTCGCATCACCTGATTAAGTTGTTCTTGGTCACAAAACAGCGGCAATTTATCTACTGGAGAATTGACTCGAATTTGAATATTCTTCTCCATTGCAGAGCCTGCGACATCTTCGATGCCTGTTTTAATGATCGCCATTAAATCATTGTTACTTGGGTTAAATGGAAAATGGCCCGCATCGAGTTTTGACAGGTCTAACAAATTATTGAGTAGTAAAAGTAAACGCTCACCACTGGTTTCTATTCGCGATAAATATTTTTTTAATTTATCGACAGGGGTTTCTCCTGCACCAAGCTTATCTAGCCCAAAGCGTGCAAAACTTAAAATGGAATGCATAGGAGTACGAAGCTCATGTGACATATTGGCTAAAAACTCTGATTTACTTTGGTTAGCCGCTTCAGCGTCATCTTTTGCTTTTTGTAACTGTGCAGTACGCGCTTGTACTTCAACTTCTAATACTTCTTTCGCTTCTTCTAATAATTGTTGCTTTTTCTTTAGTTGCGTGACATTTTTTAATATCACTGCAAATGCCATTTCACCATGATGGTCAATTTCGGTAAAAGTGCCCATAAGTGGCACCGCGCCGCTTTCTCTGGGTAACAATAACTCAAAATCAAAATGTCTATGAGCACCCACACCTTGGATCGCCGTTTTAAGACCTGAAGCAGTCTCTTTATCAAATAGCTCGAAAATAGAATGTTCCGGTAAGTCTTCAGGAGACAGTTTTAATAGTTCACCACAGGCATCATTCGCTTCAATGATTTTGCCATTTCGAGAAAACAGCATAATAGGATCAGGCGTATGCTTATAGATAACTCGAAGTAAGCTGTCTCTTTCTATTAAGGCATCAACGGTGTCTTGCAGTCGTTCAACCAGCTCTTGGTTATGACGTTTGAGCAGTTCGGTTTGCCATAATTTATGCAATGATTGCAGTAGTTCACTTTCATCAAAAGGTTTGATCAGTACATCTTCAACGCCTTGACGAATGGCTTCCATCATATCAACTTGATTTGCTCGAGAGGTAAACAACAGACATCGGCAGTGTGGATATACCATTTTAAGCGCATTAAATACTTCAAGCCCTGTGCCTTGCTCCAAATTAAAGTCACTGATCAGCAAGTCAATATCATTATCTTTGGCAAGCTCTAAGGCTTCTTCTTTGCAATGCGCTGTTAACACTTGGAGTTGAGCGCCGCGTAGACTGGTTGCCAAAGATTCAAGTCGTTCGTGAAAATGGTCAACCAACAACACTTTTGGTAATACGAGCCGAGAATCAATGCCAATCTCTAAGACTCGCTCTAATAGGTTGGTAATTTCTTTATTAGCAAAGAAGGGATAAATCACAATACCATTAGGTAAAGCGCGATTAAATTGACTAAAAACTTGCAAATGCTCTGTATTATCTGGCTTTGGAGCAAGTAAGATGAGCTTAGAATGCGCTCGTAAAACAGACAAGCTATCTAGATATTCACTGGGGATCCCATGCGCAATGGCAACAACATCATATTGGTTGAAATCAAACTCTTCATTTAACATGCGATAATGAATATGTTCTACTTCACCACCTAGTAGCTCAAATAGCACTTTAAGGCGCATGGCCAATACACTGTTACTATCAATTATCAGTATTTTATTAGACATAGCTCGTTCTTAGACTCTATTTTTCAGCCAACCACATATTGACTGAGCAAACTCACACTTGAGCAAATCTGTGATTAATTATGACAATCACAAATGCTTCCCTAGAATAGTCAAACTATAAGTCTGATCATCCATTTCTGCCACTTGAGGAAACTCGCCCCATACAGCATAGCTATGCTGTTTAAATAGCTTAATACTTGGGGTGTTATGCGAAAATACAAAACCAAGTAATACTTTTAGGCCTATCTCTCGACCATGTTCTTCCGCAAATTCGAGCAGCTTTTTGCCCAACCCCTGACCACGTGCATTGTGAGTAATATAAATACTAATTTCTTTGCAATTCTGGTATGCCGGTCGCCCATAAAAGTCTTTATAACTTAACCACCCAAGTACATCTTCACCATCGTAACAAACAAAAATAGGCGAGCGCTTATTATGACTTTCAAACCAAGCTATTCGAGACTCAACAGTCACGGGCTCGGTGTCAGCTGTCACCATACGGCCGGCAATGGTTTCGTTGTAAATGGCAACTATCGCCTCTAAATCGGATGCTTGTGCATAGCGAATATTCATTACTTTTACTCTACAATGATCGTGGTAAACGAAGAATTCGTATCTTAAACTAATCAAATAAAAAATGGGAAAACATATGTGTAAGTATTTATTAAGTTTAATAATTTTGTGCTATGCGCTGCTAACAACGCCAGTGCAGGCAAATAGCTGCGATGACTTCACGAATGTCACAATGCGAAAACTGCACTCTGAGGAGTCAGTAAATTTTTGTGAATTTAAAGATAAACCACTGCTGATTGTGAATACGGCCAGTAATTGTGGTTTTACAGGCCAATTTGAAGAACTTGAAGCCCTGCACCAAAAATACAAAGACAAAGGCCTAGTAGTAATTGGTTTTCCTAGCGACGACTTTTTCCAAGAAGAAAACGATGAAGCAGATACCGCTGAAGTCTGTTACGTAAATTACGGGGTAACATTCACAATGCTCTCAACAACAGCCGTTCGCGGTGATGATGCAAACCCTATTTTCAAACACCTTAATGCAGAGACAAGTTCACCAAAGTGGAACTTCTATAAATATCTTGTTTCAGCAAACAGAAAAACGGTGCAACGCTTTAATAGCCGAACTAAGCCGCTTTCGGAAAATTTAACTCAAGCAATTGAAAATTCACTATAACCGTTGCGCGAGAAAAAATTCTATCTATACTAGAATAAACTATGAGTAAATATTGCTCAGACTTAGAATTATGGAGAATGTATGACAGTTGCCAGTGCAAGACATATTTTAGTTGAAAGCGAAGCGCTTTGCTTAGAATTGAAATCAGAAATAGAGCAAGGTGCAGACTTCGCAGAACTTGCAAAAAAACACTCAAGCTGTCCGTCAGGCCAAGATGGTGGTGAGCTAGGCGAATTTGGACCAGGTATGATGGTACCAGAATTCGATAAAGTCGTTTTTTCTGCACCGGTTAATCAAGTACAAGGACCAGTGCAAACTCAGTTTGGTTACCATTTACTAGAAGTAACAAGCCGAACTGAATAAACATCAGTATATTCTAAAGCCGCTTTAGCGGCTTTTTTTATACCTATTTCAAAGGTATTTTTTCAATAAGCATAAAAGATAGGAGCCGATTTATGCACTTGTATGGTTCTGACACCTCTCCCTACGCGCGCCGCATTCGTATGTTTGCCCAGTATCACCAATTTGATTTACCTTACACTTGTCTTGATATATTTACGCAAGCAGATCGACAAACCATGATTGAACACAACCCGACCCGGAAAATCCCATTTCTAACTGATGGTGAGTTAAACATCGCGGACTCGGGGTTCATCATGCGTTATTTAACTGAACAATATCAGATCCCTGAAATGACTTGGTGGCAAGCTAACCAACTAGTTCAAGTCGATGCTTGTAATGACTCATTAATTGAATTGTTACTTTGCCATCGTTCAGGCTTTGATACCTCTGAAAACAAACTATTCTTCAACCTTCAATATGAACGCATTGCTGCACTTTTGGCCTATTTAAATGAACAATGTGTGAAAGAAGCGTTTTTAGAAAGCAGTTATCTCAAGATCAGTTTATACTGCCTGCTAGATTGGATCTTGTTTCGTGATCTCTATAATTTGCAAGACTTTGCAGCCTTGGTGGCATTCCATCAAGTACAAAGTAATTTGCCTGGTGTAGCACAAACTGATCCTAGACATTCTTGATAGCTTAAACAGGATAAGATGATGAGCGAAATCGAAATTGAATCAGAATTAGTCACATTTGTTGAGCAAGCCCGCCTTGGAGCGCAAGTTTGGGCTTTAGGCGCAGAAGATGGTGGCGTCGTTGTTTGCGAGTCAAACCAGTTTGAAAATGCGGATGTCCTTTTGCTATGGGATAGTGAAGAAAAAGCAAAAGCACAATGTAAAGACGAGTGGCAAGCATACTCGCCTATGGCCATCGACCTAGACGAGTTACTAGACGAGTGGGTTGAAGATTTAAACGAAGACCAAGCACTATTTGGCTTAAACTGGAACGATGAGAACGTGTGTGTAGAAATCGAGCCTACTGGCTTAGCACGCGCTTTGTGTGACTAACGCAATCAAAGTTCCTTCGATAGCACGCACATAAGCTTGTGTGTGCTCTCCTCTATGAATTGGTGGCATCAGCGGCTCTGCGCCGGCTTCAACCGCTTTATCATAACTCTCAATCACATTTTCACACTCAATACACAATTCAAACCCCAGTGCGGGCTGCTTTGGGTGGCTACGAATATAACTTTGCTTAAACTGCGCTTGCGCCAAAGGGTGTGAGGCAAAGCCAAGTGTCACCATACCTGTATCTAACTCACCATAATCAGCCGCTTCAGTCAGCGCAGTAGTCGCAAAACCAAAAGCTTGATAGTAAAAATCTAACGCCTCTTCAACTGAGTCGACATAAATGATTGTTTTTAAATACTGCATGTTCAGAAGTAGATTAAAAATCGCTTAAACTAAGCATACTATTTGAACAGCAAAATACCAATCCTCAATAGTACATAGGGTCTGTTGTTCTTTGCTCTTCGAGTTTTGCTCTTTTTGAGCGGGCTTTGATCACGGCGCTCGGTTTGATGCTTAGTGGGCTAAGTACAATTCGAGCAACAATGAACAAAGTTCGCTCAGAAGAGCCCTTCGGGCAGCGCTTGATTGGTATTTCTACTACGTTATCGCCTGATTCACATGGAATAACCATGCTACACAGGCTCTGCCTTGTTTAAATACCAATCAAACTGCTGCAAAATTGAATTTGAAAGATCAACAGACCCTAATCATTTTCAGGGACTAAAGCTGTCGCTAACTGCGTTAAAAATCTCTTATTTAGAGTAACTAAATTACAAGATTTTTGCCTTCTTATCGACAAGCTTTCCTTGCCTTAAAATAGCTCACTTAATTAAGAGTATTGGTATAAAAAAGCCAACTTATTCAGTTGGCTTTAATTTATAAATAGCGTTTAGTTATATAAAGTTAAATATACTTAGCTAAGTACTTTTTAAAGATAGGGTCTGTTTTCGCCAATTGCTTTTGCTCGTCTAGAATTTCTTTAAGCATAGCTTCCGAGGTTAATGGGTTGGCTAAGACCACTCTGAAAACAACTGTAGGCTGCTTATCGTATTGAACAGGTGTAAGGCGTGTACGTGAGACGAATGAGCGCCCAGCTTCACGCTGACGCTTTTGCATGCTTGCCGTGAATCGGTTTAATGCAGCATAAATGTCGATTTTCTTGTCTTCATTCGCATTGGCGATTGCCTGCTTAATTGCCTTAGGTACATAACGGTAAGTTAATAAACATAGCTCAGGCTCTGATACCAGCTCAAAATCTTCATCTTGTTTGATAAGCTCGGCAAAGTGCTTTGCTTTCGCAATGCCCTTATCGATCAGCATTTCATAGCCTTTACGACCAATCACACGCAAACACGCATGCACCAGCATCGCCATGCCTGGACGGCTTCCCTCTAGCGTATGACTCCCTAAATCTTTAGAGCCCTTACGAAGAATATATTCAGCGTGATGTTCGATGGCATCTGTGGCATGCGGATCTTTAAACAGCACCATACCTGCGCCCATAGGCACATACATTTGTTTGTGTGCGTCAATGGTAATTGAATCCGCACGCTCAATGCCAGCTAATAATGGACGCGCATTGCTCGACAATAAGGTGGCGCCACCCCAAGCAGCATCAACATGGAAGTGACAGTTTAGTTCTTGAGCCAAATCTGCCATATCACTAAGAGGATCGATGTTACCTGTCTCCGTTGTGCCAGCAACCCCCACTAATGCCATCACCTTAATGCCTTGCGCTTCAAGCTCTAACGCTTTCTCACGCATGGCCTGAACATCAACCTTGTTATTATCACTGGTCTTAACGGCAATAAAATTGTCGCGGCCAATACCTAGAACATCAGCGGCTTTACCGAGTGAGTAGTGTCCTCGTTCAGACACTAAAACCGCCAAGCCTTTGTAGCCATAATGCATCATAGCTGCAACCAGACCTTGGCTATTAATGCCTTTAAAATCACCTTGTGGTTTTAATAAGCGATTTCGGGCGATCCAAAGTGCAGTAATATTGGCAACGGTTCCACCTGAACAAAACGCTCCTAACGACGTTTTTGCACTGTGCATCCATTTGCTATAGAAAGATTCATCGGCACCGTAAGCAAGGTGGTGCATCATACCCAACACTTGGCGTTCTAATGGTGTAAATGCTTTCGAGGTTTCGATTTTTACTAGGTTCTGATTTAACCCCACCATCAGTTTTGACAGAGGTAAAACAAAATGAGGAAGTGCTGATGTCATATGCCCAATAAAACTCGGGGAAGCCGTATGCACTGAATGCGCAACGAGCTGCTCCATTATGTCTTGAGCATAGTCAGATACAAACATAGGCTGTTCTGGAATAGCAGCCGACTGAAAATCTTTTTCCACTTCGTGCAAAGGTTTTTCAATTGCAGCAATATTCTCGTTTAAAAAGCCCACCAAATTATTGGAGATTTCCAGTTCAATCTTGCTTAAAGTTGAATCTGGCGCTTCCGGCACCGTAAATATACGCATTAAAGTTTCATCAGAAGCTACAGCACAACGCTTAGGACCCATGTTTCTACCTAGTTAAACAAGCCAACGATAGATGTAAATATCCTCACTGGCCTTATAATTCTTATATGACTAAACCGCTAACTGTACTTTAAGTTTTCATTAAAGTCTCGTTTTGCGCCATAAAACTTAAACGCGCTTTCTATACTAGTGTAAAAGACGCAATCTTGAAGTGGACTTAAGTCAGATATTTGCCTAATATTTGTGAAAAATGATGATCACTCTTAAAAGCTTTTTTGCTTTTTAGAATAAGGACTAACAATGATCAGAAGGACCTCGCCAGCAAATATTCTCTTTGCAGGCTTTTTTATATTTCTAACTTGTTTAGTAGGTTATGTTTATTACACCTACGAAACAACGCGCACAGCAATTATTAGCGATATTGATGAACGCTTGCTACATGCGGCTAAAAGTGCACAGCTTTTAATTGGTGAACAGTATCATGCTGATTTAGCAACAATTCAACCTGAACAATACCAACGTTTAAGCAAACAACTCTCGCTTTTGGCTGATACGCTCAATGTCGAGTACGTGTATAGCATGGTGTATGAAAAGCCTTTTGTGCTTTTTACAACATCAAGCTATACCAAAGAAGATGTACAAACGAACATGCTTACTCGCTTTTTGGACCCCTATCCAGAAGCGACAGTCATAAATAAAAGTGCTTTTCGCTCCACTGAGCCTGTATTTGAGATTTCAGAAGACCAGTGGGGGCGTTTTAAAACAATTCTTGTGCCCTATATGAGCAATACAGGTAAAACTTACCTCGTAGGTGCTGACATAACAATGGATTCTGTACAAGCGCAGCTCAATGCCAGCGTCACGCGTGCCATTCTCAGTGGCAGCTTTTTCTTTTTCATCGCTATTTTGGTGGCCAGCTTTTACTTTATCTTACATCGAAAGTCACTCACCACAGATCCTCGCACAGGTTTTGGTAATCGCATTGCTCTTGAGTACGATATCAAACAGCACAAAAGCCAGCACTTAAGCCTCGCTATCGTCGAGATACATGAGCTAGAGAATATTGTCAGCTTTTATGGTGCAAATGTGGGCGATCAGGTGATGAGTAAAGTGATGAGTTATTTTGCTGCACAATCCAGCTCAGTGTATGTTTATCGGCTCGCAACATCAAAGTTAGTGTTATTTTGTGACAGTGAGCGTGGCGAACACTTTTTAAGTAATTTGGTACAACAGTTTCCTGCCAGTTCTCCCGTGTTAAGTCGGCCTCACCTTTATGTTCAGCTTAATGCAGGCATAGCAGAAGGGAATAAATCTCTACTTTTAGAAAACGCCTATGTTGCTTGTCGACAAGCGGTTCAGCAAAAAGAGTTAGTGTGTATTTACAGTATTGATAAGCACGAGGCTAAACAGCTGCAACATGCTCGCCTAGCAATGGCTAAAACACTTAATGATGCCTTTTCTCAAAATCGTGTCGTTGTTTATTTTACCCCGCGCTGCGCGCCGAACCATGACAATATTTGCCAGTATTTATGTAATGCCCGTGTACTCGATGAGCAAGGCGGTATCATTACCGACAACGCTTTTTCTGAAGTGGTGAAACAATCCCGCATGGAAGGGCAACTCACACGACATATTTTTTCTCAATGTGTAACTCGCTTTAGAAAATCTCGTACAGCTTGGTCGATTGGATTAAGCTACCAAGACGCCTCTGATCCTCAATTAATTGACTTTATTACACAAGAGCTGCGCCGCTACCCGCAACCAAGCTTAATCACCTTCGAACTTGATGAACAAGATATTCTAGATAACTTTAATGCCATGGCGGTTGCCATCAATATATTAAAGAGTAAGGGCGTGAAAATTTTGGCGAACTCAGTGAGCAGTGGTTTGCTGACCGTAAGTAGAGTGATGAAACTCAGCATTGATGCTATCAAGCTCGATGATGGCATTTCTTCACACTTAGAAAGTGATGAACAGGTGCTATCTTTTATCGAGCATTTAGCACGTTTGTGTAAAGACAGAGAAATGCACTTGATCGTCGGTAATGTAGAGACCGAAGTACAGTACGAACTACTCAGTGCAGCTGGTGTTACTTACTTACAAGGGGGTTATATTGGCAAGGCCACGCCGCATATCAAATGCCCAGAAGAGCATGCGACATATCAGGCGAGTGCATAGACCTTTGAGTCTCAATGTAAAAAAGGGCTAGACAGCCCTTTTTTAATGAGTTTGAAAACAGCCTATACCAACCCGCTTAACTAAGAGGTCTATTTTGAGGCAAGAAAACTTGTTGCTAGCTAGGCAAATATTTCGTTATTTAGTTGTTCTAAATGAGGAATATTTAACGCGGCTTTCATCAGGTTTAAATCCCTCAAAATGATTAAGTGTTATTGCGAATTGGTATTACCTTAGCGAGATAAATCTAGTTTCAAACGCGTACTTGATTGCCCGCTTGCCCAGTATTTTCGCTCAAACGGCGTGATAGCTGTGTCACTCTCGTAAGCTTCAACCGCAACTGGGTGGCCTGATAGCTCAAGTGCTCGTGCAAACTCTTTAACGTAAATATCCCAATTAGAGCGTACTTCTAATATACCGCCTAATTTCACAATAAATGGGAAGACGGGTGCACCATGCCAACGCCTGCCAATGTGTTTGGCTTTTGGCCAAGGATTTGGATATAACAAGTAATGGTGCGTTGGCTGCCAACCAGCTTCTAGCGCAAGGCGCCAAAAGTCGTTTAGGTCAGCTTGCACTAAAATATAATGCCCTGATTCAGTTTGCTTATATTCCACATCATGTTTATCTAAGCGATGCGACGACTTATCGATACCAATCACCAAGGCATCTGGGTGCAGCTTAGCTAAGTTGGCGGTGCTTTCACCTACTCCGCAGCATGAGTCTAAAATCAAAGGCCCGTTAAAAGCCTGAACCTTTTCATTGACCTCATCAAACGCTTTTTGCGTATGTTCGGCAATGGGCTTTTTAAACTCTGCCGCTAGGTGTTTTTGTACTATTTCATCGAGCTTTTCATGTAGCCCAGGTTGGTTTGAAACAATGCTTCTCGAATTTGCTTCACTCATCAGTGACGTAATCCTATTCCACGGCGAATTAATGTCAGTGCCGTAATAAATAAACCAGTAATTAGCACTAATAATACCGCAAATGAGGTGTAAATACTGACATCTGACACACCTAAAAAGCCAAATCTAAATGCGTTCACCATATAAATGATCGGGTTTGCTTGCGACACACCTTGCCAAAACTCAGGCAACAGCGTGATAGAGTAAAATACCCCACCTAAGTATGTCAGTGGCGTCAGGACAAACGTTGGGATAATACTGATGTCATCAAAGCTATTTGCATAAACAGCGTTGATAAGGCCACCTAACGCAAAAACCGCCGATGTCAGTACCACAGTGGCAATGATCACAAACACATTATGAATTTGAATATCAACGAAAAACAAAGACACAATTGTGACGATTAAACCTACTAGCATGCCACGAGCCATACCGCCGCCCATGTAACCAAGCACAATAATGTAATTTGGCACAGGTGCAACTAACAGCTCTTCAATGCTCTTTTGGAATTTAGTCGAATAGAAGCTTGATGCCACATTTGAATAGGAGTTGGTGATCACCGACATCATGATCAAACCAGGAACAATAAACTCCATATAGCTAAAGCCGCCCATCTCGCCAATGCGCGAGCCGATTAAACTACCGAAGATCACAAAATACAGCGTCATGGTGATCGCAGGTGGCACTAAGGTTTGCACCCAAATACGTAAAAAGCGGATACATTCTTTTATCCAAATACTTTTTAACGCGACTGAATAACGACTTAAACTCATGCTTCACGCCCCTGCTCTAGTAAACTTACAAACAATTCTTCTAATCGGTTGGCTTTATTTCGCATACTCAGCACAGTATTACCTTGCGCTGATAACTGTGAAAACACCTCGTTTAACCCTTGAGATTTTGCCACTTCAACCTCTAATGTGTGGTCGTCAGTCATAACGAACTCATAACCCTCTAAGATAACGGGCTTCACAGGTGACTGTAAGTCGAGCACAAAGGTTTCTTTGTCTAACTTAGCAAGTAAAGCTTTGATTGTGGTGTTTTCAACAATCGTACCTTGGTCGATGATGGCGATGTTTTTACACAATAACTCCGCCTCTTCAAGGTAGTGAGTTGTCAGAATAATCGTTACCCCCTGCTCGTTGATTTCACGTAAGAAATCCCACATTGAGCGACGTAGTTCAATGTCTACACCCGCGGTTGGCTCATCTAAAATAAGCAACTTAGGTTCGTGCATTAATGCGCGCGCAATCATCAAGCGACGTTTCATACCACCCGAAAGCGTACGCGCTTGCTTGTCTTTCTTATCGAACAGGCCCAGCTTTTTTAAATATTTCTCGGCACGCTCATGGGCAAGTTTACGTGGCACACCATAGTAACCCGCTTGGTTCACTAAAATTTGGTTCAGAGTTTCGAACTGGGAAAAGTTAAACTCTTGCGGCACAAGACCTAGTTCTTGTTTCGCGTCTTCCAGTTTTGTATCAATTGAATGACCAAAAACTTCAACTGTGCCTGCGGTTTTATTTACCAATGATGAGATGACGCCAATGGTGGTTGATTTACCTGCACCATTAGGGCCAAGCAGCGCGAAAAAATCGCCCTGCTCTACTTGCAAGTCGATACCTTTTACCGCCTCGACGCCATTTTTATAGACTTTGCGTAAGCCTTGAATATTTAATGCGATGGTCATGTTATTTGTCGTCTCCATAACCCCAACGTTTAGTGAGTGTATGTTCGATATTAAGGTGGTCTAAAATTCGCGCCACCATAAAGTCGACAAGATCGTCGATTGATTCAGGCTTATGATAAAAACCCGGAGCCGCAGGCATGATGGTCACGCCCATCTGACTCAGTTTGTGCATGTTCTCTAAGTGAATTGAGCTAAATGGCGTTTCGCGAGGCACTAAAATCAGTTGTCCACGCTCTTTAATCACTACATCAGCCGCACGCTCTAATAGGTTATCCGATGCGCCCACCGCAATCGCCGATACAGAACCTGCGCTACACGGGCAAACCACCATTTTTTTCGGTGCCGCTGAACCAGAAGCCACCGGGCTAAACCAGTTATCTTTACCAAATACTTTTACTTGCTCAGGCCCTGCTTTTACCAGCTCACTTAACTGCTCAGTGCATTTTTGCTCATTGCCAGACAACTTTATATTTGATTCGGTATCAAGCACCACGCGCGCTGCGCTCGAAATAAGTACATAGACTTGGTAGTTCATTGCCACCAGCACTTCGAGTAGACGAAGACCATAAGGTGCGCCCGATGCGCCACTAAAAGCCAGTGTAATGGCCTCTTTATACTGTTTCATTTTTAAACCTTTAAGCTCGACGTTGGCAACCTAGCTAAATTTAGCCTGCAACGCTGCCAATAATTTTTGATGGATACCTGCAAAACCACCATTACTCATGATAAGAATATGCTGGCCTGCCTGTGCGTTTGCACACACCTTCTCAATAATAGACTCAATCGTGCTATCGCACTCTCGTCCTGCTTCTTGGGCTTGGGCCTTCAGCGACCAATCTAACCCTTCAGGTTCGAATAAATACGCTTTATCAGCTTGTTCAAGTGACGCCAACAAGGTTTGTTTGTGTACGCCCATTTTCATGGTGTTAGAACGAGGCTCTAAAATTGCAACGACCTCATCACTGCCTACTTTGGCTTTTAAGCCTGCCAAAGTGGTTTTAATTGCCGTTGGGTGATGTGCAAAGTCGTCGTAAATACGAATACCAGCTACTTCACCGATCAACTCCATACGGCGTTTTGGTGATATAAACTCAGCTAAGGCATCAATTGATACATCTACTGGAATGCCCACATGACGTGCTGCGGCTATGGTCATCATGGCATTTTTTACATTGTGCTCACCAATTGCATCCCACTTCACAACCCCTTGTACTTCACCATGTAAAAGCACTTCAAATAGCGAGCCGTCAGCTGAGAGTAAGTGATAATCCCAATCGCCTTTTAAAGTTTCTTGCTCACTCCAAAAGCCGCGCTCAACCACCTCTTGTAAAGGTGCATCATCCGCCGGATAAATGGCTTTGCCTTTACCCGGTAAAGTACGAATAAGATGATGGAACTGCGTTTGAATGGCGTTTAGATCCGCAAAGATATCAGCATGATCAAACTCTAGATTGTTCATGATCAGCGTACGTGGCAGGTAATGTACAAACTTACTGCGCTTATCAAAAAAGGCCGTGTCGTATTCGTCTGCTTCAATCACAAAAAACGGCGTATCACTCACGCGTGCCGACACCCCAAAGTTTTGCACTATGCCACCGATTAAAAAGCCAGGGCGCAAACCTGCGTATTCTAAAACCCAGGCCAACATACTCGCCGTTGTGGTTTTACCGTGTGTGCCCGCCACTGCCAACACCCAGCTGTCACGCAGTAAATGATTCTTTAGCCACTCAGGACCCGAGGTGTAATTTAAGCCTTTCTCTAACACATACTCAACGCATGCATTACCACGGCTCATGGCATTGCCAATCACCACCATATCAGGCGCTGGATTTAGCTGTTTAGGATCGTAACCTTGAGTGAGCTCAATACCTAATTCTTCAAGCTGAGTACTCATAGGTGGATAAACGTTTTGGTCTGAGCCTGTCACTTTATAACCTAAAGACTGAGCAATGGCCGCAATGCCGCCCATAAATGTGCCGCAAATACCTAAAATATGAATGTGTTTATTATTGTTGTTGCTCATAAACCAAGACCTTGGGTGAAGAATATATGGTTTGCCATATTACTTTATTTAAACTTAATGTGGGCAAAATGAATAAAAAAAATGCCAGTCTTAGACTGGCATCTTCTATCTTATATTTGTACCTATTCTCTCAAACAAACGCATTTATAACAGCACATAGAACAGGTTCAAACTCTAAGTATTTCGTATTGTACGTAGGCGGCAAAC
The DNA here is from genome assembly GCF_040104455.1 of Pseudoalteromonas sp. BZB3. Lineage (NCBI taxonomy): Bacteria > Pseudomonadati > Pseudomonadota > Gammaproteobacteria > Alteromonadales > Pseudoalteromonadaceae > Pseudoalteromonas > Pseudoalteromonas sp. BZB3. The sequence continues at coordinate 44,336 of NZ_JBECOS010000008.1, read as the reverse complement.
ATATGAGACCCATGAGCATAGATTTCCTATGTGATTGGGCGATATATGTGAAGCCAACACCCGTACGATACGAAAGACGACGAGTATTAGGCTACGCCGTACTGGTCGCGGTACGCCTTAACTGCTTCTAAATGCTCGCCCATTGAGCCTTGCTCTTCTAGGTAAGTAATTAGGTCAGCAAGTTTCACGATTGATACCACTTGTGTACCAAAATCACGTTCAACTTCTTGAATTGCAGATAATTCAGCTTTACCTTTTTCCTGACGATCTAGGGCAATTAAAACACCTGAAAGATCAGCACCTGCTGCAGCAATGATTTCCATTGATTCACGAATTGCAGTACCTGCTGTGATCACGTCATCAACTAACATGATACGACCTTCAAGTGGAGAACCTACTAAGCTACCGCCTTCACCGTGGGTTTTTGCTTCTTTACGGTTGAAGCAATACGGTACATCTTTGTTGTAGTGATCAGCCAGTGCAACTGCAGTCGTTGTTGCAATTGGAATACCTTTGTACGCTGGGCCAAATAGTAAGTCATATTCAATGCCAGCATCTTCAAGTGCAGCTGCATAAAAACGACCTAAACGCGCCAGATCACGACCTGTATTGAACAGACCCGCGTTAAAGAAATAAGGGCTAGTACGGCCAGATTTTAAAGTGAACTCACCAAACTTTAATACCTGCTTCTCTAGAGCAAACTCAATAAACTCTTTTTGATATGCTTTCATGTCAACTTAACCCTACTTAAATTATGCCAATGCTTGTTTTTGAATATCGATGATTTCGCGAATTGAATGCTTCGCCAAACCTAGCAGCTCATCTAATTCTTCAAATGAGAACGGTTCGCCCTCAGCTGTACCTTGTACTTCAATCAGCTTGCCTGTTTCTGTCATGATCACATTCATGTCAGTTTCAGCTTCTGAATCTTCTAGGTATTCAAGATCAGAAATCGCTTGGCCTTTGTAAACACCCACAGAAATCGCCGCAATCATAAACTTCAGCGGGTTATTGTTGATCATGCCTTTCGCACGCATGTTAGTCAGCGCATCAACCAATGCCACACATGCACCGCTGATAGATGCCGTACGCGTACCACCGTCAGCCTGAAGCACATCGCAATCAATTGTAATGGTGTTTTCGCCAAGCGCTTTTAAATCAACCGCTGCACGAAGCGCGCGCGCGATTAAGCGTTGAATTTCCATTGTGCGGCCGCCTTGCTTGCCTTTCGCTGCTTCGCGGTTATTACGCGTATGAGTAGAACGTGGCAACATACCGTATTCAGCTGTGATCCAACCTTTACCTTGGCCTTTCATAAAGCGAGGTACACCGGCTTCAACCGTTGCTGTACAAAGTACTTTTGTGTTGCCGAACTCAACCAGCACAGAGCCTTCGGCGTGCATAGTATAGTTACGGGTAAAGGTCACAGGCCTAATTTGATTTGCTGTTCTTTCACTTGGACGCATCCACGTTCCCCTATATTCAAAATTTTCAATATTATAAAGGGTCATGCGTTATCTTGCCACGGACATTTGTGTTAATTCGAGCTATAACTTACTCTCAACAAAAATGATGATTTTGTGACTGGGCAGAAATTGCACTTCAAACTGACCAGCCCTGTGGCTATAATGCCATCGGTTTTAATTTTATGATTTTAGGAATCTTTACATGATCCACAGTATGACCGCCTACGCACGCCGAGAAGTTAAAGGTGAATGGGGCACAGGGGTTTGGGAAATCCGCTCAGTTAATCAGCGTTACCTAGAAACCTTTATCCGAGCACCTGAACAATTTCGCGGTATGGAGCCGGTAATACGCGAACGCCTTCGCAAGCACCTACAACGCGGCAAGGTTGAAGTATTCTTAAAGTTTGCAGCCAACCCAGCCCATGTTGGCGAATTGTCTATCAACGAGACTCTGGCACAACAGTTAATTAAAAGTGCCCAGTGGGTTCAGTCACAGAGCAATGGCGACCAAGCGGTAAGTACCATCAACCCAGTTGATATTTTACGTTGGCCGGGCGTGATGGAAGCCGAAGAAATCGATTTAGACGCAGTAAACAGCGAGCTACTTGCTGGTTTTGATTTACTGGTTGAAGATTTCAAAGCGGCGCGTGCAAGTGAGGGTGAAAACCTTGAAGCCATGATCACGACACGTCTCGATGCCATCATCGAGCAAGTAGCGATTGTTGAAGGTCATATGCCAGAAGTGGCTAAATGGCAGCGCGACAAGCTAACTAGCCGTTTAGATGAACTTAAAACAGACATCGACGAAGGCCGCCTTGAGCAAGAACTTATTTACCTTGCGCAAAAACAAGACGTCGCTGAAGAGCTAGACCGTTTAAAGTCTCACGTTAAAGAAACAAACAAGATCTTAAAGAAAGGTGGCGCATGTGGCCGTCGTTTAGACTTTATGATGCAAGAGTTTAACCGTGAATCAAACACCCTAGCGTCAAAGTCAATCAATACTGAGATCACCAATGCAGCGGTTGAACTTAAAGTGTTAATTGAGCAGATGCGCGAGCAGATCCAGAATATTGAATAACGCTGTAAGACTTTAGCATATTACATAAAAGCCCAGATTATCTGGGCTTTTTTAGTTTTCTTCAGTTATAAATTAGTACTAATCGAAGCAAACTCGTTTTAAATCCTAAAATCTGGATTCTAGAAATTAATTTACGATGTCAATTAAAGTACTAAAACCAGTGTCTAAATCGTGACACTTAGTTGACCTCAACTCACCATTATCGATTTTAAAACGCACCGTCTCTTTATTTGCCATTGCAATATATGCTCGGCCAAGTAACTCATAACGGCGAGAGTGGTTTGCCTTTAATTTTGCGGTATCTTCATATTCAAACCAAATCCACACATCATTGTTTGGTTGAACTGTAATTGAGTCAATTTTATCTTCGCAAGTGACTACTTTTGCTTGTACAGAAGTTATAGAAACCAAGCATAGCGCTAAAGTTAATGCTAGTTTTTTCATTGCTTTTATCCTTAAATTAAAAAAACATGCTGAAAATCAGCGCTGAATATACTCAAGAACTTTAGTGACAAAACAACTAAAAATTTATTAAACAATATTCGCAGTTTTACTTAAGCTGAGTGACAAATTTCATATTTTCTACAGATAAATGAAAGCGCTTTTTAGCCATACACACCTCTACCACCAGCATATTTAAAGCTAACCCAATCAAACGGTCGTAGTCGTGTAAAACACTAATTGCTTGCTCACCATCAGGCTCACATCATTGATAAACACACTTATAATCACCTCTAAAAGTAGTGGACTAATCACAGCTACAGCAATCGTGTGCGCCTATCCGAATAGAACGTAAAAAATCTCTGCTAGCTTCACTCTGTAAATCACTGGGCATAAATGTTACTGCCCCAAAGCGCAGTGAATTAAGGCTTTGTCCAAAAAGCGGGTATCAGCAAAGAATAAAGGGAACGATTAAGGGACTATTTTATATTCGACTAGAACGACACCACACTTTTATGCGCATAAAAATGTGAAGTTTCGCACTTTTATGCGCATAAAAGTGTAAGTCGAGTTATACTACAGGCAATTAACAGTCTTAATTGGCGGGAAATAACAATGCAGCGTAACTTACTTAACGACTTAATGGCATGGAAAAACCTATCTGTGCGCAAGCCATTATTAATTGATGGCGCAAGACAAACAGGTAAAACCTATCTGCTGCAAGAGTTGTTTGGTAACACCTTTGCCAACATCCTTCGTATCGACTTCCTTGAAAACCCTGCTTACAAAGAGGCGTTCGATGGCTCATTGTCACCTGACGAGCTACTAATGAATATTGAATTGTTAACCAACCAAGCATTCAACCCAGAAACAGACTTGTTGATATTAGATGAAATTGGCGAATGTGAACGAGCCGTTACTTCGCTGAAGTATTTTGCCGAGAAAGCACCGTCCTATTTTGTCGCAGCCAGCGGTTCGAACATTGGTTTGCTCAATACCTTCCCTGTAGGCAAGGTAGAGCAATATAATTTACGACCACTGACATTCCAAGAATTTATTTATGCATCCAACGAGCAAGCACTGATCAAAGCATTTGATAGTCAAGCAAGTACACCGGTGGTACACACTAAATTGATGGATAAACTAACCGACTATTTTTTTACCGGTGGTATGCCTGAAGCCGTTTCTGCTTGGTATCAGTATAAGGATTCAAGCATTTTAGAGCGCGTTGAAAAAGTCACAAAAATTCATGCCGATTTAGTTGAGGGTTATCGCCGCGATTTCGGTAAGTACGCGGGCAAGGTCGATGCCACACTGATTGAATCGGTATTTAATAGCATTCCAGCACAGCTATCACTTGTCAGCGATGAGTCGGTTAAACGCTTTAAATTTAAGCATGTGCATGAGCGTAAATCTCGTTATAGCGATTTTGAAACCGCGATCCATTGGCTCAACTGCTGCCGCTTAGCTTTGCCAAACTACCCCATTGAAGGATTACCGAAATCTCCGCTGGCGGCCTATAAAAAAGAAAATATGGTTAAACTGTTTCTGTTTGATGTGGGCCTGCTCAATCATATGCTGGGCAGTAGTTATAAAGAGATTAAGCAACAAAACTATGAATACAAAGGCTATGTGGCTGAAAACTTTGTGCAACAAGAGTTTACTGCTATTGGCGTTGACCCAAGCTATTCTTGGAATGACGCCCGCGCCGAAATCGAATTTATTTTGGCGACCGATGAAGGTGATATCGTCCCTGTTGAAGTTAAAAGTGGTAAACGTACAAGAGCAAAATCGTTGGCATCCTATATTGAAAAATGTGCTCCAAGTAAAACCTTTAAGTTAACGGGTACACAAGGCTCTTCAGTGTTAGAACAAACCAATATCGTGATGCCTTTGTATTTCACACAGTATTTACCAGAGAGATGGTAAAAGCGCGCTGCTTAACCACGAGGTCTACACAAAGCTTTTGCTTTGAAGCGTGCATTAACCTGCTTCTTGCTCATACACGCCTCTACCACCAGCACATTTAAAACCAACCCAATTAAACGGTCGTAGTCGTGTAAAACACTCATTGCTAGCTCTCCCATGGGGCTCGCAACATCGATAAACAAACTTAAAATTACTTCTAAAAATAGCGGTGTTACCACAGCTAAAGTCACTGCGACGGCACGTGTCATCCATACCTTGTGGGCGGCGATGTTTTTCTTCATTGCAAACACAATAGCTGTACTGAAGCTAATACAAATAGCGATGGCGACAAGCACCAGCAAGATAAATCGTGTACCTATGTCTGTTGGTGAAAATACTAGGTGCATCCACACACCAGACATTGCCATTAAGCACGCAGACACAACTGCCAAGCGCCCCATTACTCTGTGCATCTTAGGTTGAGTTATGCGTAATCGAGTTGAGAACTGAGTGGGTAATGAAAAGAAGAAAACAATACCGCTTACCCCATGCACCAAAATTGCAGCTGGGAGTTCAAAATAACGGGCATTAATCAAACTTGATGCATCAGCGATTGCATCTGGGCCGAGTAAGACCAGTGCGACAATAAAAATTGCAGGTATAGCGGGCAGGCCAATTAAGAAGAATAACAGGCTGACTACTTTCCAATTGCTTGGTATTTTATTGTACGTACTAGAGGTTGAATCAGCATGATTTTTTGAGTCTAAGAGTTGCAGATCTTGTTGCTTATTATTTGATGTGTGTGTGTTCATAACATTGCCTTGTTTCTCGCTGTGCTTGAGGCAATCTTGTAATATCAATGCTAATGTGTCGTTCTAGCCTATTGATTAAGACTTTGTCGCAGACCTTAATCTAAATAGGCATGAGAAATAGAACACCATGAAGAAAAAGCTAACCAACTGTAAAGTAAGGATAAAAAAGGATTACTTATATGCCAGCCGCTGATTTAAATTTACTGGCAATTAATATTGCGACTTTGAGTGTTTTATTCTTTAGCGCAAACTTACTGGTTGTTCGAGCCGACAAAAACCACACTTATTTTCCGCTCGCTTTAAGTTTTATTGGTATCGCGATTGTCATTTGTCAGCCAAGTTTAAAAGTACTCGCACCCGCTTTACAGCTTTCAACCTTAACGCTGGCATTACCCGCTTTATTAATTATCGCGCCCTGCTTTTGGCTATATGTAAAAGGCTTAACAGACAGTGCGCCTTGGCGATTTAAAAAAGCCGATGCGCGGCATTTGGCTCTACCAGGGCTTGGGTTATTGATTAGCTTTATCACCTTTTTGTTACCCGCAGATATTCATTACAACCTGCTTGGCAAAGGCGACACAGCGATACTCGAACAGACATCGGCACTGTTTAGAAACTTTATCTATGGATTACTAATTATTACTTTTGTGCTGGTGTTGGGCTGGATTGCACAATCAGCTTTCTACTTGATTAAAATCGTCAAGCGATTACAACGCTACAGAACTCAATTAAAGCAGGTATTTGCTTCAACTGAAGCCAAAGAGATCAGATGGTTAAGTGGTTTACTGCTGTTTGTAGGCGTTGCTTGGGCTATCGCTGCAATCAATTTATTACTCGATAATTTGTTTATCGCCAGTGAATATACACAAGATATTTTTCAGTTTGTTTTGCTCATTACAGTTTGCTTTGTCGCTACTTGGGGGTTAAGACAAAAACCAGGCTTTGAAGAGCTATTTTCTACCGAGTCGGTCGACGTTGAATATCAAGCGTCTTTAGCTATGGATAATGAAAACAGCCAAGTTAAAGAATCTGAAAATATTTCCTCCCAAAAATACAAACGCTCAGCTCTCACTGCGGAAATGGCAGAAAATATTGCGAAGAAAATTGAAGTGGCGATGACTTCAGAGAACCTTTATTTAGACGCAAACCTCTCTTTACCAAAACTTGCCAAGCACATTCACACGTCGCCTAACTATATCTCGCAAACGCTCAATGAAACCTTAGCGACTAACTTTTTTGATTATGTGAATCATAAACGCATTGTAGCTGCACAAAAGTTGCTATTAGAGTCAGAACTAACGGTTTTAGATATTGCTATGCAAGTGGGCTTTAACTCTAAGTCAGCGTTTTATAGTGCATTCAAAAAACATACTCAGTTAACGCCCAGCAGTTATAAAAAGCAAAATTTAAATCAATAGTAGAAGATTGTATTGCAATTAGAGCAAGCAAAGTTAAAGCCGACTAAGTGATAACCCATTCTAACCAATTATGTAGAGGCGTTTTTATTGTTTTAACATTGTCGCTGTCTTGTTGTTGTTGAGCGTCTCTTAATGCTTGGCTTAGCTCTAAGTACTCAGATTTAGCACTCAATAAACGTGCTTTTAGCACATTAACTTGGTCTGTCTCTTGAGTGCATCTGTTTTTCATTATCTCCATCAAAGATGCTTCATTAATCTCAGCCTTTGCCAACGCTCTTTTAATATAAGCTTGCCACTCATCTTTATAACTGCTCTCTAAGCGCTCTGGGAAAAGGTATAAGTCCATCATATCTTGATGAAGGTTTACGACATCACCTTTGTTATCAAATGCAATTCTAAGAAGTAGTAAGCTTTCAATTGAGAGCGTATTTAAGTAATTCATAACAGCACCTCTTTTTTAAACTCAATATAAATAGAGCTGGGTATTAGATCACTTCTAAAATTATTTACTCAGACTAATCTAACTAACATTGAGATGCGTAATAAAATATTTAAGCGATAAACCGATATGTTTTTAAAGAAAATAAAACAAGCTTTAAAGATAGATAAACCCAATGAAACAATACCTGAAAAGCCACAAACTATTTCTTTATGGGAAGACACAGGTAAAGTTTTTTACATAGAAAATACCCTCAAGCTGACATATGAATCTAATGGTGGTTCTATCACACTTGAAAAGTTATCAATGCAAGCACTGCCTGATCTAATAAATAACATTTCACTCTTGCCAGAAAACTCTCCTCTTGCCATCAAGAACACTGCGAATCAAAAATCAGCATTCAATATCAGCCTATGCGGGGTCACTTGGCAAAAAAATGCAAATGCGACCAGAATAAAGGCTATACCTGATGCTGCATTATTGAGAAGCCAAACAGCCTGCTTTTCAAAATCACAGGCAATCTTTCGCCATGCTACATTGCTAGAACATGATGACTTACTCACCTCCTCTTTGATACAACCGAAAGCTGGACAATTTATTTATAACAGAATCACGGTTGAGCAATTTACCCAACAGATAAAAATAGCCAACAAGCGCATTTCTGAAGACCTGAGAAAGAAAGTGCTTATCAACCAAGATAATTTCGATAGTCCTTTTACAGAGCATGAATCAGAAGAAATAGAACGTTTAATTGATATCAACTTACAAAAGAAGATAACTTAGTAAAAATGTTTAAGGTTTAAAAAGATAATTAATAGAATAATTAAAAAAATTATAAAAAAAACTATTTAACTCCCCTCAACAGTGCCCAATAAGAAAACTCTTTAATACTGCATATTTCAATAGTGGGAGAAAGATAAAGGTTAATTTGACAGATAAGAAATAATCATAACTGTGCACTTACTCTCGCAATATTTACATTATTGCAGGCCGTTTTGAGTAAAAATAAGACAGTCCATTTAACTACAAGAAACAATAATTATTTTTATTCGACAAAAGTATAATGCGCTCACCTCACGAACAAAGAGAATAGTTAAACTGCTGTTTAGCATAAAAATTCTCAACTCTTTCGGCAGACCTAAATCATTTTTGAATTTTTTCGATTAACGCATTTAAAAAGCAAAAGTCCCTATTTTTTATACTGTTATTTTTCGTATTTTTTATTGCTAAGATGCCCGCGTTTTTTACTTACAGAATTAGGAAGGACTTAGGATGAAGTTAAAAAATACCTTTATCGCTTTTTATGCCACAGCCAGTTTAGTGGCCTGTAATAGTATTTCGTCAAACTCAACACCGCTTTCTGCGGCTGCTCTAAGCGCTGAGCAAGCTACTGCCACTGTGGTATTTATTCATGGCGCGCATTTGCGAGGCTCTGCTTGGCAGCCTGTTGCAACTGAACTGGAAAGTGCACAAATTGCATCACATATTCTAGATTTACCCGGACGTGATCATACTGTTACGCCATCAAGCATTACTTTAAATCACGCGGCAAATGCACTGTGTGAGCGAACTAATGCACTACCCCAGCCTCAGGTTTGGGTTATGCACAGTCAAGGTGGCGCGGTTGCTCACGAAGCGCTCGCATCATGCAATAAAGCTGAGATCAGTAACTTAATCTATGTCAGTGCCGTTGCGCCTATCGAAGGCGCTAAACCTTTTGCACTGCTAAACAAAGACGATGAAGACAATTACTTCAAAGGAGTCACCTATAAAGATGGCTGGATGAAAATCACCAACCAAGCTGAATATGTTGCGTCTTTTACCAACACCCAATCTCACTCTCTTAAGGCAAAAGTTTGGTCACAATCTGTCGATGAACCTGCTGTCACGGGCGAAGGCAAAGTGTACTTAAACAAAACTAAGTTAGACGCAATTCCAAAAGCCTATGTGTTTGCAAAAGAAGATAAAATCATCTCATATGCGACACAGCAAAAGATTGCTCAATCTATAGGTGCGACAAAAACCTACAGTATTACGTCTGGTCATTTGCCTATGATCACACAACCTGTAGCTTTGGCAGATGCGATTAAATCAGCGTTAACACTTTAATTTTTAAATAAACTCAATCAATCGTTAAAAGGACTTTTTAATGATGAATAATACTCTTGCCCATAGTGGCAAGCCTATGGCGCTATTGAAAAGTGTCAGGGCACTTGCTGCCCAAAGTTTACCGAAAACGCCTTCTGTTACTATTGTTGGAGGTGGTATTGCGGGACTAACCAGCGCCTACGAGTTACTAAGACTCGGTGCAAAAGTGACCATCATTGAGGCTGATCCTGGCCATATCGGTGGTCGCGTTAGAACCTTACGAGAATCTGATACGCTTTATGCCGAATTAGGCGCAATGCGTATTCCAACACATCATCAGCTATCACGTCATTACATCGCTGAAATGGGCTTAAAGTTGAGACCATTTGTACAGGATAATGCCAGAGCTCACGCGATGATCCGTGGCCAAAAAGTCGCTCGGAGTGCTGAAGGTTTTGAACGCTTAAAACAGGCCTTCGATCTGACCCCTAAAGAGCGCAACATGAGCGTAGATGATATGTGGGATCTTGCAGTCACTGAAGTACTCAATTCTTTATCGGATAAAGAAAAGCAGTCCCTATATGACAAAGAGTTAAGTACTGACAGACTGAAAACACTTGATGCTATGTCGCTAAAAGATGCCTTTAAACAAGTGGGATTAAGCTCAGAAGCCCTTGAGTATGTCTCGTCAACTTATGGGGTTTCGACCTTACTACATACTGCTTTTTCAGAGCACTTGCGCGAGCAACTTGAGCGAGTTTGGTTTGAGGGCTTTGACGAAATCGTCGGCGGTACAGATTTACTCGCACAACGTCTTTATCAAAGTATTGCAGGTAAAGTTAATTTTCTGGCGGGTGCCAAAGTCGTCGATATTAACAATCAAGCCGATAAAGTATCTGTGTGTTACCAGTCAAGAGATAGAAACAAACACACCATAGAGTCTGATTATGCTATTTGTACGCTGCCTTTTGGCGTATTAGGCAAAATCGACTTTCATAACAGCATAAACCCAAAGAAAGCGCGTGCATTTGCACAAGTGCACTATGATTCAGCCACTAAAGTGTTGATCAGAACAAAAAATCGTTTTTGGGAGCTTAAAGAAGGGATCTATGGTGGTAGCACCATCTATGATGTCGGTCTAGGACACACTTGGTATCCAGCTGATAATGCCATTGCTAAAGATACTTCGGTATCAAACTCGGCAAGTTACCTACTCGCCTCTTATACTTGGGGTCAACACGCACGCCGTATTGATACGCTCAATAACTTCGAGCTAAAAGAGCTGATTTACACCGAGCTGAAAAAAGTACACCCCTATATCACTCGAGATGACATTTTAAGTGTCTTGCGATGGAGCTGGAGTAACCATACTCACTCAGCGGGTGCCTATGCTTTTTTCAACCCCAGAGATCATCAAGATTATTATGCACTCATGCGTGAACCTGAGCAGCGCTTATGCTTCGCGGGTGAGCATTGCTCTGTCTATCACTCTTGGATCCAAGGCGCGTTAGTCTCAGCGCTTGAGGCCGTGCAATACATTCACAAACACGCTTAAATTTTTTACCAATTAAAGTAGTAAGCCAAAGATAAGTTTTGGTAATAAGGAAATATCATGTCTTATACAGTCGCTGAGTTTATTACACTCAGACTTAAACAATTAGGGTGTCACCATGTTTTTGGTGTGCCGGGTACATCATGTTCAGATTTTATCGACAGCTTAGTTGCCGATCCTGACATGCACTTCATCAATACCGTTAATGAACTAGAAGCAGGTTATGCCGCAGACGGATATGGCCGACAAGGCGCCTTAGGTGCTGTTTCAGTTGCGTATGGGGTTGGTACGTTAAGTATGGCTAACGGCATTGCCAGTGCATTAACAGAGCGCGTGCCTCTGGCGGTGATCAACGGCGGTCCAACCGATAAAGACTTAAGCCTTGAGGCCAAATACGATGTGTTATTCTCGCACTCAACGGGGTTTGGTAAAACCGATTTACACGTGTTCAAAGAGCTGACGCTCGCCGCTGAAGAGATCCGTGAATTAGACGGTGCTGCAGATAGAATAGATGCTTTGCTGATCACTGCGTTAGAGCAATCTGGTCCTGTGTATATCGAGATCCCTCAAGATTTGTGGAAAAAGCCTATTGGTCACTTCTCTGCGAACTTAAGCTATTCAGCAAAACGCCACACTGCGGGTAAGCAACAGTTTGTCCGCGCCCTTGAAGACAGACTAGCGCATGCCCAAAAGCCTGTGGTGTTATTGGGTGCTGAACTAGTTAGATTTGGTCTAATTGATGAGGCAATGCAATTTGTTGAATCTCAGGGACTGCCTTTCTATACCACCTTGCTGTCTAAGTCTTTAGTAAGTGAATCACACCCTCTGTTTTGCGGTGTGTATGACAGTGATTTAGCGCCTTCAACCATAACACAAGGTGTTGAATCATCTGACTGTGTGATTGCACTTGGCTGCTTGTTTGGCATTGATCACCGTTATATGGTTATCTCACTGAAAGAAAAGCTGATCCGTGTGGCATTTAATAAAGCCATGGTAGGCAGTCATGTATTGCCAAAACTCTCTTTGGGCGCAGCAATAGAAGCCATCAATACGTTGCCATCCCTTAACTCACAGGGTAACACCGTACCCAGTGTCGCCGGATTAAGTTATCAGCAACGCCGAGAGCAATGGCAAAGCAAATTTGCCAACGATCCATATTCAGGCATTTTGGGGCATGATGGAATTTTTGCTGCCATCGGGGATTTCTTAAATACCACCCATGCGCCTTATTACATTAGTTTAGATACCTGTTTGGCAAGCTTTCCGGGTGCGGATATACCTGTGACCGATACACAGTGCTTCTTAGCGAACCCGATTTGGCTTTCAATTGGTCAGGGCACTCCCGCCGCCATTGGTAGTTATTTTGCAACGGGTAAACGACCACTTATTGTAACTGGTGACGGTGGATTCCAAATGGTGTCACAGGCATTCTCATCCTTTGTACAGAACAATATCCCAGCCATTATTGTCATTGTTGATAATGGCTCATATGCGATAGAGCAGTTCTTAATTGACGGTTCGTTCTTTACTGAGCCTGGTAAAGCACCGTTAGATTACGTGATGCTCAATGGTTGGAAGTACGAAAATATGCCGCATGTATACAACGGCGGCATTGGCCTTCGAGTCAATACCTATGAAGATCTACTCGGTGCACTGCAACATGCACATGCCCGCGATGATCAACCTTGTGTGATTGCAGCACAGATCCCAATGAAAGATCTCCCAGCTGAAAACCGTGCCTTTTTAGGTATTTAATCAAAACCGGCCGGTAAAACATCATACCGGCCACGTTAACACAAGGGTAAAAGGATGACATTGTCGCGACGCGCTTTTTTAAAAAGCGGTTTTGCTGCTGCCGGATTAACCAGTCTTGATGCGTTTGCTTCGCCTTGGATAAGGGCCTTGCTTAATGAATCAAATAGCTACCATGCATTGTATTTAAATAAGTATTTATTTAATGATTTTACTGCATTATTAGCAAAGCAACTGCACTTATATCAAGATGCTGAAATACACACTCAAGCATTAAAGTGTGCGGCAAACATGCAAGATGAAGCGCTGATATACCAGCGTTTGTCGGCTATTCTAGCCAGCAGTAACCTCAATATACAGTTGCTTAATATGCATCGTTTGCAAGATCAGCAAGTGCGCTTCAGCCAATATTTGGCAGAGTTAATTCAGCATCAACGGTTCTCTGGGTATATCAGCTTTGGTCTACCCAATAGTGAGTTTGATCCAATCAATCACTTGCCATTTTTTAATGGTGCAACTTATACCATGACGCACACCTTAAGCGAGCAATATACACCATTGCCACGAGCGGATTTCACTGGAGTAATTCATCCAACAGAGCTATTCACTCAAGCAAGTCATATAAATGCGCCTAAGGCTGAGTTAGCCGCTATTTATAATGGCCCTCACAGCTATTCAAGCAATGAGTTTACTCACATGATGCTCAATATGAAGCAGCACATGCCCTCTGGTGGCAAGTTAATCATGCCGATATTCGACGTGCAACACACCGCACAGAAACATCTGGTCTCGGTATTTAATGATTGGCAAAACTTACTACATGGTCGCTCGTGGCAGAGCGCGCAAACGCATAGAAACAGACTGCAATCTTTAGATGCATGGCATAGAGAAATGGCGATCTATGGCTACAAAGTGCAAAAGGTTATTCCGCTCGAAGAAAGCACTATGCTGCCGGAATATCTCAGTATTTACGAAAAGGTTTAAATATTATGGAACCATCAAATAACAAAGGACTATCAAGACGTGCTTTCTTAAAAGGCACCGGTGCAGGAATGGGATTGTTAGCCAGCAGCATGCCTAGCTTTGCACTCGACAACGTGTTTAACAATCACAATGGCGCGGTTGCCACCGCACAATTAAAAAATGCAGGGCTATTGGAGCAAGCACAAACCAATATGCTCTTCAACCAACTAACGGATGCGCTTAATTTCAGACAATCTGAAACAGATAAAGTACTCATTATCTTAGGGCAAGTGAGTGAAAAAGCATTCCCTTATAGTGTTGATCATAAATTAGTAAGCGCTTGTTTGACACGCTTACAATCAAAAGGCATCAACAGAAAACACATTACTATTGCCTATCATGCGCCAGAGGGGCTTGCGAGTAATTCGCCATTGCTTAAAGCGATTGCAGATCCTCAAACAGATAAGCAGTTTCATAAAGCGCAACTTGTGAATGTTGCTAATAATAGTAACTGGTCGACTCTGACTATGCCCAAAGCGCTACCAGATGTGAAAGTACAGGTGCAGGCAAGGCAAGCAGATCATATTCTGTTCTTAGATCAACTGACAGATAAAGAAGGAGTGATACATTCCCCGCAAAATGGATTAGCTAACGTTTTATTTGAACCACAGTCTTTGGAGAAATATCGTAATCGGCTTGATGACCTATTTGCGATGCGCGACATACAAGAAACTATCTCAAATAAGGTACGTTTACTCGCTTACAATGCCTCTCGATTTATTGCGCATTCTCCTGAGTCAGGTGTACACATGCATCATGTTCATCCGGGTATGCTGGCTATCTCAAATGATATTACAAGCCATCAATTATTCGCTGAAAACTACTTGTATAGTGTATTGAATAACACGCCTAAACTCAGACATAACGCGCAAACGCTTAATTGGTTTCAATCTGGCGTGAGTCGTGACCCTATGACCATTGAGCAAATAGAAAAGACCATGCAAAAATCTGGAGTGATGCTGAATAAAGTGCAGTTAGTCTAGGTCGTCATTTATGGCGACAAGGGTTTTGCTCTGAACTGATTTTGTCGGGCTAAAGCCACGACCTACAGATCAAATTAATATGTACCATGTAGGTCGTCATTTATGGCGACAGAATTTTTTGCTCTGAGCTGCTTTTGTCGGGCTAAAGCCCCGACCTACAGATCAAATTAATATGTACGATGTAGGTCGTCATTTATCGCGACAGGGTTTTGCCCTGAGCTACTTTTGTCGGACTACAGCCCCGACCTACCACACAACCAGATTGTAGGCGCGATTTTATATCGCGCTTTTTTATGACAAACCGAGACTTTGCCTCACTTGTCGCATTTGCTGCTGTAACTTCGACTGGATCTCACTCACTTGCTGGCTAGAACTATTTACTTGGTCTTTCATACTCAACATAGCTTGACTGAAATCATCCACCAAACCACTTTGTTGTTGAGCAAGTTCCATGGCATGACTTGCAACTTGATTCGCTGTCTGAGCACTTTCTGCAACCCCTTCAGAATTACGTTTTAACTCTTGCGCATGCTCTGTTTGGGCTTGCGCATCTTGTGATAACGCGCCCATTTGCTCAGATACTTTTTTAGAGTTTTCGCCTAGGGTGTTTAACTGCTGATGAATGTCAGACAAGGAATCTTGCGTTTGTTGTGCTAGCTTTCTCACTTCATCGGCAACAACGGCAAAGCCACGACCGTGCTCGCCCGCTCGCGCCGACTCTATGGCTGCATTTAGTGCTAATAAATTAGTTTGCTCCGCAATGGTACGGATCATTTCAACCACTGTGCCTACGTCTGAAACACCCTTTAATAATTCATTTAAGCTATCTTGCCCTTGCTCTACACGCTGCTCTGTTGAAGAGCTCGCTTCAAGCATGGCATCGGCAAATTGCACACTGTGTGACATGGCTTCAAAGGTACTATTGGCATTATCAGATACCTGAGTATTAATATCGTTGGCTTGCTCGCCTAAATCTCTAATATTGTGCAATAGCCCCTGAGTTTGCTCGACTTGATTATAAGTGTTCTCAGATTGCTGACTGATCTGTGACAGGCTTTCGCTCATCTGGGCCATAAACTCATTCACTAAAGTCAGCATTTCTTGGCGCTCTTGTGCTTCTAGTTGTTGGCGCTGAATGAGCTGATTAAAGTAACCAGCTATCTCACCCACTTCAGTGTCAGGGTTTTTACTGTGGATTTGTTTCATTTCATTTGAATTGATCAAATCAGCAAAACCATCTCTAAGCTGTCGCAATGGATTAAGTACTTGGTTTAACTGCACAAAATAAACACCTGCAGCGAGTAAAATTAACAAACCAATTGCCACACTGAATAATACCAAAACATTCAATTTTAAATCGTCTTGACTGGCTTTTAAGTCACTTTCAGCCGATAGCACAATATCAATAATAGTTTGAATATCTGCTCGAAGTGCTTTTGTACCCGCTTGACGAGATTGTGATTGCGCAAAGGTATTTTGTACGTCTTTGCCAAAACGATTCGCCCAACTAGAAAGCTCTGATTTGATTTCATCGGCTAAGTCTTCTGCTTCTTCGCCAAAAAACAACGCGTCTTCGTCGACTTCGCTCATAACCCCTAGGTTTTCTAAACGCTCGATTTTATTGGCGATAGATTGCAAAGTCGAAATGGTATTTTGTAGGCTCTTTTGCGTATTTGCATCCGGGTTGATTGATAAGTGATAGGTAAAAATACTCAGTTGGTTCACTGCTTGAAAGTAATCAGACGCTAACGCGTAATATTGTTTTTTGACAGGGCTGTCATCTGCTTTAGATGCATAACTAATTAAAGATGATGCTGAGCCACTCATTTGTCTCAAGGCATTATCTAATAGAGCCATTTCGTTACCAGATAATTTACCTATCGCACGATACTTTCCGTTAATATCAGCATCCAATGTATCCAGCTTATTGCTCATCGTCGTAGCAAGTTCATCAGGTAATTGACCAATATATGCTTGTTTGAGCTTGTTGATAATGTCTGAAGACTCAGTTAAATACTGACTATCGCCGCTACTAAGATAGCTTTCAACGCTTCCTGATAGCTCAACCAGCACAGTATTTTTGAGTTGGTTATATCCTGTATTCTGCTGATCTAAGGTATTTAATAAATTCGACGCCCAAAACAATACGCCGGCTAAAAACAAACTTGCCGAAGTAAGTAAAACAGCTAACCACCGAGTAAAAACAGAAACACGCATACAACCCCCTTGGTTCCTAAATTCGGCGCTAGCGTATTAAACTTTTATGACAGTTTGATGTAACTTGCTCACTCAAAATGCAATTTGAGTTAAAAACATACTTTCTACCTATGTTAAGGTCGACTTGTGCTTTATTTCATCGCAGCTTTAACATAAACATCAAAGCGATTTTTCTTAGTAGTGATTTGCATACTCGGTTTTTGTTCATCGAGAAATGGCGCATAGTCTGGGCGCTTTACGGCAACGCGTTTACTCGCCAATTTCATGGCAAAAGGTAACAAATCATCAGCATCATGATCGTCTCCAACTAAAGATTGGAACACACGCATTTCTTTTTTCACCAGTGCCGATTTTTCTCTATGTGGAAACATAGGGTCTAGATACACCACATCTGGTTCTACCTCAGTACTATTTAACAGGTCGTGACTAGAACCAAATGCCATGCCCACTTGCGCCTTCATCCACTCACCTATTTCAGGATCTTGGTAAGCACGCTGAAGGCCATCATAAAGTAATGCTGCAACCACAGGGTGACGCTCATGCAGGGTCACTTTGCAACCTAGTGCAGCTAATACAAAAGCATCTCGACCTAAACCTGCGGTGGCATCAAGTACATGCGGTATCGCACCTTTATTTAGCCCCACAGCTTTAGCAATTGCTTGACCTTTGCCACCGCCAAATTTACGTCGGTGTGCACTAGCTCCAGTTACGAAGTCTACTCGAATGGCACCGAGTTTTGGTTCATCACTTTTGAATAACTGCAATCCATGCTCATCAAACTGCAACTTAAACAAGCTTTTATTTGGCACATCATTGGCATTACACTGCTCTGCCCATTTGGCTAATTCAAAGCGTTTTTCGATGTCATCAAGGTAAGGACGATTTTCAGGATAGGGGGTATAGATTAGCAAGGGCAAACTCCTTATAGAACAGCTTGCCCATTATAACGTTGAAACGCTTATTTATACCAACTCTCATAATACTTAATTAAGAGCAGAGGATTAGAAAAGCTCAATATCATCTTGAGAAGCAACTTGGTCTTCACTCCAAGGCTGACTCAACTTATTAAGACTAGTATGAAGTGCCTCTCGCGTTTCTGTGAGCAAAGCGAGTTTTTGTTTGATGACATCAATCTCTTCGTTCAAAAAGGCGAAATGCTGAGAAACTTCTTTTAATTGCTCTAAATTTGCAACTTCTTCAGCGACCAGTAATTGCCGGAAGTTATCTGATTGCGTGCTGTGGTGCATATCTAAAAAAACTAACTGCTGCGCAATGTCATCACATACTTGACCTATGTGCGCTACTTGCTCGATTGCTTGCTCACTCTCTTCCATATCTTGAATTTTGGCATTCGTCGCCTCCAAAATATGTGGCAGCAAGTCTTTGTAACGACCGTACATACCAGGATCTTCGGTCGGCATATTTTTGATCAGCAAAGAGACTTTAGGGTAATTAATAATGGTACGACGACCAAAGTCGACAAAACGACTACCTTCACGATTTTGCTCTAACAGTTCTTGCTCAATAGGCTGAATAGCACCTTCAGCAGATTTAAACGCCTCACCTTGTTTATGCCAAAATGCGACCGCGACTTCTAGCTGTAAAGGCACAAAGAACTCGAAGAAAAAGCTCGATAAACTTTCTAGATCATGGGCGTGATACGACTGACCAACATAACGCATAATCCGACCCATATCACCCGAATCTGTCATCGCAATTTCGGCGGTGATCTGCGCTTGCTCCATATCTTGTTTAAGGCGCTGAGACACTTGACGATAGTCATCAAGTACATTGATTCTGGCAAGCAACTCTTCTCGGTTAAAAGGTTTTACTATGTAGTCTGCAGCACCAGAGTTATAACCTCGCATACGCTCAGAGATATCTGTGCGAGAAGAAAGAAACATCACTGGAATTTCTTTGGTTTGTGACGCTTTTTTTAGCTTTTCACATACTTCAAAGCCGTTCATGCCAGGCATTTCTACATCAAGAAGAATAATATCGGGTTGATATTTAAGGGCTAACCGCAACCCCTCATCACCATTTTTAGCTCGGATCAATTTACAGCTTTCAGCCAACGCGTCTTCGATGATCTTATGCACTAACTTGTCGTCATCGATAGCCAGCACCAGTCTGCTCATACCATTTCCCTTAATAAATCATGTCTTTAAATAGCATAGCTGGAGATGATAATTTTGCGAACCCCAAAAAGCATAAAAGCGCCCGAAGACGCTTTTATTTTTAAAACTACATCAAACTCTGAGTAATTATTATGCAAATTTGCAATCTTGGCGCAGGGTCTACCCCGCGCTACAAAAATCTTACGCTATTCCACTATGACGGAGTAATGCGTCAACTTGTGGTTCTCTACCTCTAAAGCGCTTGAATAATTCCATTGGCGCTTCAGAACCGCCTTTTTCTAGAATATTCTGCAGAAAGTCTTGTCCAGTTTGTGAGTTAAACACGCCTTCTTCTTCAAAACGAGAAAACGCGTCTGCCGATAAAACTTCCGCCCATTTGTAAGAGTAATAACCCGCGCTATAGCCACCTGCAAAAATATGACTAAAGCCATGTTGGAAACGGTTAAACTCAGGCGCTTTAACCACGGCTGTACGCTTACGCACCTCATTTAAAGTAGACTGAATTTGACAACCCTCTTCGGCCTTATAATCAGCATGAATATGGAAGTCGAATAAACTAAACTCTAACTGGCGTAACATCTGCATGGCCGACTGGAAGTTTTTCGCAGCCAATAATTTATCAAGTAACTCTTTAGGTAATGGCTCACCAGTTTCAAAGTGACCAGAGATAAAGCTCAGCGCCTCTTCTTCGAAGCACCAGTTTTCTAAGAACTGACTTGGTAACTCTACGGCATCCCAAGCAACACCATTAATACCCGCAACCGCTGAAGCGTCGATTTGCGTCAACATATGGTGAATACCATGACCAAACTCGTGGAATAAAGTGGTCACTTCGTTGTGAGTGAATAAAGCAGGCTTGTCGCCGACGGCTTTATTGAAGTTACATACTAAGTATGCCACCGGTGTTTGCAGCTCGCCATTGGCACGAATTTTACGACCCATGCAGTCATCCATCCACGCGCCACCGCGTTTGTGCTCGCGAGCATATAAATCTAGGTAGAAGTGGCCACGAAGAGCATCATTTTTATCGTGCACAGCAAAAAAGCGAACATCTTCATGATAAGTATCAAAATCAGAAAGCTCTGTAACTTTAATGCCAAATAGCTTATTAACTGTGGTGAACAAGCCTTTTAATACTGTATCTGCCGGGAAGTATGGACGTAACTGTTCGTCTGAAATGGCATACTTAGCTTGCTTTAACTTCTCGCCAAAGTAACCGTAATCCCAGGCTTGTAAATCTGTCATTTGATATTCAGACTCAGCAAATGCTTGTAGCTCTTTTAACTCTTGTTCAGCTTGTGGTTTAGACTTAGCCGCTAAGTCATTTAAAAACTCAAAAACCTGCGCCGGACTTTCAGCCATTTTTGTTGCCAATGATTTATCTGCAAAGCTGTCAAAACCTAGTAGCTGAGCTAATTCATGACGTAACTTTAGCTCTTCAGCCATAAACTCTGAGTTATCAAACTCTCCGGCATTCGGGCCCTGATCGGAAGCGCGAGTGCTAAATGCGCGGTACATTTCTTCACGTAACTCACGGTTATCAGCGTAAGTCATCACAGGCAGGTAAGACGGAATATCTAAAGTAAACACCCAGCCTTCAAGTTCTTTGCTTTGTGCCGTATGCGCCGCTAAGGCAATTGCCGACTCGGGCAAGCCCGCTAGTTGGCTTTCATCTGTGATATGTTTTTGCCATGCTTGTGTCGCATCCATCACATTATTACCAAACTTTGCAGCGAGCTCTGATAAACGCGCTGAAATTTCGCCATAACGCTTTTGTTTATCACTATCTAACGCGATACCCGACAAAGTGAAATCACGTAGCGCGTTATTAATTGAGGTCTGCTGGGCAATACTCAGTGACGCAAATTCTTCTGAGTCTTTTAACGCTTTATAGGCTTCATATAAACCTTGATGCTGACCCACATAGGTTGAATATTCTGAAATAAGTGGTAAACACTCATCATAAGCTTTGCGTAAATCTTCAGAGTTAACCACTGAGTGCATGTGTGATACTGGCGACCACATACGAGAAAGCTTGTCATCCGCCTCTTCAAGTGGCACCACCAGCCCTTGCCAAGTGAATGCTTGTTTTGCCAATACTTCGTCAATGGTTTTACGACAATGTTCAATTGCCGCTTTTAGTGCTGGCACTACATGATCTGGTTGAATTTTCGAAAATGGCGGTAAACCTTCTAGGCCGATCAGTGGGTTACTCATAAATGCTCTTTCCTTTAATCTGTTCTTATAAAATATGCGCTTTCGTCATATATTTACCGTATTAGCATTGAAATTGGGGCAAATGCCGCAATTACAAGTTAGACTGAAATATTCTTGATACTTCGCCTTTCTATTACAGAATAGCTTAGAACATAAAACCAATTTTTAAGGAGTTTTTATGGCTCAACATTTTGATTATATTGCCATTGGTGGCGGTAGCGGTGGTATTGCATCGGCTAACCGTGCGGCAATGCGTGGCGCAAAAGTCGCTTTAATTGAAGCTAAACATATGGGCGGCACGTGTGTAAACGTCGGCTGCGTACCTAAAAAAGTGATGTGGCACGGCGCACAAGTCGCTGAAGCAATTAAGCTTTACGCACCAGATTACGGCTTTGATGTTGAACTTAAAAACTTCGATTGGGCTAAGTTAGTAGAGAGCCGCGAAGCCTATATTGGCCGAATTCATAAAGGTTACGAAGGTTATTTAGCAAAAAATGGCGTAACCGTGATCAACGGCTTTGCTAAATTCGTTGATAACAAAACCATCGAAGTGAACGGTGAGCACTATACGGCTGATCATATTTCTATCGCGGTAGGTGGTCGCCCTTCTGTTCCGAACATTCCAGGCGCAGAATATGGTATCGACTCAAACGGCTTTTTCGAATTAGATAAGCAACCACGTCGTGTTGCTGTAATTGGTGCAGGCTACATTGCAGTTGAACTTGCTGGTGTTCTAAATAGTCTTGGTACTGAGACACATCTTTTTGTCCGTAAACATGCACCACTTCGTAGCTTCGACCCCTTGGTTGTTGAAACACTCACTGAAGTGATGGAAAAAGAAGGCCCTAGACTTCATACCAACGCCACACCAAAAGCGCTGACAAAAGAAACTGATGGCTCTGTGACCTTGCATTTAGAAAATGGCGACACTCATACGGTTGACCAAGTTATTTGGGCGATTGGTCGTGAGCCAGTGACTGATTTAATCAATCTACAAGCCACTGATGTTGAAACCAATGAGCGTGGTTTTATTAAAACCGATGAATACCAAAACACCTCTGTACCGAGGATCTATGCACTGGGCGACATTATGGAAGGCGGTATTGAACTGACGCCTGTAGCCGTAAAAGCAGGTCGTATGCTGGCTGAGCGTTTATTTAACCCTGAACTGCCAGATGCAAAAATGGATTATGAACTAGTACCAACAGTGGTATTTAGCCACCCACCTATCGGCACAATCGGCTTAACCGAGCCACAAGCGATCGCACAGTACGGAGAAGAAAATGTGAAAGTGTACACTTCTACGTTTGCTGCTATGTACACCGCTGTGACGCAACATCGCCAACCTTGCAAAATGAAACTAGTTTGTGTGGGCGAAGACGAGAAAATCGTTGGTTTACACGGTATTGGTTTTGCGGTTGACGAAATGATCCAAGGTTTTGCTGTGGCAATGAAGATGGGCGCGACTAAAGCAGACTTTGATTCTGTAGTGGCGATACACCCAACGGGTTCTGAAGAATTCGTTACTATGAGATAGGCACTAGCAATCATTCATCCATGAAGCATCGCCCGGCTCGACGTCCTTTGTCTCGCGTTCGAGCCTAAAATAGCTGCACGCTTTCGCTATTTTAGGGCGGCTCTCACCCAACTGGTTCTGAATAATTCGTTACCATGAGATGGGCACTGCCAATTATTCATCCATGAAGCCCAACGGCTCGACGCCCTTTGTCTCGCATTCGAGCCTGAGCTAACTACTTTCTAGTTATTAAGAAGGTTGATATCAATTAATCTTTCATATTTTTTTAACTGAAAATTTTTATGCGACGCCAATGAAGCTGCTAGAATAAGCGTAACTTTTCTGCTCTCAATACAACAAGGTTTTCATAGATGAAAAAACGTATTGCTTTAGCACTTTTAGCAAGTGCAACGTCTGCGGCTGTGTCTGCTGCTGATACTCGCTCTCAAGGTATGGGTAATGTCGGTGT
Organism: Pseudoalteromonas sp. BZB3; assembly: GCF_040104455.1. Taxonomy (NCBI): domain Bacteria; kingdom Pseudomonadati; phylum Pseudomonadota; class Gammaproteobacteria; order Alteromonadales; family Pseudoalteromonadaceae; genus Pseudoalteromonas; species Pseudoalteromonas sp. BZB3. The sequence continues at coordinate 20,819 of NZ_JBECOS010000008.1, read as the reverse complement.
CGCTTCTGCAGACTACCTATCTTCAGTGTTAATTAACCCAGCATTGATCAATCGCCACTCTGATGAGACTGACGACTTCGGGTTAATCTTACCTTCTGCTAACGTATTTGTTCGAGACGAGCAAGAGTTGCGTGACCACATCGATACTTTCCAAGATAGCTTCGACGAGCTTTCAGACTTATTAGAACTAGCTGAATCTGGCGGTAATGTTACCGTTGATCAATTAGATAGAGCTAGAAAGCAACTAGCATCTGATTTAGATAAATTAAACGGTGGTATCGATATTGAAGCAAACCTCGCAATGGCCCTTGCTTCACCTAGTCGTATTGGTGGTTTTGCGCTTTATGCAAATACAGATATTGACGCAAATGCAAATCTATTCATTTCTGGTGATGATGTAAATGTAATTGCAAATGCACAAACGCCTGAAGAACTTGAAGAGCTAAACTCTCGCTTACAAGTTGTAGGTGCAGCAATTAGCGAAATCGGCTTTGCCTATGCAAATCAGTTTACTGTTTCTGATAAGCAAGTATATTGGAGCATCACACCTAAGTTCCAACAAGTTGATTCATTTAACTACGTATCAAAAGTAAATGAATTTGACGAAGATGACTTTGATGCAAACGATTACACGAAAACAGAAAATAACTTCAACTTCGATATTGGCTTAGCAACTGAGCTAACTGAAAGAGTCACGGTTGGTTTCGTGGCTAAAAACCTCATCGAAAATGACTACGACTCTGTAACAAGCCAAGGTATCACGCCTTCTTACAAAGTTGGGCCTGAGTATATTGCTGGTATCTCTTACAACGGTGACATCGTTACCCTTGCTGCTGATGTTGATTTAACCGCACCTCAACATTCAAACCTAACTGAAGAAAGCCAATTCGCACGTCTTGGTTTAGAGTTAAATGCGTTTGACTGGGTACAAATTCGTGCTGGTTACCGTCACGATTTCAATGGTGATAAAGAAGACAGCTACAGTGTTGGCTTTGGATTAAGCCCATTTGGTGTTGTACGCCTAGACTTAATGGCACAAACATCTGGTGAGAACGACTTAGGCGCTGGTTTACAGCTTAGCTTCACGTTGTAATCACTTTGACTGTGGGCATGACATCTTCATTGTGCCCACAGTTTTACTTTTCCCCAGCTTCATTTTCCTCCCTGCTTGCTACTTTAGCTATCACCCAAACCTTTGATCTTACACACTTGACTAATGTCTTACTTTTAAGCAATCTGGAGGTAGTTAAAACAAATTTAACTAAACAAAAGTATTAGGTTTTCGCTTTATAAGGTAGATAACGTGTTTAAACTTGCACACAATGGCAAAATTTTAATGGACATCGCTCAAGCCGCGCCTCCGAGCGAAGGCTTTATTCTTGATGCCTTAAAACAGTCGCCGTTTGCGCAATGTGAAGTCGATCACGAGAGTATTAAAGCGTATTTTAAAGGCGATCAAACAGAAAAGATTTTAGCGGTCGCCATTAAGCATGACGCCACATTTAAAGTCGATGTCTGTGAAGAGAAAATGCAAGCAGTTGGTACAATTACAGTCGCCTATGGCGGTAAGGCCATTTCGCTCGAAGAGGCTAAAAAAGCACTAATTGCCGCTGGCGTTACCCGTGGTTTCAAAAATGTCTACCTTGAGAATTTACTTAAGAAGCAACATCTAGCTCAGCCCGGAGATGAAGTTTCAGAAATGCTTGCACAGGGAAGAATGCCAACCAACGGCGAGCCTGCCACGTTAAAACTGCATGTTTGCACGTTAAAACAACGCTTAAAACAACCCAAACTTCGTGAAGATGGTAGCGTCGACATGCGCGACTTTGGCGCTTTAGCAAGTGTCGAAAAAGGTACATTATTAGCAACACAAATTCCTGCTACAAATGGCACTGATGGCTTTAACGTTTTAGGAGAGATCTTACCTGCCAAACCAGGTAATACTTTTCAGTTAACAGCAGGTGAAGGCACCGAAATCTCCACTAAAAACCCTCTACAACTGATTGCTACACTATCGGGCTGCCCAAGCGAAATCAATAATGGCTTGAGAGTGGACGATGTTTTTACCATCGATGAAGTCAGTGTTAAAAGTGGTCACATTGAATTTGATGGCAGTGTGATCGTCAGCAAAAGTGTTGCACCAGGAATGAAAATTATCGCCAAAGGTGATGTCACAATCCTTGGCAGCGTAGAGTCAGCCGAAATACAAACAAAGGGAAATATTGAAGTAAAGCAAGCTGCTATTGGTCATCTCGACCATCAACACAATGATGAAGAACTTACCTGTAAGCTTATAGCTGGGGGAAATATTGAGGTCTCTCATGGCCAATATGCTTACCTTGAAGCAAATAACATTACTGTACACAAACAAAGCAACCACTGTGACCTAAAAGCATTTGATGCTATTACCATTGGCGATGGTGACAAACCAAACGGTAAGTTAATCGGTGGTGAAATCATTGATGCACAGAAAGTGATTGCAGGAGAAATTGGCACATCAACTGGTACCAAAATGAATATTTTCTTGGCGCGCAGCGGGATGGCTTTAACGGCCAAAACTGATGAATGTGTCAAAGAACTCTCTGGTGTTGAAGAGCAGCTAAATGCCCTTCAGCAAGCGGTAGAAAAAGCAGACCATTTAAAAGACGCTGACAAGAAAAAAACAATCATGCAAAAGATTTTGGCAACTCAGCAACATTATTGCCAACAAGCTGAACAACTAGAAAAGCAGCTCAGCGAGTTAGATCACCACTTACATGACTTACTCGACAATACCCAATTAACGGTTAATAAAGCCTTAAACAGTGATGTAGAGATCCATATTTTTGATCGCGTTTATAAAACACAAAGACAATACCCTCCTTGTACAGCCAAGCTCGTCGATAATGAAGTAAAGATTGAGTTTTAAACTCCATTTGTTTTTGTTAGGTGGTTCATAAAACTTATTTTCATAAATAAAGACATACCAAATGACCCTTTTACACCTTTAGGTCACGGCTTTATGTCGCGCATAAAAAAGCGCAGGGTAAACCTGCGCCTACAATTCATCATGTCAACTCGCTAACTTTACCCTAAGAACTCGCTAGCTAAACAAAACCCGGCGTAAAGTCGGTGCTACCGAGCTTACAACACACCTTCAACTTGCTGCTTTAATTCATCGCCCCACACGCCTACTTGCACTTGTGCAATATGTTGTTTTTGTAGCATCAACATCACTAAGCGTGATTGTCCAATACCACCGCCTATGGTTTGCGGCATCTCACCCGCCACCAGCTGTTTGTGCCAATCTTGCTCTAAACGCGCATCATCTGAAGTAATCGCTAACTGGCGCTTTAACGACTCAGGGCAAACACGAATACCCATAGAGGAGATCTCAAACGCATCTTCAAGCACTGGGTTCCAAACTAGGATATCGCCGTTCAGGCCCTGATATTTATCACAAGTGGCTGTAGACCAGTCATCATAGTCAGGGGCACGCAAATCATGAATTTCGCCGTCACCTAATGCACCGCCAATACCAATTAAGAATACCGCACCATATTCTTGTGCAATGGCCTTTTCGCGCTGCTTAGCGGTAAAGTCAGGGTACATTTGGCGCAATGCTTCACTGTGCACAAAAGTAATTTTTTCTGGTAAAAATGGCGTTAAGCCATACTCGCTCGCCACCATTTTCTCAGTTGCTTTAATGGCTGAAAATAATGTTTCAACAGTAGATTTAAGCTTTGTTAGAGAGCGCTCACTGTCAGCGCAGATGATTTTTTCCCAATCCCACTGGTCAACAAAGACAGAGTGGATTGGAGATAATTTATCTTCATCAGGACGCAACGCTTTCATATGCGTATATAGCCCCTCACCGACAGCAAAACCATGATCGCCTAAAGTTTTGCGTTTCCATTTAGCCAGTGAGTGCACCACTTCAAAACTCGCTTCTGGTAATGTTTTTACCTTAACCGAAACCGCTTTTTCTGTGCCGCTCAAGTTATCTTGAATGCCGTCACCTACTTTAGCCAAAATAGGCGCTTGAACTTCTAACAAGCCAAGCTGGCTTTCTAGTTGCTCCGAGAAAAAACGTTTCACGGCGCTGATCTGTTTTTGTGTTTCTAGATAACTTGTTTTCATATTTGGTTCCTCATTCCCAATATTCGATTACACGGAGTCTGCAACCCAGCTCGCTCTGTGCTGTTAAATCCATCGTCAACAAATTCGAACATAAAAACAAGATCCAACAACAAAAATACCTTTACGCTATATTTTTCATTAAAAATTTCAGGTAAATTTTAATGATTCATAAATTATGAGCCTTTAAAAGCATGGAAAATTATCAGATCGATAATCTCGATAAATCGATTTTGCACGCATTAATGGATAATGCGCGTACACCTTATGCCGAATTAGCAAAACGATTTGCTGTGAGTTCGGGAACTATTCACGTTCGAGTTGAGAAGATGAAGCAAGCGGGGATCATACTTGGTACGCAAGTCACCATAGATCCAAAGCAACTTGGTTATGACGTTTGCTGTTTTATCGGGGTTAACCTAAAACATGCGGGTGACTACCCGAGCACCATTGAGCAGCTAAGAGGCTTTAACGAAGTTGTAGAGGCTTATTACACCACAGGCAACTACAGTATTTTTATTAAAGTCATGGCACGTTCAATCGATCACCTACAAGATGTTCTGATCAATAAAATACAAACCATAGAAGCAATTCAATCAACAGAAACACTGATTTCATTGCAAAACCCAATTTGCCGTGAAGTAATGCCCTAAGCGCGATAAACGCGTATAATCGGCGCAATTTTGAGAATTAGAGTAGTAACCGTGGACAATAAACGTTTTCATCGCGTAAAGCAGGTTTTAGACAGACGCCAAACCGACCTAACGGTATGTTTAGATGAAGTGCATAAACATCATAATTTATCTGCCATTGTGCGCACAGCTGACGCTGTAGGCTGCCACCATGTACATGCTGTATGGCCACAAGATCAGCGTCGTTTAACCAACAACACCTCTGGCGGCAGTAAAAACTGGGTTGAGACCCACATGCATGATGATATTGATCAGGCGGTTGCTGCAATTCGCGAGCAGAACCCTGGCATTCAATTGTTGGCAACTAACCTCAGCGATGAAGCCGTTGATTTCCGCGAAATTGATTACACCAAGCCAACGGCTGTGATCGTGGGTCAAGAACGTTTAGGTATCTCAGATAAAGCACTTGCCCATGCCGATAAGCACATTGTTATTCCAATGGCTGGTATGGTGCAATCACTCAATGTATCGGTGGCTGCAGCACTGATTTTATATGAAGCACAAAGACAGCGTGAAGAAGCAGGCCTTTACGATCGCAACGATATGTTAGATTCTGAGGTTAAACACAAACTCCTGTTTGAAGGCTGCCATCCTATTATTGCGAATCGCTGTGTGGAGAAAGGCTTACCTTACCCTGCACTCGATGATGAAGGTGAAATTGTCGCAGATGAAGCGTTCTGGAACACGCTTAAGTTCAAGCAAAAGTAGTCATATAAAAATCATTAAGGAATAGTATGTCGAGTCCTAATTTAGCCAACTACCCGATCACTGAGCTCAAAGGTGTTGGGCCTAAAGTTGCCGAACGTTTAGCTAAATTAGGCATTGCTTCTGTGCAAGACATGCTATTTCATTTACCACTTCGCTACGAAGACCGCGCACGCACTTATACGATTAATGAGTTAATGCCGCATACTCATGTCAGTATTGAAGCTGAAATTGAGCACAGTGATATTACCTTCGGTAAACGTCGCATGTTGGTTTGTCACGTTAACGATGGGACCGGTAGACTTACGCTACGCTTCTTTAATTTTAATGCTGCACAAAAGAATGCCATGTCACCCGGTAAAATTATCCGTTGTTTCGGGGAGGTAAGACGAGGACGGGCTGGGCTTGAAATGGCTCACCCAGAATACAATATTCGCAGTTGTCCCACTGAGCCGCAAGATCCGAACCTCGCAACCCTAACCGCGGTTTACCCAACAACCGAAGGCCTAAAGCAACTGAGTATTCGTAGCATTGCCAACAAAGCACTCGACTTACTCGATAAATACGATTTAGAAGAATATTTACCGCAGCAATATCGCCCTAATCAACTGAGTTTAAAAGACGCAGTATTACAACTTCATCGACCACCTCAAGATACCGACTTGAGTTTACTCGAATTGGGGGAGCATCCCGCGCAGCAGCGTTTAGCATTTGAAGAACTGTTAGCGCAAAACCTCAGTTTATTGCAACTGCGCCAGAAAGGTCAGGCAGTACAAGCGGTATCCTTACCACCGACGAATAAACTCGAACCTGAATTTTTAGCTCAGCTACCGTTTAGTCCAACCAATGCGCAAAGTCGCGTCGTGGCAGAAATAAAGCAAGACTTACAACAGCCCTATCCTATGATGCGCTTAGTCCAAGGTGATGTGGGCTCTGGTAAAACCTTAGTTGCTGCGCTCAGTGCTTTGACTGCCATTGCCAAGGGTTATCAAGTGGCATTAATGGCACCGACTGAGATTTTATCTGAACAACATGGCATTAGTTTTAAAAATTGGTTCAGTAGCTTAGGTATAGAAACCGCTTGGTTAGGTGGCAAAACCAAAGGCAAAGAGCGCATACAAGTACTGGAAAGCATCGCTTCTGGCAAAGCCCAGATGGTGATCGGCACCCATGCGCTATTCCAAGAGCAAGTCGAATTTCATAATCTGGCATTGATCATCATAGATGAGCAGCATCGTTTTGGTGTGCATCAACGTTTAGCGCTCAGAGAAAAGGGGAAATTTAATAACTGCTATCCGCACCAGTTAGTTATGACTGCCACACCTATTCCGCGAACGTTAGCCATGACCGCTTATGCAGACTTAGAAACGTCTGTCATTGATGAACTGCCTCCGGGGCGCACGCCAATCACCACAGTTGCAGTGCCTGATACACGCCGTGAGCAAGTGATACAAAGGGTGAAAAGTGCCTGTATAGAAGATCAGCGCCAAGTTTATTGGGTATGTACGCTTATCGATGAATCTGAGGTTTTACAATGCCAAGCTGCTGAAGACACCGCTGCGCAATTAAAAGAATTACTGCCAGAATTAAAAATAGCCCTAGTGCATGGCCGAATGAAGCCACAAGAAAAGCAAGAGATCATGGCGGCTTTTAAAGCTGGTGAATACCATGTATTAGTTGCGACAACCGTGATTGAAGTTGGGGTCGACGTCCCCAATGCCAGTTTAATTATTATCGAAAACCCTGAACGCTTAGGATTAGCCCAACTCCACCAGCTAAGAGGGCGTGTTGGCCGGGGTGCCATCGCATCGCATTGCCTACTACTTTATCATGCGCCACTGTCTGTCACTGCGCAAAAGCGTCTAGGCGTTCTGAGAGACAGTAATGACGGTTTCGTGATTGCTGAGCGAGATCTAGAAATTCGCGGCCCAGGTGAAGTGCTTGGCACTAAACAGACCGGCTTAGCCGAGTTTAAAGTGGCAGACCTAACTCGTGATAAGCACTTATTACCTCAAGTTCGCGCACTGGCTTTTACCTTGATGCAGCAACAACCTGAGACAGTGAAGCCGCTTGTAGCCCGCTGGCTAGGTGGTAAATCAGAGTTAGCTATGGCCTGATTGCTAAATAAATTGTCGCCATAAATGACCACCTACGCTAAAAGCTCTCTTTCACCAGTAGGTCGCGGCTTTAGCCCGACAATCACTAAAACATGTCAACTAACCTAAAAACAAAAATCAATGCCTTTCTAAAAAGCGCTGCCAATGCACAGATGAATTGATCACGCGCACGGGTGCAATGATCTTTTTTAACAACTGTGGGGTAGGTTCTTTTAATAGAGCATTATCTTTTAGACCTAATAAATAATGAAATGCAGGTTTGTTTAAGTGTTGAATGGCTGAAATACGAATTTGCTGTTCGAAGTTCAAACGTAGGCTACTTACTGACGTTTTGTGGCCTTGCTGATCAATACTTGGAATATCGCACTTTTGTAAATACCCTAATCGCTTGCCTTCACCCGAAAACCAAATACGCACTTTTTCGCTGTAGCGTCCTGTTTTTGCTGGCAGGTCAAACAGCAAACGCTGTTCGTTTTGGCTTTTTACAAACTCTAGATACGGTTCTAATCCAGCTTGCCAAAGTGCAGTATGAATAGGCACTACTCTAGATTGAATTTTCTGGTGTGTCGCAAATTTAAAACAATGCACGCCCTCAATTTTTACCACATCATCAAGGGTTAAATTGCCAACTTCATCGCTATAAGCACCGGTATAATAAGCAATCAAAGGCAACCAGAAGTGCCAGTGCTTTGGCTGTTCACGCTTTTGCTTTTCATCACCGTAAATATATCCATGAAACAAAGTATGTAGTTCCATGGCTGAAAATGCGCGACGACCAAGGTGTATTTTCATAGACTTACGGTAACCTTATTTTTAAATAAGAAACACTATAAGTTTAAAGAGATTATAAAAAAGATAAACCACCAATTTAAAATTTCTTTAATCTGAATAGGTGTTTACCTATGCACTTTTCTTAACACTTGTATAGCTGCGGCATATTCACCAGCAATCTGTAGTAAAAAGAATCAACAAGGTATAAAAACAAAAAAAGCCTGCTAAGCAGGCTTTGGAGATGTTGTTTGATATTCTGAATTTAGTTGGCGGTTAAAGCTCTGCGCCTTCCGCTAGACCTTTATCTTCACCTTCTTCAGGCTGGATAGTCGCTTGAAGTAAAAGCATATCTCTTAGCTTGCCTTCAATCTCGTTAGCGATCTCAACGTTCTCTTTTAAGAATTTAATTGAGTTAGACTTACCTTGACCTACTTTGCTGCCGTTGTAGCTGTACCATGCACCTGATTTTTCAACCAGTTTGTGCTTCACACCTAGGTCAATTAATTCACCTTCTTTAGAGATACCTTGACCATACATGATAATAAATTCAGCTTGCTTAAATGGCGGTGCAACTTTGTTCTTAACAACTTTAACTCGTGTTTCGTTACCCACTACTTCATCGCCATCTTTCACCGAGCCAATGCGACGAATATCAATACGTACTGATGAGTAGAACTTAAGCGCATTACCACCTGTCGTTGTTTCTGGGTTACCGAACATCACACCAATTTTCATACGAATTTGGTTGATGAAGATACAAAGCGTATTTGAACGTTTGATATTAGCAGTTAGCTTACGCAAAGCTTGTGACATTAGACGCGCTTGAAGACCAACGTGTGCATCACCCATATCACCTTCAATTTCAGCTTTAGGTGTTAGTGCTGCTACCGAGTCAACAATCACTACATCTACTGCACCTGAACGAACTAGCATGTCACAGATTTCTAATGCTTGCTCACCCGTGTCAGGCTGAGAAACAAGCAGCTCGTCAACATTAACACCCAGCTTTTCTGCATAGACTGGATCTAATGCATGCTCAGCATCAACGAATGCACATGTTTTACCTTGCTTTTGGGCTTCGGCAATAACTTGAAGAGTAAGCGTTGTTTTACCTGATGATTCAGGACCATAAATCTCGACAATACGACCAGTTGGTAAACCACCTATGCCTAATGCGATATCAATACCTAGTGAGCCAGTAGAAATTGCTTCAATGTCTAACGCTTGGCTATCACCTAGTTTCATGATTGAACCTTTACCAAATTGGCGTTCAATTTGTGATAACGCGGCATCTAGTGCCTTTTGTTTATTGTCGTTCATTTGCTTCTCCAATCTTGCGTAATGCCAGTAAGTATACTGTATGAAATTACAGTATCAAGCATATTTTTATGAATTTAATAGCTCAATTGATTTTTCTAAAGAAAAAACAATAGCTTGCTCTCTAACTTCTGCTCTATTTCCAGTAAAAACACAATGATAGGTATGCTGTTTTCCCGACAAAAATAGGCCAAACCACACAGTACCTACCGGTTTTTCATCACTGCCTCCTGTAGGCCCAGCGACTCCCGAAATTGCAATAGCAAAGTCTGCATTGGCAGCTTTTGCAGCGCCTGCACACATTTCTAACACGGTTTGTTCACTGACTGCACCGTGTTCCTGTAAGGTACTTTCAGTTACCCCCAGCAATACCTGCTTAGCTTCATTACTGTAGGTGACAAAGCAGCGGTCAATATATCGTGAACTGCCCGATGTATCGGTAAGCGCATAACTCACTCCTCCGCCTGTACATGATTCAGCGGTAGTGATCGTCAGTCGTTTATCAGCTAAAATAGCGCCCAACTTTGACGCTAGAGTACTCACTTGTTGCTGTAGCTCCATCATTATCCTTTTAGGTCATTGCATGTCGATAGATTTATATTCAGAACATACTATAAAACAACAAACTCCCATGATGCAGCAATATCTGCGGATCAAAGCGGATCATCAAGACATTTTACTGTTTTATCGCATGGGTGACTTTTATGAATTGTTCTTTGACGATGCGATTCGTGCAGCACAACTACTCGATATTTCACAGACCCATCGCGGTAAGGCAGGCGGTGCACCTATTCCAATGGCGGGTGTGCCCTATCATGCAGTTGAAAACTATCTTGCTCGCCTAGTGCAGATGGGGGAGTCAGTAGCGATTTGTGAGCAAGTTGGCGATCCTGCCACCAGCAAAGGGCCAGTTGAGCGAAAAGTGGTACGTATTGTCACACCGGGTACGGTCAGTGACGAAGCTTTGTTACAAGAGCGTCAAGACAACTTACTTGCCAGCGTTTATCAGAATAAACAAGGCCAATACGGCGTCGCTTATCTTGATATCAACTCAGGCCGTTTTAACATTGTTGAACTAAACACCGATGAAGCACTGGTTTCGACGCTACAGCGCCTACAACCCGCAGAATTACTCTACCCTGAGTCATTCCAAAATCTATTTTTACTTGAGCAAGTCAAAGGCGGTCGTCGTCGCCCTGATTGGGAATTTGATTTAGATACTGCTAAACATTTGCTTTGCCAGCAGTTTGGTACACAAGATCTAATCGGCTTTGGCGTTGAAAAAGCACATACAGGCTTAATCGCTGCTGGCTGTGTGATGCAATATGTTAAAGATACACAACGCATTGCTCTGCCACATATTCGTGCCATTACCCTTGAGAAGAACGAACATGCGGTGATCTTAGATGCGGCAACGCGTAAAAACTTAGAGCTCACAGTCAACCTATCTGGCGGGATCGAAAACACCCTAGCACAAGTATTAGATAAAACCGCGACACCGATGGGCTCACGTTTATTAAAGCGTCGTATTCATACACCGGTACGTGATCGCAACGAATTAAATGCCCGACTAAATGCCATTGCCAGCTTGATCAACAGCCAAATTTGTATGGAGCTCTATGACAGCTTAAGACATATTGGCGATATTGAGCGTGTAGTGGCGCGTCTTGCGCTATGTACTGCTCGACCTCGCGACTTAACGCGTTTGCGCGGTGCCTTGCAAGCCCTTGCACCATTGCATGCTTTACTCGATGAGGCAGACGATCCACGTATAAAGCAGATTTGCGATCAATCGCCTGTATTACCTAAGCTACAGTCACTCTTAGAGCAAGCGATTATTGATAATCCGCCCGTGCTGATCCGCGATGGTGGCGTAATTGCAACTGGCTATAACGCTGAACTCGATGAGTGGCGAGCACTGAGCCAAGGTGCAACCGATATTCTTGAAAAATTAGAAGTGCGTGAACGTGAGCGCACTGGAATAAGCACACTTAAAATTGGCTACAACAAGGTGCATGGCTTTTACATCGAAATCAGCCGCGCTAACTCTCACCTTGTGCCACCTGAATATATTCGTCGCCAAACGCTTAAAAATAACGAGCGTTATATCATTCCTGAACTGAAAGAGCATGAAGACAAAGTGTTAGGCAGTCAAAGCAAAGCCCTTGCACTTGAAAAACAATTGTACGAGCAGTTATTCGAATATATTGCGCCTTACCTAGAGCAACTACAATTAATGTCTGCAGCACTCGCTGACTTAGACGTATTGAATACGTTAGCTGAGCGTGCACAAACGCTCGATTACTGCAAACCTGAGTTAACGCTAGAAAGTGGCATCGACATCATTGATGGTCGTCACCCGGTTGTTGAGCATGTTAGTCAAGAGCCATTCATTGCCAATCCAGTGAAACTCAATGAACAACGCAAAATGCTGATCATTACAGGTCCTAACATGGGTGGTAAATCGACTTATATGCGTCAAACGGCGCTTATCACTTTGATGGCGCACATTGGCTCTTATGTACCAGCGAGTGAAGCGCGTATCGGCCACATTGACCGTATATTTACAAGAATTGGCGCGAGTGATGATCTTGCTTCTGGTCGCTCAACCTTCATGGTAGAAATGACCGAGACCGCCACGATCCTTAACAATGCGACCGAGAACTCTCTAGTATTAATGGATGAAATCGGCCGTGGTACCAGCACCTATGATGGTTTATCTCTGGCCTATGCAACCGCTGACTACCTAGCGAGTAAGCTCAATGCTAAAACCCTCTTTGCAACACATTACTTTGAGCTAACGGAGCTGGCAGAGCAACAAACAGGGCTTGTAAACGTGCATTTAGATGCAGTAGAACACAACGATACAATTGCCTTTAAGCACACGGTATTAGATGGGGCTGCGAGTAAAAGTTTTGGTCTGCAGGTCGCAGGGCTCGCGGGTGTGCCAAAACCCGTTTTAGCCATGGCAAAAGAGAAGTTAAAACGTCTTGAGCAACATGAAAGTGTGATTGACGAACAAAAGCCAACCGCTCAGTCACAAGGTCAATTACCATTAGAGCCTGTTATGCAAGAGTCAGAAGTTGAACGACAACTTGCGCACATTGATCCTGATGATCTGACTCCTCGCCAGGCACATGAGTTACTTTATAAATTAAAAGGCTTACTCAATTAATCTGTCAATTATAAATAATAAAAAACCACTTCAGTTGAAGTGGTTTTTTATTATTAAATTAAGCTTATTGTTGCTCGAAAAGGCTATCTATATTTAGGCCTTCATGCTGTAGAATATCTTTTAAACGTCTAAGGGCTTCAACTTGAATTTGTCTTACACGCTCGCGTGTTAAACCAATTTCTCTGCCAACATCTTCTAGTGTTGAAGGTTCATACCCCAGTAAGCCAAAACGTCTTGCTAGCACTTCACGTTGTTTAGGGTTAAGCTCACCGAGCCAATCAACAATATGCTTATTGATATCATTGCTTTGAACTTCATTTTCAGGACCGTGTCCCTTTTCGTCTGCAATAATATCTAGTAGCGCTTTATCATTCTCACCGCCTATAGGTGTATCAACAGAGGTAATTTTTTCGTTCAGGCGAAGCATTTTAGTGACGTCTTCAACTGGGCGGTCAAGACATTCTGCAATTTCTTCTGCAGTTGGCTCATGGTCAAGCTTTTGTGTCAGTTCACGAGCTGTTCTAAGGTAAACGTTAAGTTCTTTAACAACATGGATAGGAAGGCGAATCGTACGAGTCTGATTCATAATTGCACGTTCTATGGTTTGTCTTATCCACCACGTTGCATAAGTTGAAAAGCGAAAGCCTCGTTCTGGGTCAAATTTTTCAACCGCTCTGATCAAGCCTAAATTGCCTTCTTCTATTAAATCAAGAAGTGCAAGGCCACGATTATTGTAGCGACGGGCAATTTTAACCACTAATCTCAAGTTACTTTCGATCATGCGTTTGCGAGAAGCCTCACAGCCTTTAAGTGCTTTACGCGCGAAATAAACTTCTTCTTCGGCACTTAATAGAGGGGAAAAACCAATTTCGCCTAAATACAACTGGGTTGCATCTAAATTCTTAACGGTTTCTTCTTTTGCAAAAACATCATCTTCCGTTTCGACATCTTCCAAAAGTTCCATTTTTTCGTCATCTAGTACTGCTTCATCAACTTCAGCTTCTGCAGTGACTAGCTTCTTAGTCTCTTTCTTTGCTGTTTGAGCCATATCATCCTCCCAAGCGAGTGAGTGGTATTAATCCATCATACAGTCAGTAATAAAAGCATTTATGGTAAATACTTCTTAGGATTTACCGCTTGGCCTTTAAAGCGAATCTCAAACCTCAAAGCCGTTTGCGTTGCATCCGTATTTCCCATTTCGGCAATTTTCTGCCCAGCTTTAACTCTTTGCTGCTCCCGAACAAGTAGTCGATCGTTGTGAGCATAGGCACTTAGGTAATCATCACTGTGTTTCAGGATGATTAAATTACCATACCCCCTCAACGCGCTTCCTGCGTATACGACTGTCCCTGCTGCTGCCGCACTTACTGATGTTCCTAATTTGTTTTTGATCTGCAAGCCTTTATAACCTTGCTCTTTGTTAGAAAAGCGCTTGGTTATTTGCCCTTGAGCCGGCCATTGCCAATCAATTTTGCCATTCTTTTTCGATGCTGCTGTGTTTACTTTTTGAGTGGCTTGTTTTTGAACATACTCCCGTTGTTTTGGCTTCGCAAGATCTTTTTTTACCAAGTTGTTATTTTTTTGTTTCTTATCAATAGTCTCTGTTTTAACAACTTTGCGTGGAGTGCGTTTTTTATTGCGCGTTTTAGGTTTAGCTAGTACTAACTTTTGACCTGGAAAAATTGTGTATGGTGGTTTGATATTATTTAGGGCTGCAATCGTACGTACGTCCCTGTTAGCGGTAAAAGCAATAGCAAACAGCGTATCGCCTTTTTGCACCGTGTACCGATTGTTTCTGATAATGATTTTTCTTGATGATAATGAATCAGCATAAGTCAAAGAAGTGACGGGGGCAGGTGTGTGCGTTGATGAGCATCCTGCAATGAACACAATTAGTAACAAAATAATGAACATGTTCACTGCTTGCATTCATTTACCCAGTAAAGTTGACGATTAACTTATTAAAAATAACAAGATAAGAAGAGGTTAGGCAAGGTCATAGTGAAATTTCTCCCGCTATTAACGGGACAAAGCGTACTGGTGCCATTTTATGCTCTATAAATTGCTCGCCTTTTCGTACCACAAGCGTTAATACTTGTTCTTCTTCCCCTATGGGAAGCAATAAAGCGCCATCGTCTTCGAGTTGTTCAAGTAAAGCTTGAGGTAGTGATTTTGCCGCTGCCGTGACAATAATCCCAGAAAATGGCCCTTTGGTTTGCCAACCTTGCCAACCATCACCATGTTTCATGGAGACATTGTATAAGTCTAGTTGATGTAAACGTCGCTTTGCTTGCCACTGCAGTGATTTAATTCGCTCAACGCTGAACACCTGTTCGAACACTTGTGCTAACACCGCGCTTTGATAACCAGAGCCTGTACCTATCTCAAGAACCTTACCTTTTACACCAACTTGTCGCAAAATTTCTGTCATCTTTGCAACAATAAATGGTTGAGAAATAGTTTGCCCATTACCTATGGGCAATGCCGTATTTTCATAGGCTTTATGTTTTAGCACATCATCAATGAAAAGGTGTCTAGGGGTATTTTTGATTACCTGTAACACCTTTTTATCTTGTACTCCCGATGCTTTTAATTGCTCAGCTAAAGCATCTGCACTACGGGCATAATTGCCAAGCACTTAGTTGGCCCCTTCCAGCCAAGAAGACATTGCATCGATGCTCTCATTCGCTGTCATATCAACCTTAAGCGGAGTCACTGCAGCATAGCCATGATTAACAGCATAGAAGTCAGTGCCTTCGCCTGCATCACTTTCAGAGCCAAGCGAGCCATACCAAAAAACACTTCGCCCCCAAGGATCAATTTGTTTAGTCATAGTGTCGGCTTTATGGCGTGCACCTAAACGCGTTACCTTGATCCCTTTTAATTCAGCTAAAGGAATATCTGGCACATTAATATTGATAATTTGATCTTTAGGAAGCGGATGGGAACTTAATTGTTTGATTATTTTCACCGCCACTTCAGCTGCGGTTTCATAATACGCTTCTTTTTTTGAACATAGAGAAACTGCAATTGCAGGTAACCCTAAGTGACGCCCTTCTGTGGCTGCAGCTACAGTACCTGAATAGAGTGTATCATCTCCCAAGTTAGCCCCATTGTTAATGCCTGCCACAACTAAATCTGGCTCTTCATCTAAAAGCTGATTCACACCAAGGTGAACACAGTCTGTCGGCGTGCCATTTACTGAGTAAAAACCATTGTCTAATTGTGTTGCACGCAATGGATTTAACAATGTCAAAGAGTTACTTGCGCCACTACAGTTTCTATCAGGGGCAATAACGGTCACATCGGCAATTTTGCTCAAGGCTTCATACAATATGGATATTCCTTTTGCATGAACTCCATCGTCGTTACTGAGTAAAATCTTCATCGTTCTTCCTTATTTGCAAATGCGCTTTTATTCACATCAACGTAATTAACAAGCTCTCTAAGAACTGCTGTTGCGAATGTCCCTTTAGGTAGTGCAAAACGTAATTCAATACTGTCTGACGACAAAGTTTTCACTTCTAGATCTATGGGGATCAATCGTAGAGCGCGGCGCTCATTTTTTAATCCTAATTCGGCAAGACCATGATGCCAAGCACTAAAGGCTTCAAGAAACTCTTTTTCCTGCGCAATTAACCCTTTTTCACCTTTACCGACCAGAGGCGCCGACAAGCAAATGTCTCCAGAGGTTAACCTTGCAATGTTCTCATCGCTGATATCATCTTCAAAGAACGCATTAGAGCCTTCTAGCATAAAGATTTCTCTATGCCAGGTCTTAGCTAAGCCATGTTCTTCTACTCGCATACTCACAAGTTGATTGAATATGTGTGAGCGCGCAGCAGAAATAACAATGCTACGTAATTTTCTGTCGCGAATATGTTCACCTGCAAACATGCGCTCAGCCATAGTAAGATTGTGACCATCATGGCCAAAGCGTTGTTCACCAAAGTAGTTTGGTACGCCCTGACGCACTGCATTAATACGTGACAAAATATCTAATGGCTTATCAATGTTTCTTAGTGTGATCGTAAAGCGGTTACCTGAGTGACAGCCTGTTCTTAGTTTTCGATTATGGCGCTTTTGCTGAGTAACAAAAATAAAGTCATCGTTTAGTTCTGTAAAATCAACGTCTTTCTTGATAGGAACAGGTACACTAAACCACTGACTGCAAACACCATGGCGATCTTTGAGTCCCGCATAACTGACATTTTTTACATGTGTTCCAGCTTGTTTTGCGATTTTCTTAGCGACATCTAAGGTGTTTATCTGTTTTTTAATAATATGCAAACAGACATGTTCACCTTCGCCGGTCAGTTCGATATCCAGTATTTCATCTACAATGAAATCTTCTGGCTGACTTTTAAAATCAGCTACTGCTTCGGGCTTGCCATACAGATAGTGCAATTCCATTATGCTTTAACCAATAACACAACTGCATGAGCTGAAATGCCTTCTTTGCGACCTTCGAAGCCTAGTTTTTCTGTCGTTGTAGCTTTCACATTTACCTCAGTCAGTTCTGCCTGGCAATCAGCAGCAAGGTTGGCACGCATGTTATCAATATGCGGTCTCATTTTTGGTGCTTGCGCAACAATAGTGACATCGCAGTTACCGAGCTTATAGCCTAGCGCTGTAACCTGTTCCATAACTTGTCTGAGTAAAATACGACTGTCTATATTTTCAAACTCAGCAGACGTATCTGGAAAGTGTTTACCAATATCGCCAAGTGCCATTGCACCGAGCAAAGCATCACATAGAGCATGAATAGCAACATCACCATCAGAGTGAGCAATAAAGCCTTGCTTAAAAGGAATTTTCTCACCACAGATCGTTAACGGGCCTTCACCACCGAATTTATGTACATCAAAACCGTGACCAATTCTAATCATTTTCTTCTTCCTGCTCTTTTAGTAAAAACGCGGCTAAGCGTAAATCTTCTGGCGTGGTAATTTTAATATTATCACTGCGGCCTTCAACGAGTAACACTGGCTTACCCTGTAGCTCCATGGCTGAAGCTTCATCCGTAATAAGTTTTGATTCAGATAAACAAGTCTTCAGAGCATCTTTTAGTGCCTGATAGGGAAATAACTGAGGTGTAAGTGCCTGCCATAATTCGACACGAGGTACGGTCTCTTCGCTATATTGTTGACCACGTTTAATGGTATCTTTGACCTTAGCTGCAAGTATACCGCCTTCTTGCTTTTCAAAGCAGCTAGCAATCAACTTTTGTATATCTTCGATTTGCACTATTGGTCTTGCAGCATCGTGTACTAAAACCCAATCAGGGTTTAGCGTCTCAAGTGCATTTAGTGCATTTAAAACTGAATCTGCTCGCTCTTTACCACCTTCAGTAGTTTGCACTTTGATCGTACTAAACTGTTGAGAATTAAATAGCGTATCTTCAGGATTAATCGCTAACATGATGGTGTTAAGCTCACTCATAGAGCTGAGCTTATCCACTGTGTGCTCTAAAATAGACTTATTATTTATTTTTAAATACTGCTTTGGGATCTCTGCTTGCATACGGCTGCCAACACCTGCAGCTGGTACAACAGCAGCAATAATAGGAGAATTATTCATGTTATTTATTCGGTAAGACTCTAATGAAGGTTTCATTTGGCTTGATCATACCAAGCTCATGTCTTGCTCTTTCTTCAACGCCTTCTAAACCAAGTTTAAGATCGTCAATATCTGCTTTTAATAGCTTATTTCGTTTAATTAATTTCTCATTCGCTATCTCATGCGTGTCTACAACACTTTTCAAGCGCGTATAATCTTGCATACCATTATGGCCAAACCAAAATTTATACTGAAGAAATAGCGCAAGGCTAAGAAGTAGAAACTGAAATATACGCAAAACTGCACTTCCCAATAACAAATTAATCAAACATTACGTTTCATAGAACGAACATTTTTCCAATTGATCATACTGGCTAATAGCATCTCGCGCAAACTAAGCCTTCTAGGAGGCACTGCTTTATTAAATTGCCATTGATGACCACAGCACGCTGCTGTCATGACCTGTTTGCTTGGCTTTAGTACTTGAAGATTAGGGTTGGATTGAGATGCGCCTGAAAAGAAAAACCATCCACTTAAGTTGCTGTGAAAACTATTTTTGTCAACTTGATCAATACAGTCTAAGGTCAAAGACTGATAACCCGTATGCTCTTTTAGCACAGGAATTACTAATCCTGTTTTAGCATGTTTTTTATAAAATGAAGCGTTTTGCTCTAGATCTTGAGAGGGTAGCTTTTTCTGAGGTGCAAGCCAACCACCATTTTGTGAATCTAACTCTAGCGGAATATCACCTTGCACTATATGCCGTGCAGCGCGTTCAACATAGAAGGGTAAACTGGCCAATGATTTACGTAGTTTCTGGTCATTATGAACAGCAGCAAGCGCTGGAATTTCTCTGGCGTAGAAAACATTAACCAGCTCAGCAAACATTAACCGCTCTTTTTCATCGTTCCATAGCTGAGCTTGTTGCACACTCTGCACTGACATCCCCTTCTTTGGTTACTGCAGTTTTTATAGCATGTGCAACGTATTACTGCTAGCCCTTCGGTTTATTACCCAGTTTAACATCACCATTTTCTAAGAACTGTGCAACCGTATCGCGCTTTTTACCAAGTAATAAACAACCATCAGCAAGGAACATAAAGTTTTGCCAACAACGTTTGAAAACATCAAACTGGGTTTCAATCACACAGTCTCTATTTAAGCAAAAATAGACCGTTGTATTGTTTTCCCACTTTAGAAATTCATTTATGCTCTCTGGTAGCTCTTCTAATCCCGCCTCCCAGTCTTTTTCCCAGTTCAAGTTTTCTTGCCATGAACTTGGTTGCCCAGCCCATTCATTTTCAGTGAAAAAGTCTGGATGATCTTTTTCACGACTAACCATAGTAGACCAAAGCACAGCTGAACGTGTCGGAGACATAAGTCTAATCTTTTCAAGATCAGTCGGGGCAATTTTCAAGTCTTGATGCCTAAACACCCAAGCCTTTTTGAATTCATTGAGGGGAATATAATTCATTGTGACCTTTAAATTTTGCTCGCGGTTAGTGAGGTGGGATTATCACTATGTTTAAATGAAAAGTGAATGATAATTTGTTATTTAATTTTTAAGACTCAAAACGAAAAAACCCCAACTCTTTCGAGTTGGGGCTAAAATTTGGTGCCTAGCGATGTTCTACTTTCACATGGGAAACCCACACTATCATCGACGCTGTTTCGTTTCACTTCTGAGTTCGGAATGGGGTCAGGTGGTTCCAAAACGCTATGGTCACTAGGCAAATTCTTTGAATTTGTTCGTATTCTTATTTTTTAAATAGGTGCTTGGCAATGTTCTACTTTCACATGGGAGACCCACACTATCATCGACGCTGTTTCGTTTCACTTCTGAGTTCGGCATGGAGTCAGGTGGTTCCAAAACGCTATGGTCACCAAGCAAATTTGGTTAAAATCTGGAAAAATCTGATAATTTCTAAAACTTCTACTCTAGTTCATATTAGCTTCTGAGCTAAAACCACTTTGGCGTTGTATGGTTAAGCCTCACGGGTAATTAGTACTGGTTAGCTTAATGTATCACTACACTTCCACACCCAGCCTATCAACGTTGTAGTCTCCAACGGCCCTTCAGTTAACTCAAAGTTAAAGTGAGAACTCATCTCGAGGCTCGCTTCCCGCTTAGATGCTTTCAGCGGTTATCGATTCCGAACGTAGCTACCGGGCAATGCAATTGGCATCACAACCCGAACACCAGCGGTTCGTCCACTCCGGTCCTCTCGTACTAGGAGCAGCCCCTCTCAATTCTCAAACGCCCACGGCAGATAGGGACCGAACTGTCTCACGACGTTCTAAACCCAGCTCGCGTACCACTTTAAATGGCGAACAGCCATACCCTTGGGACCGACTTCAGCCCCAGGA